>JAFTCP010000158.1 GCA_017454625.1 Synergistaceae bacterium
ATTTTCGATTGTTCCGCCGTTGACAGTCCCGAATAATGCCCGGTCATAAGTCAATAATCTGTCGTCGTCCTCGTCGAACGCTTCTATTCTGATGTAAATTATGTGCCCGTTGCCGTCGAAAGTTCCGCTGAAATTGTCAATTGGTATCCAGTTATAACGCGCTGACAGCTGAATATCCGCATCAAGCTGATAATCTCCGTCCGGTGCGTTTCTGACATTGTTTAAGCCTGAAGCGTCAATTATTGAAGTTGCCGAGTAAGAACATCCCGCAGAAAAAATCAGGAGTAAGACTGCGAGCAAAAATTTTTTCGCCATTATAAATTTCATCACCTCGTTAATTTATTTCCCGCTCACTGCTTTAGCTTTTGCCTGTAAGTGCTGTAATCTCCTCTCAGTCGGCGGATGGGAATTAAAGCCGTTGGGCTGAGTTACAAACTTATTATCAGCAAATGCCTTCATAGCTCTGTAAAGTCCGTAAGGGTCATAACCTGCGCGCTTGAGTAATTCCGTCCCGTAATCATCTGCCGCAACTTCCTGGCCCCTGCTAAATCCACTCTCCGCTAAGTTCATTCCTATGGAACCGACAGCCTGAGCAACTCCTCCGGCTTTACCCAGCAATGAACCTAATATTGTCCAGCCTACAGCACGGCCAACTCCTTTGTTGTAATGTCCAAGTCTGACGTGTCCGATTTCGTGGCCTAAGACTCCGGCGATTTCGTCCTCGTTGTTAAGAATTTTCATCAAACCGGCGGTAACGTGAACGCTGAAGTTGTTTTGCGACTGGAATTTTACCCAAGCATTAGGTGAAGCATCTTTCTCGTAGGTTATCGCTATGGTCTTGAAGCCGTCAGCTTTCGAGATTTTCGCCCATGCCGCATTAACTGTAGCTTCGTCAATCTGAGCATAAGCACACGAAATTGATAACGCGAGAATGAAAGTTGCGAGTAAAAATTTGCGCATCATAATATTTTTTCCTCCTTTGAATGTGAATGTTTATGTATATTATCACTAAACTTTATGGAAAAAATAGCTTCTCCTACAAACGACAGCAAAACGAAAGATAACTTATTGATACTTTGGTGAATTTACTAGCAAGACAAAACATACTCCCTTATGTATGAAAAAACTTTGCTGAACTTTTCGCCGACAACAGATAATTTTTATGCACAAAACGTTTCCTTCCGAATTTCCATCTGACAGATAAATTGATCCCAATTTACACAAAAAATACTGCCGCCAAGATTTTCACCTGACGACAGCAAAAAATTTTATACTACGAAAGATTAAGCAATAAACTCTACAGCGGAGTAACTCCGAGTACGATACAAGCCGCGATTGCAAGCAAACTTACTCCCCAAATCCAAACGAGAGAGTATTTGATGTGTTCGCCTACGTCGATTTCAAGAAGTCCTAAGCCTAAATACATTGCCGGGCTCAACGGGGAAATCATAACTCCGACGTTTTCAGCTACGAGCAGCACGCAAGCGACATCCATCGGATTAACGCCGAACTGTGAAGCGATGCCAACAACGACAGGAAGCAGGCCAAAATAGAAGCTGTCTGTTCCTAAGCACATGATTAACGGGACTGCGAAGCATGCTACGATGAAGTGAGTGTAGCGTCCGAGATCCGGCGGGATTACCGTAACGACTGCCGAAGCCATAGCGTTGAGCATTCCTGTGCCGCTTAATACGCCCGTGAAAATTCCTGCCGCAAACAACGTAACGACCATTGACATAGCCGCAACACCGTAATTCTTGAGTTTCGCGTTCTGTTCCTTGAGCGATTTAATGTTGAACGGAAGAGTTAAGGCCAATGCAAGCATGAACGTATACGCGGGGTTGAGAAGTCCCATCATGAGAATGACGATTACGGCGACGACGATTAAGAAGTTGTACCACTGAAGAGCCGTTGAAACCTTCGGGCCTTTGTCTTCGGCTTTGGTTTCATCAGCTGTATCATCAATCGTAAGTCCGAGCTTCTTAATTCTTCTACGCTGAATGCCACTCTGTAATATTGCAATCACAAACGTGATCACAAGCATAGCTCCCTGAACAGGAAGAAGACGATGCCATAACAAATTGGGGTCTGTCTCAAGAACCGTAGCCGCTCTAATCGTCGGGCCGCCCCACGGGCATACGTTCATAACGCCGATTGCAACGCAGATTAACATCATCAAAGCTCTGTTGTCCATCTTCAATTTCTTGAATAACGGGAGCATAGCTGTAATTGTGATGATGAACGTCGTAGCTCCTGAACCGTCAAGGTGTCCGATTACAGCAACTGCCGCAGTCGCAAGAAGTACGAGAGTTACATTTGTTCCGGCTTTCTTGATGAGGAAATTAACGATTGGATCGAAAACTCCCTGATCGCTCATGAGTGAGAAGAATGAAATTGAGAAAACGAACAGTGAGACTGTCGAGACCATTTTGCTAATTCCTGAGGCCGCAAATTTATTTACGACTAACGGATCAAATCCAGCAACGAGGGCCGCAATCGTCGGAAGAAGGATAAATGCGATAGGCGGAATAATAATCTTCTTGATGAGGCAGATGATTAACACTAAGACCATCACGAAGCCGATAATTGCGAGTTTCGGCGACGGAGCTGGAGCAGCTTTCTTGTCAGAGGCTTTTGCAGGCTTCAACATGTCCGTGAAAGTCTTGTATTCGTCATCAAGAGCCTTCTGATATTCCGGAGCATCTGCGTAGCCCGGTCTTTCGTCATAACCGCCCTGCTGGAGAAAATCGTTCCATGCTTCAGTTTTTACGCCGTCAGCGACGATTGCACGAAGAGCGTCGATTGCTTCCTGAGGAGTTCCCTTTTTCGCGAAAAGTCCGCGTTCTGAACCTAAGAATGCGTTAATCCCTAAGTCTTTTGCACACTCAACTTGAGGATACCTGTTCATTCTCTTTTCGGCCAAGACTAACAGCGGGATAATCTCTCCAGCCTGGATTAAATCTTCGACTTCCTGAGTTCCCGTAACCATGAGGTCAATTTGTCCCTCAGTTAATGCCTTCGTCATACCGCCGCCGGTTGGATAATCGACTTCAAGAATATTCAAGCCTTCAGTAGCCTGCTGGAATGATAAGCCGTCAACGCCTATTCTCGTGAGCATTCCGATGCTGACGCTGAACGGGTGAGCCTTGATGTAATCGCGAAGTTCGCTGAAAGTCTTAAAGCCGCGTTCTTCCATTGCACGCCTTGAAGTAGCGATTACGTCGATTGCGTGAACAAGTCTTGCGACAGGCACAAACTCATTCATGAACTTGAAGGGCATTGCTCCCATAACGTCCTGGATTAACAAGCTCTGAGTTCCAAGCATGAAGGTATAACCGTCAGCCTCATGTTCGCGGACATAAGAAGCTCCGTTTACGCCGTTGCCTCCGGTTATGTTCAGGACTTCAACTTCCTGGCCTGTAGCTTCCTTGATGAGAGGAGTAATCGCACGAAGTGTTGAGTCAGCGCCGCCGCCCTCGCCCCAAGGACAAACGATAATGATTTTGTGATCGAACTTGAAACCTGATGAAGCCGGTGCGGGAGTTTCGGGTGTCTCAGCTTCTGCGGCAAAAAGTCCGGTCGCACATAATGAGAGCGCAAGTATTGCTGTGAATAATATTGTGATGAATTTTTTCACGGAAAACTTACCTCCTGAATTGAAAATTTTATTTGGGTATGTGTATTATAGCGAAATTTAGCGTACTTGCCATTAAGTAATGCACTAGATTATTGCGGTTTATGTTTAACGCTGTCGGAAAAATTTTAGCGGGAAAATATAACACGTTCTATTTTGCTGTGAATTTTTGAATTAACAAGCTGATAAAATTTCAAGGGTGGTATACTATGCAGAAAATTTTTGCAACAGAGATTTAGCATAATTATTATTACTCATAAGGAGTGAATTAACTTGCAGAAGAAATTACGCGTCGGAGTTTTGGGCGCAACAGGAATGGTAGGACAAAGATTTATCCAGATACTTCACAATCACGCATGGTTTGATATTCGCGTTTTAGCGGCTTCACCGAAGAGCGCGGGAAAAACTTACGAAGAGGCTGTTGCTGGACGCTGGCTTCTTGATGAGGCAATCCCGGAGAACGTGAAAAACTTAGTCATTCATAACGTTAATGATGTGAAGGCGATTGCTGACGAAGTCGATTTTGTGTTCAGCGCCGTAGACATGACCAAAGAAGAGATAAGAGCTATCGAGGACGAATACGCAAAAACAGAAACTCCCGTAGTCTCGAATAACTCCGCGCACCGTTGGACTCCTGACGTTCCGATGATAATTCCTGAGATAAACCCCGAACACGCCGAGATTATCTCAGTTCAGCGTAAACGTTTGGGAACTTCAAGGGGATTTGTCGCCGTCAAGCCTAATTGTTCAATTCAGAGTTACGCTCCAGCTTTCGCGGCATGGAGAGAGTTTGAGCCTTACGAAGCAATCGTTACGACCTATCAGGCAATCTCCGGAGCCGGCAAAAACTTTTCAACTTGGCCTGAGATGGTCGGAAACGTAATCCCTTACATCGGCGGCGAGGAAGAGAAGAGCGAAAAAGAACCCTTGAAGATTTTCGGACATATTGAGGGAGATAAAATCGTCGCGGCAACTGAACCAGCAATCTCCGCTCAGTGCGTAAGAATTCCCGTGCTCTATGGACATACAGCGGCAGCATTCGTTAAGTTCCGTAAAGCTCCGTCATCAAAGGAAGAACTCATTGATAAGCTCGTGAACTTCTCAGGAATTCCCCAGCGTGAAAAACTCCCGACAGCTCCCGCACAGTTCATTCAATACTTCAACGAGGATAACAGGCCGCAGGTTGCTCTTGACGTGAATTATGAGGGCGGAATGGGCGTATCAATCGGAAGATTGAGACCTGACACAATTTATGACTGGAAATTTATCGGTCTTTCTCATAACACGTTACGCGGCGCGGCTGGCGGTGCTGTTGAATGCGCGGAACTCTTAGTGAACCAGAAATATATTGAAGCGAAATAATTTTAGTGGGGACGCTGAAGTTATCATGAAAAACTTTTTGTGTCTTTACTGTTGAAAAAAGCAAAAACATTCGATTTGAGGGGGAACGTGAAATTTATGCTCCCCCAATAACATATAGAGGGAAAAATAAATAATGATAAACATTGCAATATTAGGTTTCGGCAATATCGGAAGCGGAGTTGCTGAGGTCATCGAGAAGAACCAGGCGGAAATTAAAAACGTTCTTGGCGACAATCTTCACGTGAAATACATTCTTGACATTCGCGACATTCCCGGTGTCGTCAACGACATTAACATAATCGTGAATGATCCAGACGTTAAAGTTATCTGCGAGACAATGGGCGGGAAGGAACCGGCTTACACTTACACTCACTTAGCCCTTGAGCATGGAATTTCTGTTTGCTCGTCGAATAAAGAGCTTGTTGATGCATACGGCGTTGAACTCAGCGCGATTGCGAGAGAACATAATTGCAGTTACCTTTTTGAAGCAAGCGTAGGCGGAGGAATTCCGGTTTTGCGGACAATTCGTGAGGCGTTCGGACATGAGAAAGTTTCGAGGATTGCGGGAATTCTGAACGGAACATGCAATTACATCTTGACCAACATGAAAGCCGGAAAAGATTTTGCGGATGCCTTGAAGGAAGCTCAGGAGAAGGGATTTGCTGAACGTAACCCCGCCGCTGACGTTGAGGGACATGATACAGCACGTAAAATTGCTATTCTTGCGTCGCTCGTGTCAGGCAAAAAATTTTCGTATGAGCAGGTTTCTTGTGAAGGCATAACAAACGTAACTCAACAGGACATCAAAGACGCTGAAGCTCAAGGAATGTCAATAAAATTGCTCGGAGTTTATGAGGCTGAAACTCAAAGCGTCAACGTTGCTCCTTATCTCGTCCCGGCATCAAGCCCGCTTTACGGCGTTAATGACGTGTTCAATGGAATTATGGTAACGGGAAACATGGTAGACAACGTTATGTTTTACGGACGAGGCGCAGGAAAACTCCCGACAGCGAGCGCGGTAGTCTCTGACGTAATCGAATGCGCGAAAACTCTCGGACGAAACGTTAAAGACGGACTTGAAGACTTAGAGCCTGTTGCAAGCGTAAATGCTCCGGCTAAACCTGACGGGCAGAAGTTCAGAGTGTTGTAGCTCATGAAGAAAGTTGTAAAATTCGGCGGAAGTTCCTTAGCTGACGCGAAACAATTCATGAAAGTTGGGGAAATTATCCGCAGTGATGACGCAAGGGTTTACGTTGTTCCGTCTGCTCCGGGAAAAAGATACGACGGAGATATTAAAGTTACTGATTTGCTCTATGAGTGCTATGAATTGGCCGTTGCTGGGAAAAATTTTTACGAGCCGTTTTTAGCAGTCAAGGACAGATACAACGAGATAATACAGGGCTTAAGTCTAAATTTCTCACTCGCAGAGGCTTTTGACGTAATCGAGGATAAATTGTTACATGAGCCGGAAAAGGATTACACAGCATCGCGCGGGGAATATCTCAACGGGTTAATCATGGCAAACTTTTTAGGCTATGAGTTCATTGATGCCGCCGAAGTAATTTTCTTTGACGAGAACGGAAACTTCGACGACGACAAAACATATTCTATTCTCGGTCCAAGACTTGAAGAATGCTCATGTGCTGTAATTCCCGGTTTCTATGGTTCAAGCTCTGACGGGAAAATCAAAACTTTCTCGCGCGGAGGAAGCGACATTACCGGTTCAATCGTTGCTCGTGCGTGTAAAGCCGGAGTTTATGAGAACTGGACGGACGTATCAGGCTTGCTTATGGCGGATCCTCACATTGTCAGCAATCCCGCAGTCATGAGAAACATAACGTATCGTGAACTTCGTGAACTCGCTTACATGGGCGCGAGCGTAATGCATGAGGACGCAATTTTCCCCGTCAAGAAGGCCGGAATTCCCATCAACATCCGCAACACGAATAAGCCCGAAGACGCAGGGACATGGATTGTCGAGAACACAGCGCGACGCTCAAAGTATACGATTACGGGGATTGCCGGACGCAAAAACTTTTGCTCAATCATAATCGCTAAAGACTTGATGCATTCTCAGGCAGATTTTTATCGCAAAGTTGTTCAGTGCTTCGAGGAGAATAATATCCCGCTTGAGCATTTGCCGTCTGGAATTGACACGATGACCGTAATTGTTCATGAGAATAAATTCATTGAGCATGAGCAGGAAGTTTTGAGCCGGATAGCTAAAATCGTTGAGCCTGAATCCCTCGAAGTCGAATCCGGAATTTCCTTAATCGCCGTCGTCGGTCGAAGCATGAAATCCCAGACGGGAACAGCCGCAAAAATCTTCAGAGCATTGGCCGACGCAAGAATTAACGTACGAATGATAGATCAAGGAGCCAGCGAGCTTAATATCATTGTTGGAGTTCTCAATGAGGACTTTGAACGCGCAATAAGGTCAATCTATCATATTTTTGTGGAAGTCGCAGAGTGAAAATTAATGCTCTGAATGACAGGAAACTTTGAACGCTCAATCTATCATTAAGAGTGTCAGAGAAAAATAAATCCCCCTGCTCATCACGAACGGGGGGAAACTTTTTAGCGTTATCGTTTTCGCATAATTCCGGCCAATATCACAAGCCCTAATATTCCGGCAAATCCTAAATTACAGCCTCCGCCGCCTCCGGAACCTTCTCCATTACTAACAGGCTGATTATCATTAGAGGTTGTATTGTCTCGCGTCGTCGGATTATCCGTGTTAGCTCCTATGTAAAATTGCAGATTAATAATGCCGTCGTTAACTCCATCGCCGATTAAAATATACGGGATATTGTCGTCCTTGAAGAGTTCGATATAAGCTCCCTGTGTTGACTTTCTGCTCTTAGAGTCAGCAATGAAAACTATAAACTCAAGATATAATTCATCGTTATACGTGAAGGCTCTAACGCAGTCCCCAGCGCTTACATTTTTATCGCTCCCTTTTTCATTGACCGTCAAGAGTAAATTTTTATCCTTATCTTTCATGGCTTCCGAACGTACCCAGACAGTCCCGAAGTTAGAGAAACGTTCAAAGAGTTCACGGGAATTTGAAGCGTTATCGAGCTGAGCCCAGCGATTTACGAGCAATTGATTTTGTCGGGGAATTCTGAACCTGATTGCGACCGGCTGAATTGCTGTGTGCGTCGCTAAGTCAATTGTTACGTCATTGCTTTTTTCGTCCTTAGACGTTACGAAATTATAAACGCGGCTAAGATAACTTTCATCAAGATATTCTGCTAAAGGCTTGTTAATCGTGAATGAGTTCAAAGCCGAAGAATTGACGTAATATTGAGCCGGAATAACTTTAGCTGAGTTTACGGGCATCATCAAAGGAGGCTTACCCATCAAGTTTTCAAGCTCATACTCTGTTTCGTCGTCATCTCTTACAACATCGGCAAAACGCATATTAAATCCGAGTGTTTCAACGCTTCCCCCTGAGAGCGATAATCTATTTCTTGTCTCGTCCTCGTCTAACGTAATCCCGGCGACACGCTTATAATTCAGGCGTAAATTTTTCGGGTTAGCGCTTGAATATTCGTAAATCCTGAAACTCTCGCTTGTGTCATAATTCGTGTTAATCGTTCCGTAGCCTGAGCCGATATTATTGCGATAAACCGTAACAAGTCCCGGCGCAATCTGGCTGTGAGCATCCAACATAAAACTTGTCGGCAATGTTCCGTATAAATCCGGCGTTAAATCATATTTCCAGTAATCCGGCTGAATGCTCGCGTAATTGTCTCGGTATTCGACGGCTGGCCTCACAGTTGAACTTGACCTTGCGGGTATCTGGTCATAACGGAATAACTCATAGCGGGTTCCTGTCCTGTTCGTAATTCTTGTTTCGAGGTCATAAGTCGGCGTTGATGAGTTATAAGGCTGCATCATGTAGAAAATTCCTAAGTCCTGCGTCATGTCGCTTTGAGCGTCCCAAGTGTATTTTATGCGATTGACAACGTCGCCGCTGTTAAAAACTATCATATCGAAGTATAGCGGGTTTGTTGAGGCGTTGCCGTTAGAGACGTTAGCGATGACCATAGGAATTGTCGTAAACTCGCGGTAATTGCTGTAACCGGTTGCAAGGTCCGCACGCTGTCGTAATGTCATATAACCTAATTTGCTTCCGTAAGTTCCTGAGTCCATTCCTCGAAGTCTAATATTGGCGTTGAGATATGCGGCAGGATTGATTAACTGTTCGGCTGAAGGATTTACGGTGAAGGTGTATGCGTCATCGAAGCCCGAAAAACTCACGGATTCATTTACACTTCGGAGGTCGCAGATGTATTTTACGTTAGCAGTGTCGCCGTCTTCAATTGTGTAAACCCATGTGTAATTGTTATTTGCATCAAAGATTACATCACCGCTTACGTAATAGGCGTTATTTCCGTCAGCATCAAGAACGTAATGCGCCGCTGTCCTGTCGCCTGAAATTGTGTAAACGGTATTATTCGCTGTGTCCTTAACGGTTAAATTATCCCCTGAAATTGTGTACGTGTAAGCAATCGGATAACTTGCTGAACGTGCCGTGCTTTGCTTCTTGTAGATGCTCTGTGTCGACGTGTCAACGATAAAGGCTATCGGCTCATTGATTGAATTATAAGTGTAATTCTGCCACCATCGCATTGTTGAGCCTGAACCCCAGCCGTACCAGAACGGGAAATGCCGCGCATAAGGGTTTCCGAAGTCAAGATTAAATTCACCCTGTCCGTTCGTCAAGACTAAACATAAACTTTCGAGAGGGTCCGGGTAAACGTCATACATGCTTGTGTTGATTAAATTTCTGTCAACCCATCGTGCATAAGGCTGAGGCTCTTCGGCTAAGACATAATCAAATCCATTCAGAATGTCTCCGACGAGTGAAATATCAACTTCGGGAATTTCTCCGCCCATTGTCCTCCTGTAAATTCCTGCATGTTCGCTGTCTGATGGATGATGAAAATAGTAATAATAATTCTCGTAGATTGTCGCGAACCATTGAGGCCCGGCAACTACGTCTTGACGTGAAGCTCCCGTGATGTCGCGAAGCTGATAGTAAAATCCTATGTCAGAATTTCCGTAGCGCGCGTATGCGTTTGTGGAGTCTGAATTGTCAATGAGCGGGTAAAGGTGATAAGGGTCATAACTCGAATCAAGTCCCCATGACGGCCCGGCCAATAATGCCAATAAAAAAATTACCGGCACAAAACGTTTGAACATAATGATAAACTTCATCTCCTGTAAAAATTAATTTGGAATACCTATATATGAAACCGTAACGTCTCCTCCGAATTGCGGCGAAATGTCAAGCCCCTTCTTCATCCTGTGAAATGTTATCGTCTTCGTCGCACGCACAGCAACTCCGAGTTCCTCGCCAGTGTCGCAGTCAAGCCCTGAAGGAATATCGACAGCAGCAATGTGTGAAGCCAGCGAGTTCATAGCTTCGATTACGCGTTTATAGATGCCTTCGACAGGACGGTTTAATCCGGTTCCGAATATTGCGTCAATACAAGTTTCACAGCCTTTTAATGCGCTCTCGAACTCCTCAAAATTTTCATCATTAATCGTGTTCAAGACTTCCGGAGCTAGCTTGCTCATAATTTTTAGGTTAGTCTTGAAGTCCTCGCTTCCTTTCTTCGGATCTCCGACAATGTAAACTCGAACGTCTTTACCCATTATGCAAAGGTGTCGTGCAATCGCTAACCCGTCTCCTCCGTTGCTTCCCGGCGAACAGACAATCGCGAAGACCATATACTCTTTCATTTCCCGGACTACGGCAATCGCGGCATTTTCCATTAATAATATGCTTGGAATTCCGAAAGTTTCAATTGCTCGTTTATCGGCATTTCTGGCTTCTTCGCGGGAGAAGGCTTCAGGAGAATTTACTCCGACATAGACGACTTCTCGGTGAAATTCATCGGGATCATAAAAATATTCAAGCTCATTTTCATACTCGATGGGCAAAATATTTCTCTCCTCACGTAAAAAATTTTTGTTGTTTCGAGTATTATATTACGGTTATAGAGGCTAATATTAATATTTTCACGCGAGGGCATAAAAAATTTCATGATTTCATCAGCGAACTTCAAGGCGATGTTAAAATTTCTCGGTTTCAAGCCTGACATAACCGGCTCAGTTTTCACGTATAATTTCGGAGCTTTCACGATTGGAGCTGACTTTACGGAGGGAAAATTAATTTATCCCGCAGAACTTCGAGGCCGTGAGCATAATAACACTTTCGATGCTAATGAAAACTTTGTAGTCTTTGAGTGCGTGTTCAGGTTATTAACGAAAGGTTATCTGCCTGAGGACTTAGAGCTTGAGAAATTATGGCAGCTTGGACGTATTCAGAAGAGCGGGCGGGCTGATATTTGCGTTTACGAGAAAGACAGCGATAATGTCCTGATGATAATTGAGTGTAAAACTTGGGGGCGTGAGTTCGATAATGCTTTGAACGACACGAAAACTGACGGAGCACAGTTATTCTCATATTGGCAGCAGGAAATTTCGGCGAAATGGCTTGTGCTTTATGCTTCAGATTTTCAGGACGGAGCGATAAAGTATAAATCTCCGGCTATAAACTGCACCGACGACAAGAATTTATTGCTTCAGGCCGGACATGATGACACTTTGAAACTCTACATTAATGCTCACTCAGCAAGGGAAAAATTTGCGGTCTGGGAGGAAACTTACAAGCTCGAACTTTACGACGACATAATTTTTTCGCCTGACACTTCAGCGTATGACATTGGAATTAGGCCGCTTCGTAAAAAAGACTTGGTTCCATTTGAGAGGGACGACAAGATAATAAACTCTTTCGAGGAAATTTTACGTCATAACAACGTCAGCGACAAAGAAAACGCATTTAACAGGTTAATTGCATTATTCATCTGTAAACTTGTCGACGAGATTATGAAGAATGATGATGAAGAGGTAGAGTTTCAGTATAGGCCGAGAATTGATGATTACGAGATGCTTCAAGACAGATTGCAGCGGCTTTACACTGAGGGAATGCGTGAATTTATGCGTGAGGAGATTTCATATGTTCCATCGAATTATCCCGAGCATTTATTCACGAACTACACCGGCCACAGACGAAAAGCCGCGATTGAGGATTTACGCCGAACGTTCAGGATATTGAAATATTATTCAAACAATGATTTTGCCTTCAAGGACGTTCATAACGAGGAATTATTTTATCAGAACGGAAAAATCTTAGTCGAAGTTGTACAGTTATTCCAGAGATATAAAATCGTCCATGCAGATAAAAATCAACTTCTCGGCGACCTCTTTGAACAACTCCTCAACAAAGGCTTCAAGCAGAACGAGGGCCAATTTTTTACGCCGATGCCTTTAACACGTTTTATCTGGGACTGCCTGCCTCTGGAAAAATTTGAAACTTGGCCGAAAGTCATAGATTATGCTTGCGGGGCTGGTCATTTCCTTATTGATGCTGTTGAAGCCGTGAATTTCTTCATCGAGAGCGAAAATAACTCATGGACGCGGGATTTTATTTATGGAATTGAGAAGGATTACCGGCTCGCACGGGTTTCAAAAGTCTCAATGTTCATGCATGGAGCCGGAGACAGCAATATAATCTTCGGGGACGGCCTCGAAAACTCCGACAAAATTAAACCTGGAACATTCGACATTCTGACCGCGAACCCGCCTTATTCCGTAGCGTCGTTCAAACAGCATCTCAGCATCAAGAACAACACTTTTAACCTGCTCGACAAAATCAGCCCGAACAGTTCAGAAATCGAAGTTTTATTTGTTGAACGAATTGCCCAGCTCTTAAAGTCAGGAGGAATTGCCGCCGTAATTCTGCCTTCAAGCATACTCAGCAACGATTCAACGAGTTACACCGGAGCGCGTCAGGAAATTTTACGTAACTTCAAACTTCGTGCAATCGTCAAACTCGGAAGCAAGACTTTCGGAGCAACCGGCACAAACACGGTTATAATGTTCCTTGAGAAATATATTGAGCCGCCGAAGAGGGAAGAATTAATAATTGACAGCATCGACGCAATTTTTGACGGCAGAAGTTTAGAATGCTGGGAAGACGAGAAAATTTTAGCGGGCTATCTTGAAACTCAGGGCTTAACGCCGGAAGAATGGGATAAATTTATTCATGAAAGTTTTGACGCTGACGACATGCCCGAATACTTCAAAAATTATCTCGAAGCCTTCAGCGTGAAAAAGTTACCCGAACGAAAATTTTACGAATGGGCAAAAGTGATTGAACGCGAAAAAGTATTCTATTACGGCCTGACATACTCGCAAAACACAACAATAATTCTCGCACCTTCGGATAACGCGGGACAAAAAGAATTTCTCGGCTATGACTGGAGCAACAAGAAGGGCGAAGAGGGAATAAAAATTGCTGTGAGGGGCGGAAAACTCTACGACGAAAATAACCGTGAAGCCGAAGGAACTCTAGCATACGTTGTGAGGCAATCATTCACTGATGAAGAAGTCAGCTTGACCGAAGACAACACGAGATACGCAAAAGTTGTGAGAACATGCGAGATGCTGGATTTCTCACGAGTGAAATTTAATGCGGCGATTATCACCAGCAATCGGGAAAAGTTTTTATTCGAGAGTAAATATCAGACAGCAAAATTATCCTCCGTGTGCGTGATAAACGTTCCCAAGTCTGACGCGCGAAGATTTCCAGACGACACACAAGCATCATTCGTTGATATGTCTTCGGTGAGTTCTGGCGGAAGAATTACGACGATGATTAAGCGGCCAATTCGTGAACTTTGGACAGGAAGCTATACGTTTTTCGAGGAAGGCGATATTATCACCGCAAAGATGATGTCGAGTGCTGAGAACATGAAGTGTGCGATTGCTGAGGGACTGACGAACAAAATCGGCTTCGGCAGCAGTGAGTTTTACGTTTTCAGATGTGATGAGAAAGTTATCATGACGAAATTTTTGCACGAGTTCTTGAACCAAAATGTTATTCGTGAAGCCGCCTGGTCGTCCGTAACGGGTTCAGGACGTTTACGAGTTCCTCTGAGTTTCTACGAGAGCATGAATATTCCTCTTCCGCCGATAGTAATACAGCGTAAAATTGTGAATGAGTGTGAAAAAGTTGATGCCGAAGAAGATTTATATCTTGCTGAGATTGAGATATGCCGCGAAAAAATCGAAAGTTTGTTCCGTGAGCTTGAGGGGCGGCCTGTTGTTGCGAAACTTTCACTTGACGACAGAAAATCTTTCACACTAATAATCGGGAAACGTGTATTGAACTCGGAGATTATTGACGGCGGAAAAATTCCTGTGTTCAGCGCAAATGTCTTTGAGCCGTTCGGTTATGTTGATGAGTTACTGAAAGGGTTTGAAGATTTCACGAGCGATTCTGTTTTGTGGGGGATTGACGGGGATTTTATGGTGAATTTCATGAAGAAGGGACAAGAATTTTATCCGACGGACCACTGCGGAGTTTTGAGAGTGATTACGGACAAAGTTCATCCGCGATATATGGCGAGAGTTCTTGAACGCGAGGGAATGAATATGAGATTTTCGCGGAGTTTTCGTGCGTCGCTTGACCGAGTGAGGGGAATAACTTTTGCGGTTCCTGACATGAAAGCTCAAACCGAAGCGATGAATGAAGTTCTGAAACTTGAAGAGGAAATTACGCGGGCCAATAAAAATTTGAGTTTACTTGCCGGCAAGAAGGAGAAAATTTTGCAGAAATATCTAATTTAGTGTAAAATTCCCCTCATGTCTGAATCTAACAATGCAAAAAATAAAACGGTTGCTCAAAATCGGAAGGCTCGGCATGATTATTTTATTCTTGATGCTTTCGAGTGTGGAATAGTCTTAACCGGAACTGAGATTAAGAGCGTGCGTGCGGGAAATTTGAACCTTAAGGATTCGTATGCTTCACTTGAGAACGGGGAATTGTGGCTGTTTGGAGTTCATATTTCGCCGTATGACAAAGGGACATACTATAATCATGAGCCAGAACGCGACCGAAAATTATTAATGCATAAGCACGAGTTAATTCGTCTGAACAGCAAAATTCGCGAGAAGGGATTAACTCTTGTTCCGTTGAGCGTGTATATCAAGAACGGCAGACGTGCGAAAGTTGAGTTAGCTTTAGCAAAAGGCCGAACAACTCATGATAAGCGTGATATGATTGCTGACCGAGAAGCTAAGAGGAATATTGCGCGAGCTGTGAGACGCAACGGACGAGATGACGACGATTAGCAATAATTAATAGACACTTGGGGGCGCTAGGTTTCGACGGCGTGAGGAGGGTCTGAAGGAGCAGGCCGGGGGAAGTCTGTAACAACCCGTAAAACTATCGGACAAAACAATAAAAGTCGAAGATAATTTCGCATTAGCGGCCTAGTGCCAGCTACGCCGAAGGACGGACAATGCTGCTGGTTCGCCGGAGGTGTCATGAAAAGCAGCTCCCCACCATGTACAGAGCCGGGCATGGTGATAGACCCGTAAAGCTCTAGGAAAGCTAAAGGGTGTCTCTGACCTGAAGCGGACGACAATTAACAGAGAATAAGCCTGTAGTAGCCATCACGATTGGCCCGCGTCGGACGGGAGTTCGATTCTCCCCGCCTCCACCAAA
>JAFTCP010000159.1 GCA_017454625.1 Synergistaceae bacterium
AGGTTACAGCGACATTGCGAGAGGCTGTGCTAAATTGTTCGGGATTGACTTAATGGAGAACTTCCGAAGCCCTTATTTCTCCGCGAGTATCCGGGAATTTTGGAGCCGGTGGCATATTTCATTATCAACGTGGTTCAGAGATTACGTGTATATTCCGTTGGGCGGCAATCGTTGCGGAAAATTTCGACATACTTGAACTTGATGATTACGTTCGTAATTTCGGGATTATGGCATGGGGCAAATTGGACGTTCGTAATCTGGGGAGCTGTTCACGGAGCCGCGCAAATCATCGAGAATATTTTCACGCGAAAGAAGCATGATGAACCTAATGTGAGAAATTCAGAGGCTATTCATGAACTCACGCCAGAAAATAACGAAGGTTTCACGCATAAAAAGAATAACGAGCCTCACGGAATAATCTGGCTTATGAGAGTTTTGATGACGTTTACATTCTGCATGTTTGCTTGGGTATTCTTCCGGGCTAATAATCTCAATGAAGCATTTTATGTATTTTCTCATATTTTTGACGGTCTGCCTAATCTCAAAAGTTATATTCTCACGGCTAAAGGCATCGGAGGAATGAAACGTACTTTAGTCCTAACTTTTACACTTGGGGGCATTCTGGCATTATACGATTTCTTCTCGTTGAAACTTGATACTCTCGCAAAAATCTCATCATTAAATATTTGCTCTCGATGGCTGATTTATAACATGTTTACGACGGGAATTTTTTTGTTTTATGTAACTTTCGCCGTAACTAATGCAAGTTTCGTTTACTTCCAATTTTGATGGAGAATAAAGAATGAAAAAATTTATCGCAAAACTTTCACTTATAATTCTTACGTCAACAGCTTCTATTGCATTAGTTTATTTGATTTTACTCTGCTTATCGTCTAATGTTACAGGGCTTGCTGGTGAAGTGTTTTACGTAATCGAGAAAGCCGAGCATAATTCGGGCCGTCCTTTCGTAATTCTGGGAGACAGTGTATGTAATCAGGTATGGCCTCAAAATAAAGACAGCGAGAATTTTTCACATTTAGGCTGTAATCAGGCAATAACTCCTTGCGGGACATATTTACTACTGAAAAAGTATCTTGAAAATAATCCCCAGACAAAAAACGCGTATTATATAATTATTCCCGGCAGTCTTGGCAATGATTTATACATGAATTACACATATCAATATTTCTTAATTCCTTTCTTGAACGATGAGAATATGAACTTGATTGAAGCTGAAACTCGCGAGATGCTTTATCATAAATTCGGCAAATTTTTCGTACATAACGGATATATTAAAGATTCTTTGCTAAATAATAATTTTTTTATGCGTCAGTATCTTGCTTGTATCCAGAAAAAACCCGAGAAAAAATACGTAAAGCGACTATCACCAACAGCAATTATTTATCTCAACAAGATGCGGGATTTATGCCGAGAACATAATGTGAATTTTTATGTATGTCCTCTTCCTGTTAAAGATATTCCGGAAAATCATGACTGGGAAAATTTTAATCAAGACGTAAAAGATTTCGACTTTGAAGATTTACTCGGAGATTTTACAGAGAAAATTACGTATTATCCTGAAGATTGGTTCTCAGATCACGTACACTTCAAACATGATATACTCGAACAACATAGAGATGAAATTATTGCTTCAGTATTAAAATCCCCCGCCAATTAACAACGGGGGACAAACTTTTATTCTCTTACACAGCCGCCAAGTCCCGACTAGCTACAATATCAACATCAGTTCCGCAGACCTCGTGAATTAATACCTGGCCAATCTTCAACGGAGCTTCAACCTCAAGTTTCGCGACGGCTTCGGCAATCTCGAATAATTTTCCCTTCGGTGCCGGAGTCTTGCTTCGGATTGGACACACAGGAAGTTTTCCTCCCTTAACTCGAACAGTCGACGCAAAAACTCTTCGCGGATCTTTCACTTCGGACTTCGCATAACTCGCCCCACGAGGACACGTATTGCCTTCAACCTTCACGACTTCTCCGGCATCATCAAGAGTTACACTCAAGCCGCATCCAAGAGGACACGAAACGCATATAAACTTTCTCTCTTCACTCATGAAAACTTTCACCTTCTTTAATATCAGCTGAATATAAAATTTCCTGTCAAGCCGCATTTTACACGAATAAATTTACACCGGCTGAATGTCAATCACAATTTCTTTCAGATCTCCGGCCGCTTTAATCTGTTCAGCCTTAATCTTGACCTCGTTCATCTCGCCGGGACGCGCATAACGCAATCTCTGTGAGTAAAGTCCAGGTTCAGCAAAAACTTTACAGGCCTGTTCAATCGGATGAGTTACTCGCATGAAAATTGTCGTGTCAGTCTCGCCAGTTACGAATTGAGGTGAGAATAACCGAACGTTTTCACCGCCACGAACTGGAATACGTTTTGCATCAGCAGAAATTTTTCCAGCGGCGAATTTTGCGGCACTCGCTCCGGCGATTAAGCCCTCATCGCTGACGTTATCGACTAAGTCATAAACGATTACGACATTTCCAGCAGCGAAGATTGCGGGGTTCGTTGTCTGGAGCAAATCATTAACGACGGGGCCGCCTGTAACTTTGTGAATTTCAACTCCGGCCATTCGTGAAAGCTCGTTTTCCGGGATTAAGCCGATTGCGAGAAGAAGTGTATCACACTCAACAAATCTTTCTGTTCCCTTAATCGGTGTCATATGCTCGTCAACTTTCGCGACCGTAACGCCTTCAAGTCTGTCTTGGCCGTGAATTTTCGTTACCGTCGTTCTAAGATGGAAAGGAATTCCGTAATCGTCGAGGCACTGAGCAATATTCCTTCGCAAGCCTCCGGGCCAGCTCATTACTTCATAAACTCCTTCGACCTCCGCGCCTTCCCAGATCATTCGACGAGCCATAATCAGGCCAATATCACCAGAGCCGAGAATTACAGCCTTTTTGCCGGGCATATAGCCTTCCATATTTACAAATCTCTGTGCGGTTCCTGCCGTGTAAATTCCAGACGGGCGGCCTCCGGGAATTCTGATTGCTCCGAGTGGTCGTTCGCGGCATCCCATAGTTAAGACGATTGCACCGGGATTTAACGCCTCAATTCCTCGCTCCTTGTTCATCGTCCAGACGGTATTTGTTTCCTTGTCAATCTGGAACACCATCGTGTTTGTGTGGAACTCAACGCCAGCTTCGTGAGCCTGCTGAATAAATCTATGCATGTATTCAGGCCCGGTTAATTCTTCTTTGAACGTGCGAAGTCCAAAGCCCGGATGAATGCATTGCTGTAAAATTCCGCCTAAATCCCAATCTCGCTCAAGCACAACAACGCGCTCGGCTCCTTCTTTACGCGCTCCAATTCCTGCGGCTACTCCGGCAGGCCCAGCTCCGATAATTAATACGTCAATCTTCTTGTTATCCATTAATGAGCCTCCCCTTTCTTCAACAGAAATTCTTTCGTCTTGCCAACAAGCAATTTTGATTCCCCGCCGTGTCTGGTAACTTCGTCTAATGGAATTCCAAGCTCACGCGATAAAATTTCAGCAACTCTAGGACAGCAGAAGCCTCCTTGACAACGTCCTGTTCCTGCACGCGTCATCATCTTAACGGCCGTAACTGTTCGTGCCCCTCGTCTAATCGCTTCAAGAACTTGGCCTTCGGTTACGGTCTCACAACGGCAGACGATTTGAGCATAAGCCGGGTCGTTCTCAGCAAGTTTCTTTCTCGCGTCCATGTCAAGATAAAGAAATCTCGGAATGTTCTTACGCTCAGGAATAAATTTATCGTTAGGCGTGAGAGTGATTACGTCGGATAATTCTTCCTTCAAGAGTTCAGCGACATACTCAGCAATTGCCGGTGATGACGTGAAGCCCGGCGACTTGATACCTGCTACATTGACGAAACCGCGCGGAGATTTTAACGCCGAAATCTCAAAGTCTCCTGACTCCGTATTTGCTCGAACTCCCGCAAAAGTCGTGATGTTCATATTGACGGGGAAATTCGGTACAAGTTTTCGTGCTCCCTTCAGAACTTCGGCCAATCCCTCAGGTGTCGTCGTTCGGTCTTCGGGGTCGTCCTGTTCGGTTGCTGTTGGACCGGACATTAAATTTCCTTCAGCTGTCTGCAAAACTGTAATTCCCTTGCCGGCTTTCGATGGACACGCGAACAAGAAGCTGTGAATAAATCCTTGAGTTGTCCTGTCGAGCAAGAAATATTCTCCCTTTGTCGGAATAATCTTAAAGCTCGTATCTCCTGCCCATGCCGCAATCTCGCCAGAATGAACTCCGCCCGCATTAATCACGACCGGCGCGAGAAAATCTCCTTTGTTAGTCGTAATGCCTCGAACTTTCCCGTTATCAAGTAAAAGTCCGGTTGCCTGAGTTTCCAAGAATAATTTTGCTCCGTTGAGTTCCGCACTCTCAATCATCGCGTTGACGGCCTCAAAGTTGTTGATTATTCCTGCCTCTGGAGACCATAAAGCCGCAACAATCTCACCTGACACGTTCGGTTCTTTCTCTCTGAGTTTGTCGCCTGAAATTATCTCAACTCCGGGACTTCCGTTAGTTTTTCCCTGAGCAAGCAATAATTCAAGATGCTTCACTTCGTCGTCATTGAAAGCGCACACGTAAGAGCCGCATTCGTTCAAGTGAACATCAAGCTCACTTTTCAGCTTATGCCATAACTTATTGCCGGGCACGCAGAATTTCGCCTTCATCGTTCCGGGTTTGTCGTCAAAGCCTCCGTGTATCATTGAGCTGTTCGCACGTGAAGCCCCCGCAGGAAGTTCCGAAGCCTTATCAATTACGGCGATACTGAGTTTATATTTCGACAACTCGCGCGCAATTGATGCTCCCGTAATTCCTGAACCAATTATCACAACATCATAATTCATGAAAAATTTTTCCCCCCTCCTAAAATAAATCTCCCTCCGTCAATCTGCTCAACAGAGGGAGAAAGTTTTCGTAAGATTTTTATTTGCTCAGACTGTTGATGATTGCCTCAGCTTCAGCCTCAACATCGCCGTCAAGCCAGAATACAATAATCACGTATTCTTTTTCGTCCTCAAGAATGTAATTCAGCGTGTTATATTCCTGGCCTTCGCTCTCATCTGTCGAACGGTATACAGCCGCTTTTACGCCGTTAATCTCCGTTTCAGTAACCCTTGAGCTGTAAGACTTCACGAACTCTTCAAAAGGTTCTTCTTTCGGGAGCTGGTAAATGTCAAAGTCAAGCAAAGTATCATCACTCTTGTAATAAGCCGTAAGTCCCTCTGCTCTCTCTTCGTCCTTAACTTCTCCGTTCACGAAGCTGTCAGGAGCTTTCAGCGTGAAATTCCCGGCCTTAACGTCAAGCGCAAATGCTGAACCGGCAATTAACATTACAGCTAGAATAGCCGCAAAAATTCTTCTCATCATAAATTAATCCGTCCAAGCTCTGGATTTCTCGATTGCTTTCTTCCAGCCCGCATAAGCCGTTTCGCGTTCGTCAACTCCGAGTACAGGCTCAAACTTTCTGTCCTGTGCCCAGTTCGCGCGAATATCGTTCTCATCTTTCCAGAAGCCGACTGCTAAGCCCGCCGCGTAAGAAGCTCCGAGTGCGGTTGTCTCGTTTACGACTGGACGGACGACATCAGCACCGAGAATATCAGCCTGTAACTGCATGAGCAAATTATTCACAACAGCTCCGCCGTCAACTTTCAATGCCGCTAACTTCTTGCCGGAGTCCTTCTCCATTGCCTCGATAACGTCGCGTGTCTGATAGCAAAGGCTTTCGAGTGTCGCGCGGATGAAGTGTTCTTTGCGGACGTAACGGGTTAATCCGACGATTGCTCCGCGTGCTGTCATGTCCCAATACGGCGCGAAAAGTCCTGAGAATGCCGGGACAAAGTAAATTCCTGCGCTGTCCTTAACTTTACCCGCATAATACTCACTGACAGGGGCATCATCAATCATCTTCAAGTTATCACGGAGCCACTGAATTGCCGCACCTGCGATTGCGATTGAGCCTTCGAGAGCGTAATAGCATTTGCCGGGTTCACGTGAATAGAACGCTGTAGTAAGAAGTCCATTCTTTGAGGGGATTGGTTTATCGCCGATGTTCATTAACATGAAGCATCCTGTTCCGTAGGTGTTCTTAGCCTCGCCCTCACTCAAGCAAGCCTGTCCGAACAAAGCCGCCTGCTGGTCGCCTAAATCTCCTGCAACCGGAATTTCCGCACCAAACGGCCCGTTTTTCGCTGTCTTGCCATAAACATAGCTTGACGGCATAATCTTAGGAAGCATTGACGCGGGAACTTGAAGCTCCTTCATCATTGTCTCGTCCCACTGAAGCGTCTCAATGTTCATGAGAAGCGTTCTTGATGCGTTCGATACGTCCGTAACATGAACTCCGCCATTGGGGCCGCCGGTTAAGTTCCAGATTAACCAAGTGTCAGTGTTGCCGAAGAGTAATTCGCCCTTCTCAGCTTTTTCGCGAGCTCCGGGAACGTTATCGAGTATCCAGCGAATTTTTGTGCCGGAAAAATACGGGTTGATTAAGAGGCCCGTGATGTCCTTAACTTTTCCTTCGCCTTTTTCGTTCTGACCCCAGCCGGGCTTTTTCAGCCATTCCGCGCAGAAGTCCTGAGTTCTCGTGCACTGCCAGACTATAGCGTTGTAAATCGGCTTGCCTGTTGCTTTTTCCCAGACGACTGTTGTCTCACGCTGATTTGTAATTCCGACCGCCGCAATCTCTTCCGGATCCGCTTTAACCTGAGCTAATGCGCCTCTGATTACGTCCTGAGTTCTGCTCCAGATTTCCATTGCGTTATGTTCAACCCAGCCGGGATGCGGGAAAATCTGCTCATGTTCCATCTGATACGAACCTGCGGGCCTTCCGTCCTTCGTGAAGAGCATACAGCGTGTGCTTGTCGTGCCCTGATCTATTGCGGCAACATATTTTTTCTCCGTCATTGGAGCTTTTACCTCCTCAATTTTCGTTTGTGTCTTAATTTCTGTCTGAGCCGGAGCTTCTGTTCGTGGAGTGGCAGGTTTCGGCGGCTGAACTTCGCTTGCGGCTTCCGTGTCTTTCTTCTTTGAGCCGAATAATTTGAATAACATTGCTTTCACTGCTGCCGGATAAGTGCAAAAATTTACACTCTGGGGATATTTTTAACTCTCTGCATGTTTTCGCGTCGATACAGAAAATTTTTCTTCGTTAATCCTATAGACAATTACGGCAATGGCAGCAGATAAAACCTCCCTTATGTTATGCCGAGTTGTCCGATGAACGTAAAAGAATGCGGGGGTAAAAATTTTCCGGCCTCACGTTACAGCAAGACCGGAAGAGTGATTTACATAATTCCGAATGCTCTGCCGAAGTAGAAAGCGACAACTGCACCGCATACAGGTCCGAGAGTTCCAACCCATGAATAGCCCCAGTCTGAGCCGCCCTTGCCAGGAATCGGAAGGATGAAGTGTGCAATTCTTGGGCCTAAGTCTCTTGCAGGGTTCATTGAGTAGCCAGTCGGTCCGCCGAGTGCCGCACCTGAGCCGTAGATTAATCCGCCGACCATGTAAGCGCCGATACCTGCGGTTGTAATGCCTGCTCCCTTTGAGAAGATGCAGTTGATGATCGTAACAAGGAAGAATGTAGCGATTGCTTCGGTGATGAAGTTACAGCCGTAATTTCTTCTTGCAGGTGCTGTGCTGAAAACTCCGAGCTGAGTTGCAGGGTCTGTGCCTTCCCAGTGGTTAAGGTATGCGAGCCAGACGATTACGCCGCCGATGATTGCTCCGATGAACTGAGCCGCGATAATCATTCCCGCTTCACCCCATGAGCCGTAAACTCCGGCCAATGTCTTAGCGATTGTTACAGCAGGGTTAATGTCAGCTTGTGAGCTTCCCATTGCGTTAGCCGCGAAAATTCCGAGTACGACTGCCCAAGCCCAGCCCCAGCAAATATGAACCCAGCCTGCGCCGTTACCTTTTGAGTCCTTGAGTGAAGCTGCCGCAACGTTACCGTCGCCGAATACTACGAGTACGAGAGTTCCGAAAAGTTCTCCCCAAACGGGGCCGGGAGTAAAAAATGATCCCATGATAAATAGTCCTCCTGTATAAATTTTGTGAAAGTTAGTATTCAGGAAAAATTTACGCGCTTAATTCCCCCGCGAATACGTTAAATATTTCCTGACATGTTAAATTATGAATAATTTTACTTGTTTATTTTTCCGTGTAAATAGAAATTTTGCGGTAAAAAAAATTCCCCTTCTGATGAATTGCTACTCAAAAGGGGAAAATCTTATCAAAATTTTAATGCTTTACGGCTATTACAGGTGCATAAATTCTTTCAGGGTTGAGCCAGATTGATATTGTAATTTTGCGTCTTGTGGGGACGGTTGATATTTCTTCGCCGGTATCATAATCATAAAATTCCGCAATGTTATCATCTTCCGAAGGCTTCGAAGAATTTGCGATGTAGATTAACTC
>JAFTCP010000160.1 GCA_017454625.1 Synergistaceae bacterium
CAGCCCCGTATTGAGCTTGCTCGCGAGTGAAACCTTCGATAGAAATAAGATGTTCGATTAAAACATTTCGTGAAAGTTTCATGACACTGAGATATTCTGTAGCTTTTTTCAAAGCCTGTTCATTCCAGTCAGCTCCGCAGTTGTTGGCAGCATAAACGGCTTCTGAATGTGAAAATCCCTCGAATTGTTCAAGCTGATAGATTAAGCCGGAGTAAGAGAAAGCCATTACGTCGAGATAAGATTTTGCTGAAGTCAGAGCGTTAGTTTCCCCCTGTGTTGCGCCATAAGCTGGGAGACCGGCCAATAAAATAATCATCATAACTACAAAAATTTTTCGCAAGATTTTCACATCTCCTTTAAGTTTAAGTTTGAGGGTTGCATATTTTGAGGCTCTTCGTCGGAATTTTTTTACGAGTGTCCCGGCTTTGAGACCTGTAAATTTACGTTCATGTGCATTATCTTAACACAGCTTTTGATGTCAAAATATACGGGAAATTAAAGAATTGTGGACGCTGAGGAACTCCGAATAAAATAAATAAAACCTTACTGTAATGGCTATCTACTCAATTACTCCGTTATCCGCTTGTACGGTTTTTTGTACGGTCGGCTATGGGCTTGCTTTGCCATAAATTTTTGTTATAATTTTCAGTAAAGAATGTCGCCGGATTAAGCGAAGGTTCTTTAACCAGCATAGTGTTCATTTTATGTGTTTTGCTATGTGGCAGTCGCTCCTGGAGTTCTTTATTTTTTTTGTCCATTTTCCGTTTCCACACACTCTTTTGCTATGAAGTTCATCGACATTAGGTTTTATGTCCGAAGCAAAAAATTTGATCCCATAGCTGCCACTGAATAAAACCCACAAAGCAACTACTAACAATCATTCAGCCTTAATAGCTGAGTTATTTTTTCTACGGTTATTTCTACGGTCGCATTCACCGCTTGTATACATCGCTCCGATGGCCGACTCTGACTACTTCAATCATCAGCACGTCATCGTGAAGCGAACAGATCACTCGGTAATGTCCGACACTGTATCGGATGTATCCATGCCCTTTTCTGTGAAAAATTCCTCAGTGTCTCGGCAGTCATCCACGTATTCCTCGATGAGCCGAAGAGCAAGTTCGGAAGGTGTCTCATGGCTCTTATTTGCCCAGAAGGCTACTTGTTGTTCAAGTTCGGGGGTTAAGGTTATCTGCATAATTATCACCTCTAATAGATAACATAAAAACAACACTACTCTTACTCTGCAAGCCGTGCTAGCTTTCCAGTATCTTTGGGATTCGTTCGTCCTTGCCCATTGATTATTACTTTCTCATGTGTCCATATTCATCGAAAGTTTCAGGCCACATCTTATGAAACATGAAATTTGTTAGCCTATGAAGTGTCCAAAATACGAAAAACCAGAAAGGGAACAAAATAGCTGCCTGCAAAAACTTTATCGCATATCCCCCTAAGCCGCTTTCTGCCAATTCACCCCAATAGATTGAAGCGAGTTCTTTCAAGACGTTGATCACAACCAAAATCGCGCCTGCTATTATGCCTATAATCTTAAAACCAGTTACTACCTTATATAATACTTTTCTCTTCATACCTACCTCGTAATCACAAAAGTACATGAAATAGCAATATACCAACAACATGATGCACCTATCCAACATGTAGTAGCACCTCTTTGAGATAAAGATGCCATTAGCATACCAGAATTAGTGTATAAATTTCCTCAAAATCACCGCGTCCTTTCTGTCTTCATAGTTATGCCATCAATGGAGTCTGCGTTACCATAGCAGGACGAAGCAGATTTTTCCCAGTTTTTATGCGTTCAAAGAAATCAAAACCTTCAGGAGTTGCAGGGATAAACAGACGGTCTTTACCATCCTCATATACCACCATAGAGTTGCTCTTAATCAACCGCTCCATGAATGAAGCATCCTGCATACCCTCAGTGGAATCATTCCCTGCGTCTGTCGATGGTGTAGACCGTATCGGGGAAGGGTTATCTGTCTCGCCAGAGATATATGAAACCGTAGTATCAAGCACCTGTGCTATGTTACGCAACATCTTAACATCTGGAGAGCGTTTACCCTGTTCCCAGCGTCTCACACTATCCACAGACACGCCAAGTTTTTTTTGCCAGCTGAGTCTGGTTTAAGCCTCTATCTTTCCGTAGCCTTGCGATTCTGTCTGAAAACATCATACTCACCTCCATTTGAATTTATTAATAATGCCATTCAGCATTAAAGAAATCAAGAAGCAGGATAGCAACCTAAAAATGCCAATTGGCTTTTTTATGCTTAATAATGCTAAACGGCTTTATTATAATGCTCACTATTAAGCACGGCATGGAGTTACCAATGCCGTTATCTCATAAGAATAGGCGGTATTGCTAGTGCTAGGAGAAGCTATAAGGCATTACAGGAGCAGGCTCAATATGACACAGCAGGAGTTAGCAAAACTGATTCCGTGTTCTATTGACAGCATAAGACGCTGGGAGACCAATACGCGAGAACCGCGCATATCCGACCTTGTAAGGATTTGTGAAGTGTTAGGGTGTTCGGAAGTGGATTTATTAAGCGGATCAGACCAGCAGGAGTTCGAGGTAAAAATCGTTATGGGGGTGAAGAATTTGACAGGTTTAGCAGGAGTCGCGCTTGAAGATAATGACTTCATCTACGGTGTTGATGACAGCAAGCCGCAGATAGTCATGATGGGCAAGGTAGGCATTGGCACGCCGGAGGAACGCGAGAACGCACTTGCGGAAATCATCAGGAAGTTCAAGGCCGCGTGCTGGATGTTCGACCACAAGGCTACAGCTGAGGCTGAGGCACATGAAGGATAGCGCGTTTTATGTCTTAGACATCGACCATGAAAACAAGGTTGTTACGCTCGGGGTCTTGCAGGAACATTTTATAGCGCACAACATCGATGAACTAAGAATTTTGGCAGATGTTACAGGTCAATTGAACCTATACCTGAATAAACTGTTACAGTCCGGCCTTCAAGACGATAGCCTCGACGCTGATTCGCAAGCCATCGACTTAACAGATATGACATCTCAACTTTAGAGATCCGCCGGTAAGCATAAACACAGAAAGTAAAGTGCTTCTTTGGGTCAATAAACATCGTAGAGGGACATTTGGCTTCGGGAGCATAGTAATCACCTCCTTCATTTGTGAAGTCTGGTGAAATTTTAACAGAAAGGAGAAAAATTAATGAACGTACAGCTCGCAAATCCTTACAATCCGGCCAAGAACTATAAGGTTGCTCATTAGTACGCGACTCCGAAATTCTACGGCGTAAGGGCGGTATTCATTCCTCAGAGTGGATTTTTTACCCGCAACGATACGCCCATCAGTGGACTTGATGATATGGCGGGTGTCCTTGAAGGAATCTGCAGGGAACGCGGGCTGTCGTTCGTTGACGGTGAATTGGTACTTGCAGGAGGAAGTTTTCAGGCAAGCCAGAGCGCAATTCTTGCAGCAGAACACGCCGGAAAATCAAGCATAGAATTTCACGTTTTCGCGGTCGGTGACGCATTCAAGAATACGCAGGACATGTTGAAGGAACTTCCTGATTTCCCGGAGGCGCGGATTTTCAGGGTTGATTCGTAGGCTATCCCCAATAACTTCGAGGCCGTCGAAATGGCTTGCAGAAAATTCACAGCAATGGGTTATGAAGGTGTTGTGCCTCGTCATCCAGATGTGCCCTATCACGAGGGCTGGAGCAATCACCTGTTGAAGTACAAGTTCTTCAAGGAGGCTGATTTGCGGATCGTCGGAGTAATTGACGGCGAAGGCAGGTTAGCAGGGACGCTCGGAAGTCTGGAAGTTGAGGGCACTGTTGAAGGGTTGCGCGTGAGGTCTTGCGTAGGTACAGGCATGACGGACGAGGACAGAAAGATTTTCAGTCAGGACGCTTACCTTATCGGCAAGGTCTTATAAGACGCTGAGGTGGCGGATTTCTGACATTGCGGCATGGCGGGCGAAGCAGGAGGCTCATCAGGAGTCAGCAGAACCGGCCAAGAGACGCGGCAGACCATCACGAATTATGAAGATTGGAGCGTTTATGCATGTCTGAAGTCGAGTTAGGCAAGAGGTTAGAGAGGCCCACGTTCACGCCTTACAGGGATATTGACCCGTTCGAGGCTGAGAGAAGGAGCGTCGTTTACAAGCCTGTAGGCAAGCGGTTAATTGATGTCTATTACGACGAAGAGAAGGGTGTAGTTGTTGCAAATGATGTTGAACTGTGCCCAGTGTGCGGGACAAAGATTATCCATGAGTCAGCGTGTGTGAGGTGCACGGCTTGCGGATGGTCGCGGTGCTGATCCTGAAAGGAGGTGTTAAGAGATGACAGAGCTTAAACGAAGAGTTTGTGCCGCAAGTGATTATTTCCACTATATGAACAAAGAGGCGTTCGAAGCGTGCCGTGAATATGACCGCCTACAGAATAATGTTAACGAAGTGCGCGCAGAGTATCTGGGAATTTGTGAGGTACTTCGACGAGCCTCACATAGCGGCAAACTTTACCGTTACCTGACGGGGTTAGTCATGCTGAAGCAGAAAATGCACGACGAGTACCGTGATGTGCGGCTTGAGAGCCTGAGAACTCTGAATTGGTGCTGTGCAGCACTTGCGGAGACAAACAGGGCTTACAGGGATTACATGAGTCTGAAAAAGCGGCTCAGAGAGATTAAGGAGGAAAAATCATGTGCGGAAGTATAAAACGCCCCCCAGTGTTAGTGGGGAGCAAGTTCGTTCACAGACGGGCACAGACGCTAATCAGTACCGTCTGCAAACAAAGATATTTTACCAGATACACAACTGGTAGCGCAAAGCCGGAGGTGCGGTTATGAGCGACTACACAGCAGGAGCATGGCGCTATCGCAGGGAGAATGACGGCACGTTCACAATCTATCCGGCATGGCATGAATGGCGTAAGGACATAGTGCTTGCGAGGGTCTTAACGCCCGGCAAGTCAACGGCAGAACCCAACGCGCGGTTAATGGCCTCAGCCCCAGAGATGCACACGGCACTCATAGCGGCGGGAGAGGTCATGAAGGCAATAAGTTTTTTCCTGTCTGAACGCGGCCTCAGCACTGAGGAACTCGACGCAATCATCGGAGTCATTGATGACTTGCTTGGCAGGATAGACGGTATAGCAGACTAGGAGGCAGACATGGCAGGAAGAACTCATTACATCAAGAACGGTGCTGAGGATTCCTGTCATGCGCACTCAAAGTTTAACCGTAAGTTTGGCGCAAGGTGCAGACGCTACGAAAGGTGGCAAAAGATTCTCCGAAAGCTTTCAGAGTTCGAGGACCTCATCAACAACTACGACTCAGCCTCGCCGGAAGAGGTACGCACCCTCAAGGAGATTCACAAAAAGCTGTATGAGTGCCAGAGTGCGGCTAAACACTATGAGGAGGAATTGAGACCTTATGAACGGATTTCACGGTAAGGCTTACAGATACAAGGATAAAGTTATAGGAGTGTGCAGTACTCTCAGAGAAGGATTGTACATGATAGGACACGCCACAACAGGCGGGCACAAACGGATGAAGGCATTACCGCTTTTTGGGAGTGTGGCGGAAGCTCAAAAGGCACTTGATGAGTTTGCGGCGGCCAGAGGATTGACGGAGGTGAAAACGGATGCAGAAGTATAGCAATGGAGAGTTCAGCACTGGAGAGTTCAGCACTGGTACGTGGTTTGTTGACTGGGAGACGGGCTATGTCAAGGCCGTAGATTTCGACCACAGAGAGCCTCTCGAGAATCCTGTTGCAGAGGTTTACATCCATGACCTAATGGGCAGACCTGATGATATGGACATTGCCAACGCCAGATTGATTGCTGTCTCGCCGGATATGTACGACGGGCTTTACGATGCAATGCTGCTCATGAAGAGCAAAATCCGTGAGGACGGCGACGAGTTCAGCAAGCAGGTTAAAAGCATTCAGGATTTACTGGATCGTATTGACGGCAAGGAGGTACAGGCATGATTCGCTTTACGGCAGATGACGAGTTCAATATGAGGCTTGAAGAGTGTTCGTATCAGCTCTACCAGCTTGCGAAGTATTTCCGCGACTAGGACTGGGAGTATTACGTCAAAGAATGCGGTGTGCGTCAGAGAATGCTTGACTTGCTGGACTACATCGAGAACGGCTTCCCTGAAGATGAAGCCGCCGACATCAGCACCGAAATCCACAGGCTCGGGTGCTAGGAGGCGTAGGAATGAACGGCGAGAACATAAAGCGTTTTGTCCATCCTTGCGCAACACTAGAGAGGTTCAGTGAGTGCCTGAAACTGATATTCGGCGTAACTGACAGCCACATAGCAAAGATTCTTTATGACTACCAGCTTGAATACATGATAGCTGAACATGGCGGGTGCGTGTTGTTTGCGGATATTGCTTTCTTGGAGAGGTTGACGAAGAGCAGGCGGGGAACATTCAAGATTCAAGAGGGCTTCAGATAAGTAAATTTGAGATTCAGAAGTGGATCACACGCGGGGCAATGAACATAGTGATAGCACCTGACATGTCCGACGCGAATAATCCGCCAGACAAACAGCCGGTCAGACCAATAGCTCAGACTTTCGGGCAGGGACTTGACGACAACACTGCAAATGCCCGCCTGATAGCCGCCGCACCTGAGATGTACAGGATGCTAAGGGAAGAGTTAATCCCGACTTCAGATTATGGCGGGATATTAAGTTTTTCGCGTGAGGCAAAACTCAGAAAACTTTTCGCTCGCATAGACGGAACGGAGGCTGAATCATGATTGAGCTGAAACCGTGCCCATTCTGCGGAAGCAGGTTAGTGAGCTATACACATGGCGTTACAAGAGCACCTATTGTTTACATGAAGTGCGGTAATCCTGAATGCTGTGCGATCGTGAGCTTTAATAACAATGCGTGTCATTTATTGCCGGAGAAAGCCATAGTTATGTGGAACAGGAGGGAGCAGTCATGAGAAAGGCAGCAGAGAGCGCGGCAAAATTCCTAGCCGACAAGGCAAAGAGCAACCCTAAGCTCAACCCGGTACCCTACCCGTTCCTGCGCTCAATCGTCAACAAGCAGGTCGAATGGGCAAGGACTCAGAGAGGCGTAACCCCCAGCTTCCCGGAACTCTTAGAGGCAGTCAGGGCAGAACTCCTCAAGGCAGGAATCTACACGATGGCCACAGACAGCAAGGACTCACAGCCCGCAATCAAGGACACAGCAGACACAGGGGGAGCAATTCCCCCACAGCTCATACACTTCGACTCTGCAGGTGAAGCCGCATCAGTAATGATCATCTTCGACTGGCTTCACAGAGTCCTCATGAAGGCTCATGCTGATAATTATTCGGAGCTTATGCTCACCGCAAGCAAGACTCATGAGGGCGAGCACCATGCTTAAGCGTACACCTGGCAAATGGACATGGAATTTCTCCTTCACACCAGAAAATTATGGCAAGCCCGGAATCTTCGTCGAGGGAGAAGGCAAACCCTTAACGCCAATGATTGGCGCTCTGCAGTTAATGGCCTATGCGCCGGAAATGCACGAAATGCTGTGCGAGGTCATTGATGAACTTGATGAAGCACTGACTCAAGGCGTTATTACCGCAGGAATCCATAAGATAGCCAGAAAGATAGTAACCCTGCTGGAAGAAATCAAGGTTGAACGGCAGGATACAGACAAGGAGGCGCGACGATGAATAAGCAGACAATCACAGGCTTGCGCTACAGCAAGGATAACTGTTCACATGTGTAGATACAGAAATTCTCATGGATAAGGAATTGCCCCTAGAGGCTAAATTCGTTTTCTCCGTGCTTTGCATGCTCGCAGGGGTCGGACACCGCTCCTGCAGTCCCGCAATAAGCTGGTTGCCGAAATTGCGGGGCTTCCCGTTGACATGCTGGCCTTCATCTACCGCGACTTCGAGGCCAGAGGAGTCATAACGCGCGATGCCCGTTTCCGCAACAATCAGCAGACCACGAGCTACACGCTGATAGTCGGCTACAATGCCCCATGCTATGGGGATGACACAGCAGACAGGGCGGGGATGACACAAAAGTCACACAGAACTAGAACCAGTGAACGAGATAAAGATTTCCTTACGGGTGAAGCCCCACTCCCCGACGAGCCTGTTCTTGTGTTCGAGGACGGCTAGCCCGTAACGCCCCCAGAATCCCCTAAGACCTCAAACCCGGAAGAAGTCTATACCCCTGACGACGCACCCGACATCATGAAGCCCACAGCAGAATTGTTCCTGCACAAGACCGGCCGTCAAGGGTTGACATGGGACGAGATTTCGGCACTGAGGGAACTTGCTGCAACACAGTCCCCCTCGCGTGTGCAGAAGGAGATCAACACCGCCTGTGCAAGATTCCTCAAGCGCGGGCAGCCATTGAGCACACTGACCTTCGGCTACATTGCAGGGTCTCTGAAGCATCAGCCGACTTTGGGCAGGAAGCGCAAGAAGGCCAAGCCCTCAAAGCCCGAGCCTGAGACCTACACGCAGAAAGAGCTTGCGGAGATGGACGCGGAACTTGCGGCAATGCAGGCCGAGATAGACAAGGAGGCGCAAAGATGACCGCAGAAGATTTCCAGAGGCAGGAAGATTCTCGCCGTACCTGTGCCATAAGCTACCTCAATGCGAAATTCCCTGACGCTGACGAACAGGCATTCTTCACGGACTACACCGGCCAAGTTTTCAGCGACATTGTGAGTTTTCATGCAGTGGCTCAGGCCGCAGAGATTGACGAGGCTTGCCAGAAGTGCACAGGCAAATGCTCTCTCCCTGACCGCCTCAAGAACAGCCGACCCGTCATCAGCATTGCTCAGAGTCCAAGAGGCCACAGCTACCTTGACGTTCGCTGGACGTGTGGATCAGGGTGCAAGTTCCAGCAGTCTGCAGAGTTTGAGCGCATGTTCAGGAAGAGCGGCATTAGGGCATCATACACGCACATGACGTTCAAGGGCTACGAGACCACAGCTACTCCCTCCGAGACCAGCAAGGCCAAGCTCGCCGCGTGGAAAGCCTCGCAGAACAACTCATGCCTGATCCTCGCAGGGAAACCCGGCACAGGCAAGACACACTTAGCTGTAGCAATAGCTCTCCGGGCAATGGAGCGTGGACAGCAGGCAATATTCCGGCTTGTGAGCACAATGCTCGACGAGATACAGAGTGCCATAACCAGCAAGGGAGACTATGACGGCCTGATGAGGCAGTTCAAGATCGTACCCTGCCTTGTGCTTGACGACTTAGGCCACGAGAACATGACGGCAGCACGAGCGAGCTACCTGCACCAGATAATTGCCCCCCGCTACGGAGAAGGCTTGCAGACAATAATCACAACCAACGCGAAGGATATTCCCGAGCTTTGCCGGTGGAGCAGTGAAGAATACATCATGCCGATAATCTCGCGGATCCTCGGTCGGGGGTCATGGGTAACGCTCAAGAACGCCAAAGACAGGAGGCTCAACCATGCCGAATAACACAATCACACAGAACTTGCAGGCCGAACGCGCAGTGATCGGAGCATGTCTGATTTCAGCGGACGCACTCGGAGCAGTCTCGGAGATTCTGAAGCCCGAAGATTTCTGCGACATCAACAACAAAGCCGTGTATGAAGTATGCCTGAGCATGTATCTCGAGAACAAGCCGATAGACCTCGTAACGTTCCAGAGCGAGGCAATCAGCCGGAAAATTTTTGAGCGCATAGGAGGCCAGCCATTTTTGGCAGAGCTGATTGGCGACACAATGACTCCAGCAAACGCAGAGTATTATGCGGACATAGTGCACGGTTTGGCATTGCGCAGAAGAGTCATCAAGGCGGGGCCGGAAATCTCAGCGTTGGGCATGAAGCCAGAGATAGAATCAGGATAGATAGTCAGTGAGGCCGAAAAGATACTCCTTGACGCATCGTCCGAGAAGGAATCCTCCGGGCCTGTGTCATTGCAGGTGTCAACGCCTCAAGTTATGGCCAAGATTAACGAGCTGAGATCAGGAGCGCGCAAGAACGCAGGATACATGACGAGGTTCACGGACTTAGACAGGTTGATTTCAGAATTCCAGCCCGGCAGTCTGAACATTATTGCGGCACGCCCTAGCATGGGAAAGACAGCATTAGCCCTGAATATCGCGCAGTTTGGCGGTAACAGTGAGGCCAATAATCCTGTGCTGTTCTTCAGCCTCGAGAAGTCAGCCGAGCAGTTGATACACAGGATGTTGTCAGCGCAGACGCTAGAACTTAGCGATGGCGTGGAGATTTCTGCGATAGCTTCCGGGACTCTCTCAGACGATGAGGCTTATGCGCTGGATAGGGCAGCTCAGACAGTACAGGGACGCAACATAGCCATCAACTACAGCTCCGAACTCACCGCGATGGACTTTCGCACCAAGAGCCGGAGGTTCAAGACACGGCATCCCGACCTTGCGTTAATCGTTGTGGACTACCTGCAGTTGATGAGCACGGGGAAGAAGGGCAACGATACCCGCCAGAGTGAGGTAGCCGAAATCTCCCGTGTCATGAAGTCCGTAGCTGTAGAATTAGAGTGCCCGGTGATTGCGTTGTCGCAGTTATCCCGTGAGACGGAGAAGCGCACGGACAAGAAGCCCCAGCTCGCCGACCTGCGAGACTCCGGCGCAATCGAGCAGGATGCAGACACGGTGATAATGCTGTACCGCGAGGACTATTACACTGAGCACGAGAACAACGAGCTAGCTGACGGTGTGGCCGATCTGCGTGTTGCGAAGAACAGGAACGGCAAGACCGGGACATGTCACTTGACGTTCCAGCGGAAATTCACGAGGTTTATGAATCATGGTAGCTAATGAGATTCTAGACCAGATACGTGATGCGCTGAACATTGCAGACATAATCGGCGAGAGGGTGAAGCTCCGTCCATCAAGTCGTGGCTACATGGGGTTATGCCCATTTCACGAGGAACGCACGCCGTCATTCCATGTGTACACTGACACGCAGACGTATTACTGCTTTGGCTGCCACGAGGCCGGAAATATTTTCACGTACCTCATGAAGGCAGATAATCTGATGTTCCCGGAGGCAGTGAAGACGTTAGCGGATCGTTCAGGAATAGAGCTGCCGAAGTACGAGCATCCCGGCGAGAGAAGTCCCTACGACCTCCTCGACCTGACCGCGAAGTTTTACGCCGACAAGATGACTTACGCCCAGCGAGCGTACATGGAACGCCGGAAAATTGATGACGCTGACATCACAAGATTCTCGCTGGGATATGCGCCTCAATCATGGGACGCGCTTGTGAGTTATCTGAATAGCCTGAAGGTAACGGATAAGCAGATGCAGGAGTTAGGACTTGCTCAGGAGGGCAAACACGGCCTTTACGACAAGTTCAGGGGACGTGTGATTTTCCCCATCAGGGACATAGCAGGAAGGATTATCGCGTTCGGAGGAAGGCTGATTGACGGCGACGGCGCAAAATATCTCAACAGCCCCGACAGTGCGATTTACCATAAGCGCAAGCACCTCTACTTGCTGGATAAAGCGCGTAACGCAATCCAAGAGAAGAAGCGTTCGATTCTTGTCGAAGGATATTTTGACGCAATCCGTCTTCACAAGTGCGGATTCACTGAGACTGTTGCATCACTGGGAACGTCATTGACGGCAGAGCAGGCGGAGACTCTCTCACGTTTTGCTGACAGGTGCTACATCTGCTACGACTCAGACACAGCGGGGCAGAATGCGGCAATCAGGGGAATGTTCACGCTCCAGAAGCACTGCCTTGATGTCTATGTTGTGAGTCTCCCAAGCGGTAAAGACCCCGACGATTTTCTGTCAGAGAATCCCCCGCAGGCCTTCGAGGAGGCATTAACCCAAGCCCGCCCGCTTGTTGTGCAGTACATCGAGGCATTCCGTGAACAGCTTGCGGATGAGTTGACTTGGAAGTCAGCGATGAAGGAGCTGTTCATGACACTGTCGGAGCTTGAAGTGTATGAGGTGTTGCAGTACAAGACAAAGCTCAGTGAAGCGACAGGATTTCCGCCGAGCAAGATTGAGGAGTGGTTTATATCGAGACAGAAGCGCGAAGTTCCAGAAGAGACACCCGCACCTGTTGAGGCAAAAGGAGTAGAGCACCCATGCGAATCAGCGATGTGTTCGTTGCTGTACCGCTATGCAGAATGCCGGATCAGCCTGAAGCTGGAAGATGCCGTGCAGTTGATGCGCAACCCTACCGCCCTGATGGCAGCATTAGCCCTTGTGCGTGAGAATGTGGACGACATGATGAGGCTGTGGATGGAGCTTGGAGACACGGAGACTCTGGCAGTGATAGCACGCGGTGATGAGGTGTGTGCGCGGATGAAGGGTCTGAGTATGCCCGAGAAGTTTCGGAGCACGTACTACACGCTACTTGACAGGTACAATGCGCGGCGTATTCGTGAGCAGACAAGTAAGCTGCAGAAGTCCGAAGCCACGCCGGAGGATTTGTCAGAATTGATGAGGCTGAAGCAATGTCATGGAAGATGATAGTGCTTGATGAGCCGACGCAAAAGTTTCTTGTGGCACTGAAGAGTGCACGGAAGAGAATCGGAAAGTGTCAGCGAGAAGTAGCAGAAGCCCTGAATCTTGACGAGTCAACGTACCAAAAATTCGAGCTTGGGCTAAAGAGTCCTTCATTGGAGAGTTTGATGCGACTTGCAAAATATTTCAGCTATGATTTGTCCGAGAGTGTGAATCACAAATTTTTCTACAGGACGATTCAGCCATGCGACATAAAGCGCAAACTGAGACGTTATGACCTGACGTATGACGAATTCTCAGCGGTGACAGGGTACAGCATTGACCGAATAAGTTGCTCAATCCGCCTGAAGCCAGAAGGAAGTGTAGCATGTTTACTCGCGGTGCTGGAAGTGATACGTCAGGAGCAAGAGGCAGAGAGATTTCGTCGAGAGTATTGCCTGACGCGAAGGAGGAAGTCATGACAAAGAAACTGAAGCCGTGTCCATTCTGTGGCAGTGAAGTTGACCTGCAGATAGGCGAAGCAATGCTGGAACAAGTAACTTGTCCCGGATGCGGAGCATGAACGCTATGGAATGTAAATGCCCGCCAGATGTGGAACAAACGCACGAAGCAGAATACGAGATTGAAGCCATGCCCATTATGCGGCGGTTACCCTGCGATCTACGGAATAGTAACAGCGAACGGGTTAATCTGGAGGTTAAGAGTTTGCGGCGGTCAGACTAAGGACTATTCTGCGCGGGATGAGGCACATAAAGCGTGGAACAGAGCAGTACAGAAAGGGGGCAGTGATGCGGAATACACGAAGAAGTTTCTGGGAAATCTTGAACCGAGTGATAGAGCTAGTGGAACTGATAATCACGTGTCATCCGCAGGGTTTTCGGGTATTGCTGGGAGAAGTGCCGCCCCCGACCTCAAGGGAGATACACGAGATGATGAACGCAGGACGCAGCAAGCTCCCTGAAGACTTCAAAGCTACAATGCCTAATCTAGAGACAGAGGCAGAGCGGATAGTGTATGACCGAGAGTATTTTTACGAGCGTGTGGAACTAGCCGGAGGGTGGCAGCACATCTATATAGTCTCCCGAGAGTTCCGGGACTCAGACTCCCGAATGTGGTCTGTGGTAATGGAGCACGTGAAGTTTGTGGGGAATGCCTCATCACGTCATGCGTCAAAGCTGGGATATGTAGCAGTGCGTTACTGTTTATCCCCGAACACAGTGATGAAGTATCGTCGGGAGTTTTCGCGCAAGCTGTCGGAAATGTTGTTAATGCCGACAGGTGAGGGCGATGATTTTTATTTGTTGCCGGGCTGAAAATTGCAATGTGATATTAACGTTTATCATAACGTTCATTGTAATTCAAAAAATGCGCTAAAATATTAGCATTCGAGAATAGTATGAAGAGAGTACCCAGAGGTCGCGGGTGCTCTCTATTTTTGTGCATAAATTTATTTGTGAGGTGAGACGATGACCGACAGACTAAAGATTGAGCACATCCCCACTGCAGAGCTAATCCCCTACGAAGGCAACCAGCGCATTCACACAGAGCAACAGATTCAGAAACTCAAAGCAAGTATTCAGGTGTACGGAATAGTTTTGCCCGTGCTTATCGATGCGAGCAATGTAATCATAGCGGGACATGCAGTAGTGCAGGCGTGCAAGGAGCTGGAGGTTGAGGAGATACCTTGCGTACGGGCCTCGCACCTACGGAGGCGCAGACCAAAGCCTACATACTTGCGGATAATCGGCTTGCTGAGGATTCTTCATGGGACACAGCTATACTCAAGACCGAGATGTTGAAGCTCCGGGACGATTACGGCTTCGAACTCGAACACACCGGCTTTGAGCGCAGAGAGATTCTGCGTCTGCGTATGGACATCGCGGACACACCCAAAGATGAAGACGCAACGCCCGAAGAGTCGCGGTCAGTAGTCTCACAGTTAGGCGACCTATGGATACTCGGAGACCACCGCCTGATATGCGGGAGTAGCACCGACGCACAGACAGTTAGCCGTGTGCTTGCCGGAGCAAAGCCTCACCTAATGATTACAAATCCGCCTTATGGTGTGAACTACGATCCTGCATGGAGGAGTCAGATACACGACAGCCCCGCCTTGCGAACAGGCCGAGTCCTAAATGACAACGAGGCAGACTGGCGGGAAGCATGGGCACTATTTCACGGAGATGTTGCCTACATTTGGCACGCATCGATTCACTGTGAGACCGTTGCGGAGAGTCTCCGTGCTTGCGGGTTTGCTGTGCGCTCCCAAATCATTTGGGCAAAGCCGAGATTTGCTCTTTCACGAGGCGATTATCACTGGCAGCATGAATGTTGTCTTTATGCCTTGCGCGAGGACTCAGAGGCACAATGCCCAGAACCACCGGGCTATTGTCCTGGCTATGAGGCTTGCTGGTATGCGATACGAGAGGGCTGTAAAAGTCATTGGCAGGGAAGTCGCAGCGAGTCGACGTTGTGGCAGATCGACTATAAGGATCAGGACGCACAGACGACACACGGAACGCAGAAGCCTGTAGAGTGTATGCGCCGCCCAATGCTGAACAATTCCGAGCCGAACGACATAATTTACGAACCATTTTCAGGAAGCGGTACGACAATCATTGCAGCCGAGTCATGTCGCCGGAGGTGCTATGCGGTTGAGCTGAACCCTGAGTACGTGGATATGGCCGTCAGGAGATGGCAAGATTACACGGGACAGCAGGCAATACTTGAGAGCGACGGACACACATTCGGGGAGATAGCCGAGTTGCGGAGTGAGGCCAGTGAATGATTCCCGCAGTCAAGGTTTATATCCAAAGGAGACAATCGCGAATCTGCTGAACATTTCAGAGCGTCGCATAGAGCAGTTAGTGAAGCAGAAGATAATTCCGAAGGCCGGGCGCGGAGTGTTTGATCTCGGGCCGACAGTGCAAGCGTATGTGCGCTACCTGCAGGGACTAAGCAGCGGCACACTGAAAACGAGCGAGCCATCAGAACTAGACCAGCGACTCATGGAGGCAAAAGTCCTCGAGCGCGAGTCCAAAGCACGACAGGCAAAGTATCGTGCTGACGCAATGGAGCAAGAAGTGCGTGAGTACAGACTACGCACAGAAATTCCCCAGAGACTAAGAGAGCGCAATTATGATACACAGCTAATTGACGAGGTTATGTCTGTGGTCAGTGAGATTCTTGGTGATAGCTCATGAAAAAGAGAGTCAACAAGACGGTGCAGCCGATTCTGAGTCAGTCCGACCGTGATGCGCTGGATATGTACTTCATGCACAGGAACGCGCGCGACCGAGTGATGTTTGCGCTTGGAATATACACAGGGCGGAGAATTTCTGACCTTGTGAGGCTGAATGTTCGAGATGTTGCCTATGTGGACAGGAAGGGCAGGCTATGCATAGTGGAGCGTCTTACGATTCATGAGCAGAAAACGGGAAAATTCGCAGACCCGTTAATTCATCCGAAGGTGCGGCGGATATTGAGCAAATATCTCCGACAACGCCGGAAGCACAGTGAGTCGCTGGGAGCGTTGCTGAATGAGCCGTTGCTGAAGTCAAGGAAGGCGCGTCATGATGGGCAGCACCGTATCACGAAGCGTCATGCGTTGCGTGTGTTGACTAACGCGGCGCGATCCTGCGGTCTTAACTACAAAATCGGGACGCACTCCCTGCGCAAGACGTTCGGGTATATCCAGCACCAGAACGGAACGAGCATAGAGCTGATACAGAGGATGTTAAACCATAGCTCGCCGGAGATAACGATGATGCATTTAGATATGATAGCGGAGGAACATAAGCTCGAGCGTATCAAGAGGTTATTGAACGCAGAGGTAATGATAGATGTACTTTCGGGGCTTTTGGTCTCGAAAGGAATAATCACGGAGGCCGAGCTTGCTGAAGAGACGGCAAAGGTGAACGTTTTCGCTCTGCGGTCTCTGTGATGGGAGACCGTTTATTTTGTCAGCCCGTCTAAATAATCAGCCCACCACTGCATCAGCTTTATCCTCTCCGGCATGTATTCCGCATGATCGTATGCCCAGTGTACTGTGTTTTCCTCAACGTGCGCCAGTTGACGCTCGATTACGTCGCGATTGATCCCGTGTTCATTGGCGATTGTCGAGAACATTGCGCGGAAGCCGTGAGGAGTGATTTGCTCCTTCGTTAAGCCTATTGTCCGCAGTGCTACCCTGACTCCATTCTCAGACATACAGTGTCCGTTGTTCTCAGTGTAGGAAAAAGCCAGCGGCCGCTGCCCGTAATGGGCCTCAGTTCTTCAAGCACGGTTTTCACTTACGACTAGAGCGGCACAATATGACGGCGTTTCATCTTCATCTTGCCCGCCGGAATATCCCATACATCGCCTTTAATCTCCGACCATTCAGCGGCTCTGACTTCGCCAGGACGAGCAAACGTATACACAGAAAAAAGCATTGCACAGCGCATAACTGTGTACGGGTAGGCTTTCATTGCCCGCATCAGGATTGCTATTTCAGAGGGATTTGTGAGCGTGGCATAATGTTTATTATTTCGCGGCCGGAGTGCCCCAAGCAGTGCAGAGGTGTCTTGCGACGCGCTACGCTAACGGATCGCTGTCCGTATATCCTGCGGCTATTGCAAAGCGATATATCTGGCCGATGACCGTTTTTACTCGTTTAGCTGTTTCCTCATGCCCAGTCTCTTCAATGCGCCTACAAACCTGAAGAATATTCCCCGAAGTTATTTCTTTCAATGGCCAATTTCCGAGAGCTGGAAGAATATATTTATTCAGCCTGAAACGGACGGTTCGTAGATAACTTTCGGCTTTATCCTGCATACGAACATTCAACCATTCATCGGCGGCCTCTGAAAAAGTTTGCGGAGCTTTTGGCGTTTTACGCATTGGGCTTTCACCTTTAGCTCTGGATGTCTGTATTTCATCACGTTTCAGCCGGGCATCTTTCAGGGATAAATCAGGATACGGTCCGAGCGATAATTTATGCTCCTTGTCATTCTCCCAATAACGAAAAATCCAATACTTGCGTCCCGATGGGTCAACCCTTAGATACAGCCCTTTATCATCGCGTACCATGTAACTGCTGTTGCGCGGTTTGGCATTCTTGACTTTTAATTCTGTAAGCATTGTTTATTACTCCTTTCACTGAGACCGTACAAAAGATTTGTACGGGGTAATTCTTGTACGTTTTTTTGTACGGTTATATATAGGCTTTAAGCTGTTTTATTCGGTATTTTTCGGAGTAATAATAACAGAAAACCCCGCTTTTGACGGGCTTTGTATATTTCATCGGATTTGTCCGAGTTATCATCTGGTGGAGATAAGGGGATTCGAACCCCTGACCTCTTGAATGCCATTCAAGCGCTCTCCCAACTGAGCTATATCCCCAATTGCAAAAACAGGAAATATTATACGCAATGAACTCTTATTTTGTCAAGAACAACACAGAAAAATTAAAAGCGCAAGAAGTATTCTTACCTCTTACGCCTGTTTTCTGCTAAAGCTTATCGTTGAAAACTTCTTTTACTTTTTCTTTTGCTTTCTCCGCTAACATAAAAGCTAGTTCAATAGTTTCCCCTGGATGGTCGTTGGCAAGGTCCACTGCCTGTTGCACTATATTTTCGGGTCTACAAGCATCCTTGACGGCATCAAAAGCGGCCTTAATTAAATCGTGCCACATAGAAAAATTTACCTCCTCGTATCGACGACAGTAAAGCCAAATTTCTCACAGATCGCTCCAAGTCCGCCCTTCACGCCCTCACCTCTCGCCGAAAAAATCCAGCGGCCCGAATCCCTGCTAAGTTCAGCTATTATTACAGCTGTCTCCGTCGAAAATTTTTCCCGCAAATAATATCTCAGATACTCCCGCTTGGGGACCTTTTTTTCAGTATCTGTTTCAGTATCATAGTCAGCAACACGTACAAAAGTATTGGAGACCTGCCCGAAATTCTGGTTTCGCTTGTCTGCATCATGTATGGTTACAGTGAAAACTATTTTCTTGATAGTACTCGGCAGTTTGTTAAGGTCAACTGTGATCCACTCATTGTCATCGATCCCGTTTCCGCCTTTATAATCATCGGGTGAGTGTTCAAATGCGCCAGATGAGTGTCTTAAGTTATTGTAATAGATAAGGTCTGATCCATCTGCTGCATTGTTATTCGCGGTAATCATGAAGGCCGAAGCGTCTAAATCAAATGATGCTCCACCTCTCTCGTTAACTGTCCAACCAAGCCCAAAATATAATCTCGATATTCCCGGACTGACTTCTATTATGCTTATTTCCTGACCTTTTTCTAGCACAACAGGCTTGATGTTTACTTTCTGGCCTTGTTCTATGTTAATAGGCTTAGTAGGCTTATCTATAATTACAGGCCCAGGCTCAGTCTTTATTGACGGGGTGAAAACAGAAGCAATAAGATAACACAATGCCCATATTGCCGGAGTAATAAACGAAATTTTCTGCGCATAAGGAATAATGTAATCTGCGAAGAATGTCGACGAAAAACTCTCAGGAGAAACATAAAAAAGCCCGGCAGCAATTAAAGCATCAACAAGCGCGCACAAAAATAAATTTAAGCTGGCGTACCGACTCTTGCGAAACAAAACATATATTCCATGAACAGCGGCAATTACCGGAACAAGGCATAATATCATAAAGATCAGCATTGCCCCGACCGCCCCATCTCCGCCAGGTAAACCGTTTTTGCTGATATGATTGGCTATTACGATAAAAGCGTCATACATCGAACCGGTAAATACTGAACCTGAAACAGGAGCATTTATCACTGGCTGAAACATATTCAGCGCCGCACCAACGATAGCGAACAAAAATGCTATAATATTCACGCTAAGAACTCCTTTCACGAATTTATGTATAGTTTGTTAATTTTCACACAAACTTTTTTTCCACAGTAATATTACTTAATTACAATATAAAGTTATTCATGAAAAAAAATCCTTGCGTAAATAACTATGCGTTAAAGTTAGTTTTGAAAACGCTTTATGCCAAGATAAAAAATTCCCCCTGCTCTCGTGAACAAGGGGATAAAATTTCCTCTTACGCTTCCGCAAACTTCCGGCGTTCCTTAATCCTCGCCGCTTTTCCGCTGAGTTTCCGCAGATAATACAGCTTAGCTCTCCTGACTTTACCCTGACGCTGAACTTCAACTTTGTCAATGCTCGGACAATGTACAGGGAAAATCCTCTCAACTCCGACACCGTTTGAAATTTTTCTGACCGTAAATGTCTCGTCAAGTCCTCCGTGCTGTTTCGCAATCACGATACCCTCGAAAACCTGTATTCTTTCGCGGGTGCCTTCCTTTATTTTTACGTGTACCCTCAGAGTGTCGCCAGGTCTGAAATCAGGCAATGGCGCGGCCCTGTAATACTTCTTCTGCACTAAATCTACTGCGTTCAACTTTATCTTTCCTGCTGCTAATAAATTTTATTCTCGTGATGTCAAAATTGCATGAACTAAAGCCCGATATGGCAGCAGAATTAACCCCCTTTGAGAATTATCAAGCTGACATTCATAAACAACAAATATTAAATCACGCGAAAATTCTTAACGTTTCCCTAATAACCTGTCTAAAGCTATTCCGATTTTGACATTCAACGGGACCTCAAAATCTTTCTCGTAAATATACCCGGAAATTACTTTATTTTCCCCAAGTCTCAAACTTTCAAGAAAATTTTCATCGTCCGAGAATACAAACATCACTGCTCCGTCGTGTTCAATGCATCTACGCTTAACTTCAAGGCTGTGTAGTGAATTATTTATCGCTCCTCCGAAAACTTTTACGATTAAAGCGTTCGTGTCAAGAAATTCCTTCAGCTTCTCAGGATTTCCCAAGATTTTCGCCTCCGGACATAATTCCTTCATCATTCCTCGAAGTTCCCGAGTATGAGCTATGACATATGGCCTCAAAATATTAAACGCCTTGCATAACTCAGAAAGTCCCGACAAGTTCACGTTCTCACTTCCAACGAATACCGCCAAGCTCACGCCCTCTGAAATATATTCACTGATTGAAGCTCGTGATAATAATTCCGGCCTTCGTGTCAAAGTTCGTGAAACAGCAACTTTTCTTCGCCATTGTGAAACTGCCTTATCATTGCCGCTCATCAAGACCTCAGGAACTTTCATATCTTCCCATTCCGCCGGCCTCGTGTAATTCGGGTTGTCAAGCATTCCGCGATAAAACGAATCCTCAATTACTGCCTTACCCTTGCCGACAACACCAGGAACTAAACGAGACATCGCATCAACAATCAGCATCGCAGGAATTTCACCGCCTGTTAATACACAATCGCCGATTGAGACCTCCAAATCAACATACTTTTCAACGAAACGTTCATCAATTCCTTCATAATGTCCGCAGAAAATTATTACGTGATCCTGGCGCGCAAGAGTTTCGATTATTTCCTGAGAGATTAATACGCCCTGAGGAGACGGATAAACAACGAACGGTTTTACGCCTTCGATTTTAGCGTGGTTCAAAGCGTCGGTTAATTGCGGGGCTGCTAAGACCATTCCGCCCGAACCAAAAGCGTAATCATCGAGCTGCTTGTAATTTCCCCTGCCGAAGTCCCGGAGATTTACGAGATTTACGCCGACAAGTCCATTTTTTACAGCACGTCCCGGAATGCTGATGTGTAAGAAGTCCGCGAATAATTCCGGGAAGGCTGTTATTATACTGACGTTAATATTTAATCCTCGACAATATCAACATCAACCCTCTCTCCGGCCTTTACTGCTGCCGCTTTGGCCAACAGCCGGATAGCGTTGATCGTTGCACCCCTCTTCCCGATTACTCGCCCCACGTCCTCATGGGCAACCCGAATCAGGATTTTACTTCCGCCTTCTGCCTCGCTGCTTTCAACTCCGACTGAGTCTGGCTGAGTTACGAGATGTTTGACGATATACTCTACTAGCTCTTTGTAATTGACCATTAAAGTGGCACCTCCTGTTTTATTCGCGGTCTACGATGAAATTATATTGATAACAAAATTAATATTTCTTAATTCTTCGAGGGCAGTAATTAACGTCCTCTTCATGGTTAAAATCTGTGATATTTCTTACGTTAAATTCTCAAATAACCGGCTGAATAAATTAATGACTTGGCCGGAAATTCTTCAATATATCGCTGAATATCTCCGCTTTTATTCGTTCGTTAATAAACAAAGCAAAATTACTCTGCTTCTTTATTCTTGAACTTATCCCAAATACCCTGCTTCTTCAAAAGCCCGCGTGCCGTGTCCGAAGGTAATGCTCCGACTTTAAGCCAGTGGAGCGCGCGCTCCTCATTGATATTTACCGTTGCAGGATCTGTCATAGGGTTATATGTTCCTATTAACTCGATAAATTTTCCGTCTCGTGGTGAACGTTCATCCGCTACAACAAGCCTGTAAAAAGGAGCTTTCTTCCTGCCTTGACGCGACAAACGAATCTTTACTGCCATTCTTGACTTTGCACCTCCTGTAGTATTTTCTTATCTGCCAAAACCAAATAATGACTTTAACTTTCTGCTTCCTCCTGAACCTGAGAAACTCTTAAACATTTTCTTCATCTGTTCATACTGGGCAAGCAGTTGATTAACGCTCTGAACCGAAGTGCCTGAACCCTGAGCAATGCGCCGCCGTCTGGAGCCTTTAATTATTCGTGGGTTGCGTCTCTCTTCCGGCGTCATTGACTGGATTATGGCTTTGTTACGTTTTAATATACTTGCATCAACGTCTTCAGTCCTGAAATTTTTTATCTTATCCAATCCGGGAATCATTCCTGCAATTTTCTCAATCGGCCCTAATTTCTCTAACTGCTCAAACTGTTTTAAGAGCGTCTCAAGATTGAATTGCTTTCCTGATAATTCGGACGGTTTGATTGTATCTTCATTTATTCCTGCGGCTTTGACCTTCTCGACGAGGCCCTGAATATCTCCCATTCCCATGATACGCCCGGCCATTCGTTCGGGGCTGAAAGGTTCGAGAGCGTCAGTGTTCTCACCAACTCCGGCAAACTTTACGGGAATTCCCGTTACTGCACGAATTGATAACGCGCTTCCTCCTCGTGCGTCGCCGTCAAGTTTTGTTAAGATTAAGCCTGTGAGATTTAAGAGTTCATGAAAACTTTTTGCGGCATTAACAGCTTCTTGACCGGTCATTGAATCGACGACGAGAATTTTCTCGGTTGGAACTAAGACTTTCGCGATGTTCTTAAGCTCGGTCATTAATTCCTCGTCAATGTGAAGTCTTCCGGCTGTGTCGAGAATTATTACGTCGTTCATGTGTGAGGCCGCATACTTCTCAGCTCCACGAACTACAGCGAGAACATCAGGAACTTTTTGCGATTGGCCGGAAATTTTTGCTTTGCTGGAGTTTGAGGAAGTTTGAGTTTGCCCGGAAACTTTTGCATCGTTCTCGGAAGTCTTCAGCTGTTCGGAAATTTTTGCTTCATTCTGGGAATTTTGCAGTTTATCAAAAACTTTTGCGTTGTTCTCGGAATTTGTTGACTTCTCAGAAACTTTTGTGTCATCAGAACTCATTAACTGTTCGGGCCCGAAAAACGCGACTTTTGCTCCTTCAGCAAGAACTCGTAATTGTTCGACCGCCGCAGGTCTCCTTAAATCGCATGCGACGACTAAGGGATTATGTGAGTTCTTGAGAAATCTCGCGAGCTTTACTGTCGATGTTGTTTTGCCTGAACCTTGAAGTCCGGCCATCAAAATAACCGTTGGAGGCTTGGGCGAAATAATTAATCCTTCACTTTTTCCCATCAGAGAAATCAACTCTTCGTAGACGATTGCGGAAATTCTTTCATTGGCCGTAATCGATTGCAAAACTTCAAGGCTTGTAGCTTTCTCGCGAATTTTGGCGATTAAGTCCTTAGCGACGCGAAAATCTACATCGGCTTCAAGCAATGACCGACGAACTTCACGCAACGCGTTATCAACGTCTTCTGCTGAGAGTTTTCCTTTGGAACTTAACTTTGAGAATACCGAAGCTAATTTTTCCTTGAGTGTGTCGAACATGATTATTTTTCCCCCTCCTTATCCACTGAAATTTGCGGCAATGCGAACATGATTACTAATTTTTGTCCGTCTTCTCACGTAATTTCTCGCGCAGTTCCTTATTCTCGGCCTCAAGAGATTTTATTCTCTCTTCGAGTTTCTTGGTGTTGACTGCAAACGATAATTCCCGTTCGATTTCTTCGAGCTTATCCATGACATGACGCGCAAGAATATACACTCCCTGTCTGCTTATGCCTAAAACTTGAGCGGCTTCCGTCAACGTTAAGTCCGAGAAGCATAATGTCTCGTAAACTTTTCGCTGTCTGGCCGTCAACAGGGGCGAATAAAAATCGTATAACAAGTTGAAATATATTCTGCGTTTCAAAAAATCATTGTCGTCATTCATAATAACGAATTATAGAAAACGTAATTTTTACTGTCAAGCGATTTCACTTTACAGAAAAATTTTTCGCGCAAAAAATCCTCCGGCCGTAATGACCAGAGGAAAAATTTACGCGATTAATATTTACGTAATTCGGAAGATTAATAATAACATTAATTACGATATTTTCTCACTTTATATACCAGATGGCAGTTACATTATTGAGAATATTATTCTGAGAACTGTAGCACCAACCGAGATAGCTATCAGTAAGAGAAATTTTCTTCCCCGAATATCCGCTCAGAGGGTCAGCACAATAAACTGTGTTTCCGGATACAGACATAACCCAAACCGCATGAGGGAGCCTGCTACAATACAATACAATGCCAGCAGGATTTTCGTCGAGTAGAGATACAAGTTCGCTTAAATTCATACCGTTATAATAGAAAGCGTGAGCAACTGACATTCCATCGTAAGTAAAGCTCCATCTTAACCCATCGCCATTTACCCAAGCTGTATTCTTAATCGAAGATTCAGTAATTCCCTGCCAGTTTTTCCCGAGCTGATATGCTCTTGTTCGTAACATCATAGCAGCCGAAGACAATGTGCAAGTAGTTCGTCCCTCTTGTGTAAAATATACTCCAGACGGTAAGCCGGAGTTTGGTTGAGAATTAGAATTAGAGTTCGAATCTGAATGAATATCGACGTAATCAGGTGGATTAACTCTTGTTCCGTCATTTTTATCAGGGTTGCTGTTGGTGCAATTAATACGAAGCTCAAAGTGTAAATGCGGCCCCGATGAATTTCCAGTTGTCCCCACATAACCGATTATTTCGCCGCGTTTTACGTTATAAGTTCCGAGTTCTACGTATCTTGTTCCGCCGACGTATGAATACGAGCTGCCATAACCGAAGCTGTCAGTAATTTCCGTATCATATTTCTCAAACTTGCTAAGATGTGCATATGTGGCCTTTGTCCTTTTGCCGTTACTGTCAGGTTCAGAGACGAATTTTATTACATTTCCATAAGAGACGAGCTTATTATAATACTCATAACGATAGACATATCTCTTGATAGCTGGAACATATACTCTGTAATTGCTATTGTTATTGCCTACGATCTGGTAGCAGTGAACTTTTCCGTCCTGAATTGCATAAACCGGCTTTCCGTTAATTACACTGTTCGTATAAAGGACATCATGTTTATAACCTTCCCCTGTGTTATCAGTCCACCATGCTCCAGGCACCTGTATGGGATTTGCATAAGTCTTATCGTTATTATCATCAGGCTTTGTCGTTGAAATATATGACGCTGAACAATAACCTCTATACCCGTTGTAAGTGCATGAAGCCCAGCCGTTGGATATGCTGCTAACCTGAATTTCTGAACCGTAAGGCATCGTCGTAATTCTTGCACCGTATGTTGAAGGGCTGTTCCGCAACACTAACCCTGCTTTTGTCGTAACATAGTAGGTATTTACCCCTTCAGTATAAGTTGTTTCTTGAAGTTTGAACTTTTGCGCTTTTGATGAATTACCATAGTAAACCCAAATATTCGTGCCGTTATCAGTAGCGCCGCCGTAAACATCCAGATAATAGCCCAGTTTATTCTTTATGAAGTAATAATTTCCAGTCTTATAAAATCTCCATAATTGCGCATCAGATTCATTGTCGTCATAAATCCAAACGTTTACGCCGCTGGCTTTTGTGCCCCATTGAACATCAAGTGCTTTCTTTGAAGCCGCATTTACTATCTTGTACCAGCCTTCACGAACAGGAATTATATTAAATTTTTGCGCGTTAGAATCATTGCAGTCCCAAAGCTGAATATTTGTACCGCTTGCAGTTCCTCCTCCTGATACATCTACGGCCTTATTGAGGTCTAATGCTGATTTGATAGTGTATGTTCCTTGATTGATTATTGCGTAGGGCTTCGTTGAAGTTAATTTGAATTTCTGAGCGTTGGAGTTATTCCCCTGATATACCCAGATGTTTGTACCGTTTGTTGAACTTCCTCCAACTACATCAAGATAATATCCCAATCTGTTCCTGATATAATAGTACCCTCTGCCCGCTGATTCAAGCCGCCATAACTGAGCGCTAGATTTGTTGTAGTCGTAAATTTGAACATTAACGCCGCTTCCAACTTTGCCATCTTCGACATCAAGAGCCCGGCCAGAATTCTGGTCAATTATCTTATACCATTTTCCGGATACTCGAGTGAAAGCAAATTGCTGGTGGAGTTCATCCTTGCATTCCCATAATAGAACGTTCGTACGATTATCTTTTTCTGCATTTTTGACATCCAAAACTTTGTTATTGTCCAATGCAGAGACAATATTATACACACCGTTACTGATGGTTACTACGGTTGCAGAATATGCCCCCCCCCATATAAGCAAAACAACGTACATATTAATACGATAAATAACTGTTTCTTCATTTTGCTGCCTCCTGATTAAAATTTATTTTATTTATTTTAACATAAAAGTACATTTATTCTTGTTCAGTACACATAAATAAGTATTTCTAACATCAGCGATTTCACTTTACAAAAAATTTTTCGCCGACGTGTTATAATCTCGGTCAATGAAATTTTACGAAACAGGAGAAAATTTCATGACGCACAAAAAGTTTCTGCCCTTAATGCTCGCGGGATTATTCGTGTTCGTCGTGATTTTTTCCGTTGCCTTCACAACATTTGAAGTCAATCACGAGTGTTCAGGCGACGAATGCCCCGTGTGTCTTCAGCTTAATGTATGTTCGGACAATCTTAAAAGTTTATATCTCTCATCATTCATTCTAACTCTTTGCGTCTGGATTTGCTGCGAGCGTTCAAGAGTTTCATTATCACAAGAAGTTAGATATGCCCGCTCTGATTTAATCGCTCTCAAGGTCAAGCTGTCGAATTAAACTTTTTCGGTAAATTTTGCGCGGATTTAAGTGTACTGTTTTTTCTTTCTCAGCATAAAAATAGAACGTGTTATATTTACTGGAGGTTTAATCTTGATTATGAAGTGTTCAGAATTTGCCAGAGCTTGTTATGACAGTAGCAGGTTTCATCGCATGTTGTCAATAGTAAAGAAAATTTTGGGTGAAACATTAACCAAAGTTTGTTATGGAAATGACAGGTTTCATCTTATATCGTCAATAGTAAAAAAATCTTTCTGTGCAGAATTGGCCGAAGTTCATTGTAGAAATGACAGGCTTAATCTCTCATCATCAATTATAAAGAAAATTTCGTGTATAATTTTCCTGCTCGTATCATTGGCCGGAGTTTCACATGCTGATAACGGGCTCAACATTACGGCATCAATCTTCCCGATTTATGACTGGGTACGCGAAATCTCGAAGGGGTCAGACGTGAAAGTTTCATTACTGCTTGACAAGGGGATTGACCTTCACAGCTATAATCCTACGGTTAATGACATTATAGAAATTGCCAGGTCTGACGTTTTCATTTATGTCGGCGGAGAATCCGATGAATGGGCTCATGATGCTTTGAAGAATGTAACGAATGATAAACAGATTGCAATTAACCTCATCGAAATTTTAGGCTCAAATGTAAAACTTGAAGAGGAACTTGAAGGCATGCAGCTCGACCACGACGACGAAGAAGCCGAAGCTGACGAGCATATCTGGCTTTCACTGAGGAATGCTGAGATAATTTGCCGTTACATCTGCGAAAAATTGACCGAGCTTGACAGTGAATATCAAGAAGTCATAAATTCCTCAGCTCGAAAAATTTTACTATTCGGAGATCGTTTTCCGTTCAGATATTTAGCTGATGATTACGGCCTGAAATGTTACGCGGCATTCTCCGGATGTTCTGCTGAAAGTGAGGCCAGCTTCGAGACGGTTAAATTCCTCGCTGAAAAAGTCGATGAGCTTAACCTTCCATGTGTCATTACGATTGAAGGCACAAGGCATAAAATCGCTCAAACCGTCATCAATAGCACGAAGGCTAAAGACCAGAAAATTTTTGTGTTGAACTCCATGCAGTCAGCAACTCATGATGAGGCATCTTATCTCTCAATCATGCGGGCCAATCTTGAAGTCCTGAAGTCAGCGTTGAATTAAAAGTTTATTATTGGTGAAGGTGAAAAAGTCATCATGAAAGATAATCTTGAACTTTTGAAGTCTATGTTAAATTAGTCATGCATAAAATAATCTGTGAAAATTTATCGCTCGGCTACGGGGATAAAGTCATCGTTGAAAATCTCAGCTTCTCGGTGAATGCCGGAGATTATCTCTGCATTGTCGGTGAAAACGGCTCAGGAAAAAGCACTCTCATCAAAACAATTCTGGGCTTGCGTTCTCCGATTGAGGGCAGAATAATACTTGACGGGCTTGCGAAAAATGAGATTGGCTATCTTCCTCAGCAAAAAGACTTTCAGCGGGATTTTCCGGCATCAGTGAGGGAAATTGTTTTATCGGGATTTCAGGGGAGCTGCGGATTTCGTCCGTTTTATTCCAGACGAGAGAAGGAGCTTGCTTTTGAGGCCATGAGAAAAACGAACATTCACGAACTCGCGAAAAGATGTTATCGGGAATTATCAGGAGGGCAACAGCAAAGAGTTTTATTAGCAAGGGCATTATGTGCGGTCAAAAAAGTTCTCGTTCTTGATGAGCCTGTTACAGGTCTTGACCCCGAAGCATCGCTGAAAATGTATGATGTCGTCAATGAGCTTAATCATCAGGGAGTAACAGTTATTAATGTATTGGCAGTTCCATTTTGTCCGTTATGCTTTAATCGTCGGCGTAATGATTGCAATGTGTTCGTCTTTGCTGGGAGTTATTCTCGTCCTTAAGAATTTTTCGTTCATAGGCGACGGACTTTCTCACGTTGCGTTCGGGGCGATGGCGGCGGCTTCCGTAATGAACATTAATAACGATATGCCCGTAGTCTTAGGCGTAACGGTTTTATGCGCTGTGCTTTTGCTAAGAACTGGCAATAAATCCTCAATCAAAGGTGATGCCTCACTGGCTATGCTTTCTGGTGGCTCTCTTGCTGTCGGCTACATGCTGATGAATATTTTCTCAACGTCTGCAAATTTATCCGGCGATGTATGCACAACTCTTTTCGGTTCGGTCTCAATTTTGACGCTTGAGCCTTCCGAAGTCTGGTTGAGCGTAATTTTGTCGATTTCAGTGATGGGAATTTTCGCATTTTTCTACAATAAGATTTTCGCGATAACTTTTGATGAGGAATTTGCGCAGGTTTCGGGCCTGAACGTCGAAAGATGCAACGTGATAACCGCTTTGATCGTCGCTGTCGTTATCGTGCTGGCTATGAAGCTCGTCGGCTCACTGTTAATCTCCGCGCTCGTAATATTCCCGGCACTCTCAGCAATGCGAGTATTCAAAAGTTTTAAGAGTGTAGCAATTTGTTCTCTGATATTTTCAACGGTTTGTGCATTGGCAGGAATGATAATCTCGATATTGGCCGGAACTCCTGTAGGCTCTACGATTGTAATTACTGACATGGCGGCATTCGGAATATTTTATTTTGCCGGGAAAGTTTTAGCGTGAAAGTTACAGCCTCTGATGTCAGAAAATTCATCGTCATCCTCGCGATAACTCATCACGTCGCAAAAGAAATAGGGAAAGTTTTAGCATGAAAATTTACAGCCTCTCATTATGTAAAAAAGGGGACGCGTCAGGAGATGAAAATTTTACAGCCTCATAGTCCAGCAAAATTTTATAGAGAGTAATTAATATGAAAAAATTCTTATGCGTTATCGTTTTACTCGCTTCTCTCACAGCTTCATCATCGTATGCCGGAACTCCTGACCTCGACCTCACGAAGTTTAGCAGTGTCATGGTCTATTCAGGATTATTTAACGTCCTGAGCAACCCTTCAGCCTACACGGGAAAAATCATCAAGTTAACCGGCCAATTCGCTTTTGTCTACGATGAGGAGAGCGGCGAGAATTATTACGGCGTTGAAGTCGTCGATGCTTCGGCGTGTTGTTCAATCGGAATTGATTTTGTCCTCAAAAACTCGTATAAATATCCTCAGGATTATCCGAAAGCCGGCGAGGTTATAACAGTCTCAGGAAAATTTGAGCAGTATAGAGACGGTGAAGATATTTTCTGTCGTCTTGTTGATGCCGATATTCTACAAACCAGAAAAATTTTGCTCAGGTCCTCCGATAATCTTTAACGGCTGGCCTGAGTTTTATTCATGTTCAGGAAGAAGATTACGCCCAGAAATACCCAGAGCATAAGCAGAAAATACGAGGGAACTTCAAGCGAACAGTTCAGCCACGAAATTGGCACAAGAAGTAACAGCGCGAATATCACGGAGAAAACAAACCCCACTCCTCCGAAAATTATCATGTCAGTACGTCTCTCACGCCTCGCAAAATGCACAGCCGCAAGCGAAGTATAAGCAAGGCTCACAGCCCCGCCAAGCGATGACATATCAACAGTCCAGCCCAGAGCATTACGACCAACAAAGGGAGCAAACATTGATACACTCATGCAGAAAATTACGGCCTTCATAGGGACACTGTTTTTGTTGAGCGTCATAAACCATGACGGTATCATTTCATCGCGCGCCATCGAATACAATAATCTGCTCGTCGCCGTGTAAAATCCCAAAATCCCCGTAAGCATCGCCATCAAAGCGGACATACTCACGCAGAAAACTCCGAACTTACCCAGAATTTTATTAGCCGCCGAAAACGTCGCAATCCCATTAATCCCCTTCAAGTTCGGAAGCTCTTCAACGTAAATTACCCAGCTCGAAAAGTTATCAGGTATCCCGGAAGCCGCAATCAACGTCATCACGATATACACGAAACATCCGGCTAAAATGCTCGTGTCCATTATGCTCTTTACCCAGTCATGAGAAAAATTCGACTCTTCGGCCAATTGAGGGATCGTGTCAAAGCCGACATAGGCCCAAGGGGTTACAACAAGCACCGAAATTATCTGAGCTAACGCGCTGCCGTGATTTTCATCTTGAGGGTAGAACATAGGCATCAATTTTTTCGCGCTCACATCAGGACTGAAAAACGTTCCGCCTAAAATTATAAACACTCCCAAGAGAAGAATTACCACGAAAACGCTTTGAACCTGCCCAGCCGTGTGAACTCCGCGAGAATTTACGTATGCGAACAGGATTAACGCCGCAATCGCAAGAAGAACCTCTCCGAAGTAAATATCATAACCAGCAACCGTGTAATGAAACCCGAACTGCAATAAATCTCCGTAAACCGCCCGGAAAATTAAGCATAATGCCGTCGCGTTCATAGGGATAATGCAGATGTAACATAATCCCAGAAACCACGCGCAAATAAATCCGTGAGTTCTCCCAAAAGCCCGCCGAGCGTAAATAAATTCTCCTCCTGTCTCCGGGAATTTCTTTATCATGTAACCGTAACTGTACGAAACTATCAGCATTATCAACGCCGCAGTCTCCATCGCAATCAAAGTTCCCAGCGTCCCAGCACGTTTTAGAAATGTTGTGCCCGGCATCACGAAACATCCGAAGCCTATTATGCATCCGAACGCAAGAGACCATACATTAAACGCCGTCAGTCGTCTTTTCAGATGTTTGGTAAGCATAATTACTTATACCCCCCCCCCCAATGGGCCGTCTTACGTAGTAAAAAATTATCCCCAAAATTATCCAGCCGACAAGAAGCAAATATGATTCATTACTGAGCGAAACGTTCAGGCCGGGAATTGGGACAAGAAGAAATACGGCCATTGAGAGGGATAAAATGAAGCCGAGCGCGCCGAATATAACAATGTCAATTCTGCTTTCTTTCCATGCATATTTACACGCAGCAATCGAAGTGTAAGCAAATCCTATAGCCGCACCCGTTGAAGCCATATCGAAGACCCAGCCCATTACAGCGCGGCCGATTAAGCATATTAAACCGGCAGTAACCGTACAGAACAAGCCCGCATGCGTCGGGACTCCGTTTTTGTTGATGTAGCTGAACCATGAAGGTATCATCCCGTCGCGAGACATCGAATAAAGCAAACGGCTCGTAGCCATGTAGAAGCCTATAATTCCCGTGAGCATCGCCGCAATCACAGAAGCAAATATCGTGTATAAGCCCGCTTTTCCGAGAGCGATATACGCGGCATTAAACGTTGCAATCCCGGCAGTTCCGCTCTGATTTGGAAGGTCAGCGATATATGAAGGCCATGAATGATTATAGACATATGGAACGACGGCACACGCTAAAATCGTCAAAGCTATGTAAACGAAGCCTCCGCAAATTATGCTCGTGTCCATAACAACTTTTACGCGATCGGAAGAAAAATTGCTCTCCTCCATCATCTGCGGAACTGTGTCAAACCCGACAAATGACATTGGCCCCGTAACATACACTGCGATTATCTGCGCGATTATTCCCTTCGAGAAATATTGAGTTTCGGGATGAAACATAGGATGAAGATTTTCAAAACTCGCCGACGGACTTAATACCGCTCCACCGATGACGACGAAAATTCCTCCGAGCAAAATCATCACTAAAAAAGTTTGCAGGCTTCCAGTTACATGAACTCCCAATGAATTAATCATGAAGAAAAATGCTAAAGCTCCAATCGCTAACAGCATCTCGCCAAAATAGACATCATAGCCCGCAACTGTATAATGAAATCCGAATTGGAACGCATCACCGAACATCGCACGCATGACCAAATTCAAAGCTGTAGCGTTCAGAGGAATAACGGATAAATATGACAGGCTCAAGAACCAAGCGCACAAAAAGCCGTGATGTTCACCGAAAGCCATTTTTGCATAAATAAATTCGCCGCCGGTCAACGGAAATTTTTTTATCATGTAGCTGTAATTGTAAGCGATGATTAACATTACGATCGTCGCAAGCTCCATAGCAATTAGAGTTCCAAGAGGTCCGGCATTCTTAAGGAAAATTGTTCCGGGCATAACGTATGCGCTCCAGCCTATGACACAGCCGAAAGCAAGAGACCAGACGTTTAACGGTGTTAGGCTTTTATTAAGATGGCGTTCATTATCGATTATAAAAAACATTTTGTTATCGGGCCTGTCCTTTTCTGGAATGTGTGAAGTGCATTATATCACGCGGCTAAATCTTGAAAATGCTATACTAAACTAATTTTACAATTCACAAGAAAAAAGGGGCCTTAAATTTTCATCATGTTAGTCTTGAATAATCTTGATACGTCATTCATAGAAATTACGGTTTTGCCGTTTCTGTTAGTAATGGCGGCTTTTCTGAGCGGACGAATGGCGACGACTTCGGAGATTAACCGGCGTTTTCTTCTGCTCGTAATTTCAACAATAATATCCGCATCGTTTGAACTTGTACTTGAACTTTTCACGGACATTAAGCATATCACGATTTACACGAAGTTTTTTTACGCGACGATTAACATTAACGCCTATTGCTTGATGTGTTATGTTGCGGCATATACGCGGGTAATCTCGGAGCGTTTCACGGATATTAATTTTTTCCTGTTGTGTATAAGCATAATCCTCTTGTTTATGTTCAAGTCCGAAGAAAAAATTTTCATGATATTTTCTCCGGGATTTGCGATTATATTCGTAACGATTGGCTTTGTGTTGCAGCTTATTTATCAGGAGTATTACGGCAACGGCCAATTTATAGTTATGAACGTGCTGTTTATTTTGCTGATAGATTCATTCGTCGTTCAATACTTATTCAGGCAGAATATCCCCGTTGTCTATACTGTCGCAACTATTATGCTTGTGTTCACGTTCTTTTACCTTGAGGCTCCGACTTACAGGCAGTTAATCACGGCGCAATATGAAACTGAGGTTGCAAGAGGACTTACAGAAGCATCAATCAACCGTGCGAACATTGCGAACAAAGCAAAAAGCAACTTCCTCGCCAGCACATCACATGAAATCCGTACGCCTATGAACGCAATTTTAGGGATTAATGACATGATTTTAAACGAGAACCCAGACGCAGAGACACGAAAAGCCGCGCTCGACATCAAGAAGGCCGGAGAATATTTATTAGCCCTCGTCAATAACATTCTCGACATCTCAAAAATTGAAGCGGGAAAGATGGACTTATACGAGAGCGATTATCATTTATGGGAACTCCTGAAAGAATGCGAGAGCTACACGATTGAGGCAATTCACGACAGGCCGGGAATAAAATTTATCCTCAACGCCGACAAGACTTTAATTGAACATTTACACGGCGATGTTTTGAGATTAAAGCAGGTATTGACGAACTTGCTTAACAATTCGGCCAAATATACAAAGTCGGGAAGTATTACGCTCAGCGTCGAAGGTCAAAAGGCTTCAGGGAGCGAAATTATCTTAAAGTTCACGGTTGAAGATACGGGCATAGGAATGCGCAAAGAGGAAACGAAGAAAATGTTTGAGCCTTTCGAGCGTGCTAACATCGTAGAAACTCGGCATATTCTGGGAGCCGGACTTGGTCTAACTCTTGTGAAGAATATCATTGACATCATGAGCGGAAGAATAAAACTTGAGAGTGAATACGGCAAAGGCACGAAGATTACGTTTGAAGTCCCGCAGAGACCCGCACACGGCGAGAATATGACGATACAAGAATATGAAGAGTTCTTGAAGAATGAGGAGTTAAAGAAGCCCGCTGAAACTGAGATTGACGAGGGGCCTTCGGTATGGCCGGACGCGAAAATTTTAATCGTCGATGATACTCCTGTTAATCTTGTTGTCGCTAAGGGAATGCTGAAAGATTCTCAGGCGAAAATTGACACAGCGGAGAGCGGCGAAGATGCATTAGATAAAATCAAAGCCGAACATTACGATATTGTTTTTCTTGACCATAAGATGCCGGGAATGGACGGCGTTGAAACTCTTCATCACGCGAAAAATCACGCTGAGGGTACACACTTCATAGCTCTCACAGCGAACGCCGGAGCAAACGCACGAAATGAATATATTGCGCTGGGATTTGATGATTATCTTCCGAAGCCGTTTAAGAGTATGGAAATGATGAAAATCTTGAAAGAGTGCCTGAACAAGAAGAAATAAATTGCTCATAAAAAACGGGGGCTTGTCAGTAACGGCAGGCTCCCGAATTTTCTGCGTGTATGGTGAAAGCAAAAAAATTTATTCCTGAGCAGTCGGCTCCATATGCGAAGGGTTCTGCGGAGGATTAGGCATCGTGTATCTTCGTGCGTGAACTTGGATCTCGTCGCGTACAGCCTGAGGATTAGGGATGTTCGGAGCAAAAATTTCCTCTGCTGATGTTCCCGAAGACGTAACGATAACATCGCCGATATTAAAGAGCGTCTGCATCATGGTCTGGCCAACTTTGATATGCATGATGTTAGCGAGCCCGATCTCGATTGACTGCTTGAAATCCGAGCTAAACGGTCTTGTAGGGTGGCAGACGATGAAAGCTACTTCCTGATCTTCGGCTTTGTCGGGATTATCACGTAAAACGAGGGACATTGTTGCGCGCTTAATGAACACGTAAATGAAAAGTAAAACGTCAACGACTGCAACGATAACCCACATCCAAGTAAAATATTTTGTTCCAGACTTGAGCGGCCCGATGAAACTTGCAACACCCGCAAGGATAATTAATAAGAGCATGAGAAAGAGGAGCTTGTAAAAACTTCTCCATGCCGGCTTGTAATACTTATAAACTGGTTCCATAATGATAAAAAACTTCCCTTCGTTGAAAATTTTTGTTGAGTGATAAAGATTATAGCATTAAATTTCACCGTAATTATAAAACCTTGTAATCTCGCGCTTAAACGTCAGGTGAAAAGTTCCTGTGCTTCCGTTCCTGTTCTTAGCAACCCGAATATCAGCCTTGCTGTCCTGCAAATCGTTATTCTCGTTCTCTGAATAATAATCTTCCCTGAACATTAATAACACAACATCAGCGTCCTGTTCAATTGCTCCAGAATCGCGCAAGTCCGAGAGCTGAGGTTTTTTCTCGGTTCTTTGTTCTGCGGCTCGTGATAATTGCGATAAGGCGACAATCGGACAAGACAATTCACGCGCTGTAACTTTGAGCATTCTTGAGATATCCGAAACTTCCTGCTGTCTTCCTTCGTTTCTGCTTCCTGTTGTCATGAGCTGTAAATAATCGACGATAATTAGGCCAATTTCGGAGTAACGAGTTTTGAAGCGTCTGCATTTCGTCCGAAAGTCCATAATCGTGATGTCCGAAGAATCGTTGATGAAAATATTCCGTTTTATTACGACATTACAAGCCTCTTTGACGACATCGAAGGCTGAAGTGTCAAAAGTTCCCGAGTGTAGCTGTGATAAATTTACGCCTGATTCAGCGGCCAGCATTCTCATCACTAATTGTTCTGCGGGCATTTCGAGGCTGAAGATTAGAATTGGAAGATTAGCACCGCCGCCCCCGAACTGAGCGATATTTAAAGCAAAAGCTGTTTTTCCCATTGAAGGACGAGCGGCGATAATGTTCAGGCTTCCGGGCTGTAATCCTCCTGTGTAGCTGTCGAGGTCCGCAAACCCCGTAGGATAACCTGAGACTCCGGAGTTTGTTTGCCTGAATCTCTCTTCAACATTAACGAACACAGGGCCGATAACTTCGCGTACATGCTTAAAGTCCGACGTAGATTTGTTTTGAGCAGCCTCAAGGATTAATTTTTCAGCTTCCTCGATGCTCTGCTTGATACTCAGATCAAATCTCAGTGCCAGAGCAATAATTTTGTTTCCAGCGTCAATTAGCTTTCTTCGGATTGAGTATTCACGAATGATTTCGGCATGATAAATTACGTTTGCTGTCGTCGTAACTTCACTGACTAGTTCAGCAAGAAACGGTTGGCCCCCTAATCTATCGAATACGCCCTCAGACTTTAGAGCATCAGAAATCGTAACTAGGTCCGCAGGCGTATCTGAGAAAGATAACTGCATGAGAATTTCATAGAGAATTTTGTTGCTATTGTCGAAAAAGTCATCAGGCTTCAAAATCTCTACGGCAATTCCCAATGCTTCGGGCGAGAGAATACATGCTCCGAGAACTGCACGCTCAGCTTCGGAGTTATGCGGCAAGACGCTGGGGATCATGCAACTGTTACGACTAAGATCATATCAGCTTGAACGCCGGGATAAAGTTTCAGTGAAAATTTGAATTGGCCGGGCTGTTTGACTGTCTCGTCGAGCTTAATATCGCGCTTGTCAAAATCTTTCAGGCCGTGTTGAGCTTCAAGGGCTTCTGCGATTTGTACGGCTGTGATGCTTCCGAATAATTTTCCGTTTTCGCCTGCTTTGCCTGAGACGTTGACGGCTTTACCCTGCAGCTTTTTCTGGAGTTCGACGGCTTCAGCGTGTAACTTTGCGTCTTTAGCTTTCATGCGGGCTTGTTCGGCTTTCCATTCGGTGATTTTACCGGGAGTTGCTTCGATAGCTAAGTTTTTCGGCAAAAGAAAATTTCTTGCGTAACCGTCGCTGACTTCAAGGAGCGCGCCAGCTTTTCCGAGTTTGTTTACGTCTGATTTGAGAATAACTTTCATGATGAAAAAATTTCTCCTTTCACAAGATTAACCTGTAAATGATATCACGGCGTAAAAATAGAACGTGTTATATTTTTATGATGAAATTATCTCCGACGCAAAAAATTTATTGAGGTCTTCCCAGCTTCGGCCTCTATCCTTCGGGAGTTTCTGTAAGGCTTCGTGAATTTTTTCGGCGCTCTCAGTCAGAAAATCATCGAGTTCATATATATGCTCAATCTCGTTTTTTTCCGGAGTGTTAATTTTTATCTCTAACAGGTCATCAATTTTCGACTTTAATTCATGAGGCAAAATTTTATCGACGAGTTCAGAGAACGGGACAGGGGGATTAGTCTTGAACTCGAATACCCAGAAGCATGCGAGAATTGGCCGGAGCATGTAAAAATATTTCTTGGGCTTTATCGTCTCTCCGAGCAGGTAATTTCGTATATTGTTTCGTGCCATGCTTAAATAGTGAAAAATCATTCGTTCGACCGAAAAATATTCAGTTAAGAGCGGCTTAATCCTGTCGGCGAAATCCGTTCTCAAATAGCAAATTGGGGAAGAGAACCATTCATAGAGTGAAGGGTTTGACTTGCATAAAAGCCTCAAAGTTTTGTCGAGGTCCCAGCCGGATAAATCCCAAATGTCATTAATGGGCAGGGTAATTACGTCGTTATTCCTGTTCAAGCGTAAATACTCGTGAAGCTCGTGCTTGTAAATAAATCTCACGTCATAATCGCTGTCAGTTGACGCAAATCCCCAAGCCCGACTGCCGGATTCTGCCGCGTGAAGAATTGTTACGTTATGAGTGAGTTCAATCTCGTGTAATTTTTCGAGGACGAGAGCGTTAATATTTTCCTGTGTCATTTTATATTCTGGTCCTGCATGGATGATGACACTCTGAACAGTTATGAGAGCAATGCTTTGAGCCTCGAATGTATTTCAAGGCAAAGAATATTCCGACGCAAATTATTAATCCCAGCAAAATATCAATCATGATTTATCCCTCCTCGTCAATTGTCGCTAAAACTTTCTTCAGCTTTTCATTCACAGAATCCAAAGAATAGGCCAATTTCAAGCAAGTAATCATCAATAAGTCTTCCTGCTTGGCTCCCGTGATAATTTCCCCGCATGCCTCATCAATTAAGCCTTTAATCCTGTCGAGTTCGTCATTCTCTAATGGCGTGTGAATTGTGTAGCTTCCTTTTCCTATTGTTAAGAATACGTCGCGTGATGTCCTCATGAAAATATCTCCTAAATTCGTAAATTGTTGTTAATAATATCATTCACTAAAAATAAACGAAGAACTTTATCATGAAGTTGTTGGCGTATGCTTAAGCCTCGTAATTTTCTCATTGACACCAGTATTATATTTCGTAAGAGTGAGCGAAGAGTTTATCATGAGATTATTTTCTCGACTAACAGCATATGTTCAATCACTGCAATTTTCTCTTAACTTGAAGCATAATATTCTGTAGGAGTTAGCAAATAGATTATTTATCTGACCGACAGCATATGTTCAAGCCGCGCAATTTTCTCTTCGGACATAGCATTATCAATAATATTATTCTGGTAAGCATGGACGAAGGCTTTATCATGTTCGAGAGTTCCGTCGGATTTACGCGCAAGCTCACGCCTCAAAATATTTCTCTCGTTTATAAGCTGCTGAACTCGGCTTAAGATTGTATCCGCAAAATATTCCGCGTCATTAAGATTTACGGCCATAAAATTATCACCTCGCGATTATTTTAACAGAGTGATAATATTTCCTTCACTTTTTTAACATGATATATAATATCGGCTAAATTTTAATATTTGTAATAAGGAGGAAAATTTTTATGCAGTTCAAAAAGTTAATGACATTAATTTGCGTTCTCGTAAGTGTGTTTTTGTTAGGGAACGTTACGCTTCAATCGCCTGCTTATGCTTCAGTTGACGGAAAAGTTGACGGAGGTTATAAAGTCGGCGATACAACATACGATTTGATAAAGGGAGTGTTTAAAAGTCCATCTGACTTGACGATGAGATTTTTTTACTCGGACGGATATTTTTACGAAGATCCATTCACGTACAATACTCATCTTGCGACGGCTTCACTGAGTATGGCAATATCGGGCATGTACACCGACGGCGGAGCGTACAACACGAGAAACAGGAATATCATTCAGTTCATGAAGGACATCGGCGTTGCGGCTGAGAATATCCACGTAAATTATGACAACACGATACGTCCAACGAAAGAAACAATCGGCGTAACAATGGGTTGGAAGCCTTTATCTGACGGCAGCATTTTAATCCCGATTTCCATACGCGGGGCCAATTACGAAAAAGAATGGGCGAGCAACGTAACTTTAGGCAATGGACGCGACACTAACGGAGAGGCTAAAGGTTTTTCCAAAGCGGCGGATAAAGTTTATGACGAGATTATTAAATTCATCGTGAGCTATGATTGCGGGTTATTCTCGTGCGGCGGCGGTCAGCAATCTCACGGCGAAACGTCTTGTTGATTTATGTCAAGGCAAGCAGAGTAAAGTTTTTGCGTATACTTTTGCGACACCTAAAGGCGGAGTTACGTCAACATTAAAATCCGGCGTGAATTATAATTGCATTTACAAGATATTGTTCCGAGAGTTGCTCCGTCATACATGAACTTCATACGTTACGGAATTGATCATTATATTCCCGGTGATGAGGCATCACAATCTTTAATAAATGCTGGAAACGGCTACGACAATAATTCCTATTATGGCAATGAAACTCAGTATCAGGCTGCTCTGGCGAAAATGAAAGTTCATCTCAAAACAATAGATCCTAATTTCAGCGACACAAATATTGCTCTCATAAAATCTATATGGAATACTGTTAGTGATATACTTGAAACAAAAGATAATCCGGAAAAATTGCAGAAGACTCAAGTGAACGTTGACACTAATAAATTTGTTCAAGAGTTTATCCTGAATGTATCCGGTTGGATGGGACTTACCCGCGAGAAATATTCCGCTAATAATTACGGTAGCATTGAAGGCGCACTTAGCGATTGCATGGAGATTATTTTTGACCGAAGCCAGGCCCAAATTGAAGAGTTTGTTAATCGCTTAAAGTCTATCACAGACAAAGTCGGCTGGTTTGATTTCGTCAAGCTGTTTTACGGTACGTTCATATCAAATAAATGGTACGATATGAGTGATGCTGATAGAGCGATGTACACTACAAAAATTCTTGAATGGCTGAAGGGCACTAAGTGCTTCGATGCTCTCGAACTTAAGCCCGCAGAGTTAAATAACTTCGTGAATACTGATATGCGAGTGTCGATTGATTTCTTCATGAATTTTCTCTCTAATGATTACGTCCGCAACTTATACGAAACTAACGGCTGTACACAAATCTTGACATTGATTAATCACATTACTCAAATCGGGCAAAATCATTCTCCTAATGTTGCTATGGCTTGGGTTCGTGTTCAGGATTCATTTTACGACAACGAGACTTCACAAGTTAGAGCTTCAAGCGAAGAATATTTACTCAGCACCGCCAACCTGAGAGCAAAAACGGCAAGCAACAATGATATTAGAGAAGCTGTAAGTCGGGAATATTCATTAACAACTGCCAATATGAGAGCAGGAGCAGCAATCAATAATAATGTCAGAAAAGCTGCAAATGAGGAATATTTAGCCAATGTAAGACCGAGCGCAGAAGGCGAGCAAGTTTTGTTTGATCTCGGTGAAATTGACGATATAGTTTCGGATCATGTCCAGGACGTAGAAGCATTATTAAGCACGAGAACTTCCGTAATGGTTGAATATGAGAGCGGAGCTGTCGAGGAACTGCCTATAACATGGAACACTGAGGATTACGCGAGCTATTATTACAATAAACATGTTCATGAAAATTCCGAAGTCTGGATTGAATACAACGAAGCAGCTAATGAAGTCCCTGAAGATTTAACAGCGCCGCGTTTATATTATTTCAGAGGGAATGTTAATCTTCCTGCTAATGTAACTAACCCTAATAATGTCAGCACGGAAATAATTCTCCAAATGTACGTTGACGGTCTGCCTCAAATGGAAGAACCAGAAGCATATCCTCCAGAGGGAGAATTTTACGGCTCAATGAAAGTTTATCTTGTCAATGATGAAAACGAAGGCGCTGAAATTTATTACTGGCTCACAGAAAAGGGAATTGGAGCGGAACCAGAGAAATACACCGGCCCTATAACTCTTGAGCTTGAAGAAGGCGCGACGGACGACCAAGATTATTATCTTATCGCCTACACTAAGAGCAATGAGCCGGATTACGCAGACAGCGATGTTATGATATGGCATTACATTATTCACCCGATAGATGCCAATAACGCAGTCGCAGATGACGGGACGTATAAATATTCACTTGGCAAGGGATTTTCTTTCTCGAAGGATACGCCGGTTTGCTGGAGGATTGACAACGATAATATAACTTTGGCCAATTCAAGCGCTATTGATGCTGATACGGAGCCTGAGGATTTAATATTCTTCTTCGTGAACAGCGCAAGTTCGGATGTCGTCCCAATAAATAAAATTGATGTGGCAGTTACAACGATTGCGGACGTAACACTTGCTGGAGTTTATTCGCTTCCCCTTCAAATTTCGACTGACGGCGGAACAACTTGGACTGACGAGACAACTATAACTTTTAACACGAGCAAACTTGTTGAAGCCTACATAGGATAAAGACGAACAGAAAAAAGGACTTAGCGGCTCAAACATTTGGAAAATCCCCGTAATCCTTCAAGACTGCGGGGATTAATTTTTTCTCTATCGACAGATGCAGACGTTGTTATGAACTTCTTCCTGTCCTTGAGAGTGTAGAACTCAGCGAATGCTATATCCTTTACGTTTCAGACTTTCGCGGACGTTGTTATGAACTGTTTCAACTTCCTCGTCCTTAAGCGTTCTTGTATGTGAACGATAGCTTAAACTATATGCCAAACTTCTGAAACCCTCAGGAATTCCCTTACCCTCGTAAATGTCAAATAATCTCAAATTCTCAAGAGTAAGTTCATCGCCTGACGCTTCGTTTACAGTCTCGCGAATATCCTTCATAACGTCGTCATTGCTTTTATCGACTGCAACGAGCAGCGAAATATCACGGAACGACGCAGGGAATGAACTCGCTGGCGTAAATTCGGGCTTCTTGGGATTGGCCAGAGCTGTAAGATCAAGTTCAAACGCGTAAACTCCTTCAACGTCAAGTTCCTGTTCAATCGCCGGTTTCAATCTCGCGACAAATCCGACATTCACGCCGTCAACGAAAATATTTGCTGTCTGTCCTGCATGAGTGAACGGTTCATGTCCTGACACAAACACGGGCTTATAACCTCGCGAAATTATCAACGCTTCAACGTCGGCTTTAATGTTGTAGAAATCCTCGCTCCTGTTAGCGAACGGCGAACGTGTATCAGTCCCATTGAATAAAATTCCGGCGGCATGCTCAGGCTCTTTGTTGTTGATGAAAACTTTACCTTGCTCGAAAATTTTTACCGGCCCCCGCCATCCTGAAACTATGCTGGTCCTCATTCCCATTAACAGGCCGGGGAGCAACGTTGTACGCATAGCCATTTGGTCGCGGCTGATCGGGTTAGCAATCTTGAAAGTTTTTGCGCACTCGTCGTCTTCCGGAAGCCTTAACTTTTCGGGGAAATCCTCAGGCAGGAAGCTGTAAGTTACGACTTCGGTATAACCTCGTGCCATCAATGAATTTCTCACGAAGCCCGCAAGCCTCATTGAAGCTCCAATGTCAGCACGTCTCGGCAATTCTCCGGGCAGTTTATCTTCCGTCTCGTTGTAACCTCTGAACCTGCCTATCTCTTCGATTAAATCTTCCTCAATCGTAATATCCGGTCTCCAAGTCGGCGGAACAAATTTATTCTCTCCAGTGTTCTTGATACCGAAGCCCTCAAGAATTTTTGCGGCCTCAGTCATATTGTCCCATGAGAGATATGTAGAAAGTTTCTTGCGAGTGAGGGTTATTGCGGTAGGCTCATGAATTTCGTTCTCGGCTGATAACGGCTTGTAATCAACGACAGCTCCGCACCAGTCGCGCATTAAAGTTGTCGCGGCCATCAAAGCAATTTTGCTCATTGCGGGGTCAACCGTGCGTGCAAATCTGAATGCTGCCTCTGAGTTTATGCCCAATCTTCGCGAAGTATGACCAACACGAATTGGCGAGAATGAAGCGCTTTCAATTACGATCGTGCTTGTGTCGTCGTTAATTCCTGTCTGCTCTCCGCCCATAACTCCGGCCAATGCTATAGCTTCTCCGCCGCTGGTGATTAACATATCGCGTTCGGTCAAAACTCTTTCTTTTCCGTCGAGAGTCAACATCTTTTCGCCGTTATGAGCCGCTCTAACCGTAATTTCCCGTTCAGGTAACGTGTTCAAGTCGAAGGCGTGAAGAGGCTGACCGAGCATAAGCATAATGTAATTCGTTACGTCTACGGCGTTGATAATTGGCCTCATTCCTAAGTGAGCTAAATCAACTTTTGCCGTCAATGGGGACTGTTTCATTGTGGCGTTCGTCGCAAGTCCGAGCCTGTAAGCGTAACAGCCTTTATCAGGAAGCGAGATTTTCCCGAACTCCTCCGTCCATTCCTCTTTTTGCTCAAGAGGTCTCATCCATTCGGGCATTTTCAGCGTCGATTTAGGATACAAGCCTTTAATCTCGCGTGCCATTCCCAGCAAACTTAACAAGTCGCCTCTGTTCGGAGTAATAGAGACATCAAGAATTACGTCGCCGATATGATAAAGATTTTTCGCATCGTCGCCGGGCATTGCGTCATTCGGAAGGATTAACAGGCCCGAAGGATCATCGACATCATGCAAGCCTAATTCTTCAGCCGATAACATCATCCCGAAACTTTCGACACCGTGAAAATCTCTCGTTCCCATCTCGGTGCCGTCGGGAAGGATTGAACCAGCCCCAGCATAAAACACTAAATCGCCCTTCTTCATGTTCGTGGCGCTGGTAACACAGACATTCTCGCCTGTCCCGGTGTTCAAGTGAGCGATTGAATACTTGCTTTCTGACGGGTGAGTTTCGAGAGCATCAATCCTCGCGGCAACAATCCCTTTCATTTTCCCGGCGGTGTAAGTTATTCCCTCAACTTCAGAGCCTGAAAATGTCAAGCGTTCGGCCAATTCCTCAGGTGTCAAGTCAATAGGCTCAATGTCAATAAATTTCTTTAATAATTCCCAAGATATTAACATTTATTCCGCCTCCCCTTGAAAACCTGACATGAAATAAGAAACATTGCCGTCAAATAAAAGTCTCAAATCCGAAATTCCATATTTCAGCATAGCCATTCTATCAAGGCCAATTCCGAAAGCGAAGCCGTTAAACTCGTCGGGGTCAATTTTTCCTGCTCGAATTACGTTAGGATGAACCATTCCCATGCCGGCAACTTCAAGCCAGCCTGTTCCATGACAAACTCGGCAGTGTTCATCATGTCCGGAGCATTCTACGCATTCGATATCGAGTTCCATTGAAGGCTCTGTGAACGGGAAATAGCTCGCGCGAAATCTTGACTTCAAACTTTTTCCGAAGAAGGCATTAACCATTTCGGCTAACGTGCCTTTCATTACGCTGAACGGAACATCCTTATCAATTAATAATCCTTCCATCTGATTAAACATTGGGGAATGCGTCGTATCGTTGTCTCGTCGATAAACTTTACCGGGACAAATTATGCGTAAGGGCGCGCCGTATTCAAGCATTGCTCGGATTTGGACGGGCGACGTGTGAGTTCGTAATAATCTTCCGTCTGGGAAATAAAAAGTGTCCTGCATGTCTCGTGCCGGATGCCAAGCGGGGACGTTCAAGCATTCAAAGTTGTAAAACTCCTCCTCAATCTCTGGGCCTGTAGCTACGGAATATCCCAATCCCTGCATGATATTAGCAATCTCGTGCATCGTCTGCATAACGGGGTGAAAAGCTCCGGAAGTTCTGCCCTTAACGGGTAAAGTTACGTCAATTCTCTGTGAAATTTCCTGCTTTTCGTTCTCAGCGTCGCGAATTTTTTTGCCGGTTTGTTCAAGTCTGGTTTCGATTTCGTCGCGTAAAGTGTTTAATTCCTGACCTGCTGATTTTCTTTCTTCTGGAGGGAGTTTACCGAGTGAGCGGAGAAGTAAGGTTAAATCTCCTTTTTTGCCTGTGAATTTTACGCGTATCTCGTCAAGTTCCTGAAGAGATTTTGCCGCCGTCAAGGCTTCATCAAAAGAAACCCGGACGGCGTTAATGTTTAATTCTCCTGCCATTTACAAGACAGCTTTCACTTTTGCAACGAGTTCACGGAAAGCGGCGATGTCATTAATTGCGAGTTCAGATAACATTTTGCGGTTCATAGTAATTCCTGCTTTCTTGAGGCCGTTCATGAACACGCTGTAGCTCATTCCCTCAGCTCTGACTGCCGCGCTGATTCTCGTAATCCATAATCTCCGGAAATCTCTTTTCTTGCGCTTCCTGTCGTTGTATGAACGTGATAATGCCGCTAAATATGCTTCACGTGCTCTGCGGTAGACGTTCTTGTGCTGGCCGAAATAGCCTTTAGTGATGCTGAATAACTTTTTGCGCTTGTTGTTGCTCTGTGATGCGCCTTTTACTCTCATTGTTAATCAATTCCTTTCTGACCGAGATTAGTCGTACGGAAGTAAATGTCTCATCTGTTCGGTGAGAGTGTCAGTAACGTAGCCGGTCGCTCTAAGTCTGCGCATTCTTGCGGGTTTCTTGTGAACGAGAATGTGAGACCTGCTGCACTTTCTATAAGCAAATTTTCCTGAGCCTGTCTTGAAAAAACGCTTCTTTGCTCCTGAATGTGATTTCAATTTCTGTTTTGCCATTGTGAATATTTATTCTCCTTTCGGTTTTGCTGGCTGTGGCTGTGGCTGTGATGGTTTAGGTGCCGGGCTTCCTGTTTGAGGTGTCAATAACAATCTCATGTAACGGCCTTCCATCATAGGTTTGGACTCGCATTTTCCTACGTCCTCGCACTCAGCGATTACTCGGTTCAAAACGTCCTCGCCCTTATCCAAAAACGACATTTCTCGGCCTCTGAAGAACACAGAGACTTTCACGCGATGCCCGCGCTCTAAGAATTGTCGTACTGCCTTAGTCTTGAAGTCAAAATCATGATCATCAATTTTCGGCCTCATCTTAATTTCCTTCAGCTCTTGAACTTTTTGTTTCTTGCGAGCGTCTTTCTCTTTCTTCTGAAGTTGATAGCGGTATTTCCCGTAGTCCATAATCCTGCAGACTGGGGGCTGAGCTAACGGAGCAACTTCAACCAAATCAAGAGATTGTTCCTGAGCCATTCGTATAGCTTCGATTGTGTTAGTAATTCCAACTTTTACCCCGTTTTCATCGACGAGTAAGACCTGCGATGTTGTGATTTCATTATTCACGCGGGGAGCATTTTCTTCTGTGCCGGGCAACAATTCCTCCTCCTTCCGATTTTCTGCCTCAGCGGTTGCATAAAAAAATCAGGGCTTAGCTCACAAAAAAGCCGTCCCTGATGATTATATGCGTAATAAGATTTCAGAGTTATGGGCTTCTTAGATTTCCCCGTCAGCACGTAAGCCGATCAGGAGAGCCGAAGGAAATATACCACATAAGAAAGTTATTCGCAATTTTTTTTACTCGTCTCATAAACTCTCAGCGTAATTTATTTTTCTCTGTCAGGCGACACTTGAAATGTTATTTTTCTTGTCGATGCTTAGAGTTTCTCATTCGTCAAAATTTTAGCATCATATACATATCTTTTGTGTAGTTAGCATATCATAATAAATTTTCATCGTAAAAAATTTTTCGTCATAAAAGACTAACAGCCTGATATACTTTCATTATTATGAACGACAAATTATTAGCATTCCAGACGGAAGAAAAATTATTGCGCTACATTCAGAATGAACCCGTTAACGTCGGCGAAAAAATCGCGAGTGAAAATGAGCTTGCCCAGCGTTTCAATGTGAGCCGTAACACTCTCAGGGAAGCCGTAAAAATTCTCGTGTCAAAAGGTGTCCTTGATGTTCGACGCGGTTGTGGAACGTTTGTAATCAGCTCAAGCACAATTGACGACGATCCTTTGAGGCTTGGACGTTACAACGACAGATTGCAATTAGCTCTTGAACTCTTCGACGTGAGACTGATGCTTGAACCCGAAATTGCTGCGCTTGCCGCGATGAATGCTACCGACGAGGATATTGCGAAGATGTTCAACCTCTGCGACGAGATTGAAGAAATTCACCGGGCCGGAGGCAATACGTTTCACAAGGATACGGAGCTTCACACGATGATTGCTCACTCAAGCAAAAATCGCGTTGTGCAGGAGTTAATCCCCGTTATAGTTTCTTCGGTGTTTACGACTATGGACGCGACGGGGAAACGACTACTCGAACAGGGCTTCAAGGCACACAGAAATATTGTAGATGCAATCTCCAAACACGACGCAACCGGAGCAAGATGTTCTATGATTGAGCATTTCACGTGCGACCGAAGATTGATTTATGACATGCTTCACGAAAAATAAAATACTTATCACATCAAATTTTTATTGACCGTTCGCCGCTTTCAATATATAATCTCACCAATTCAAAACGTAGAATGTTTCATAAAAATATCTGTGTGAAAGCCTGAAGAGAAATTTTCAGACGTGTAAATTTTTGCGACTTTTTGCTCAGATTATATTTCGCCTTAATTTATGGAGGTGGTGTAGTTGGCTGTTACTATCCGTGATGTCAAAGTGATTTGTACAGCTCCTGAAGGTATTAACTTGCTCGTCGTGAAAGTTGAGACCTCTGAACCCGGACTTTACGGGCTTGGATGTGGAACTTTCGCGTATCGTCATCTTGCCGTTAAGCTCGTTGTTGAAGAATATCTGCGTCCTCTGTTAATTGGCCGGGATGCTGAAGCAATCGAAGAATTATGGCAGCTCATGAACCAAAACGGATATTGGCGGAACGGTCCGATTGAGAATAATGCGATCTCCGGCGTTGATATGGCATTGTGGGACATCAAAGGCAAACTCGCGAATATGCCCGTGTATCAATTATTCGGCGGGAAATGCAGGGAAGCCGTCCAAGTTTACAGGCATGCTGACGGAAATAATCTTGAGGAACTCTGCGCAAATATTCAGAAGTATGTTGACTTGGGCGTTAAAACAATTCGCGTTCAGTGCGGAGGCTACGGCGGCGGAGGTTACGGTTCTGCTCCTTCGGGTTCACCGGTGAATGCGATTGACGGAGTTTATCTCGACGGGAAAAAGTATATTCGTCAGACTGTGAAGATGATTGAGGGAGTTCGTGAGAAGTTCGGCGACAAAATCGGAATAGTTCATGACGTTCACGAGAGAATTGCTCCGGCTGATGCCGTGAAACTTGCGAAACTCTTAGAGCCTTACGATTTAACATTCCTCGAAGACCCCGTACAGCTCGAACAGACCGAATACATCAAACGTATACGCGAATGTTCATCAATTCCCATAGCTGAGGGCGAATTGTTCAACAACCCTTACGAGTGGCGCAATCTCATTCAAAACAGGCTGATTGATTATATCCGCGTCCACATTACACAAATCGGAGGAATAACGCCCGCCCGGAAGTTACAGCTTTTCGCTGAACAGTTCGGAGTACGTACAGCATGGCACGGGCCCGGTGATATGTCTCCTCTTGCTCATGCCGCGAATATTCACATTGACATAGCCGCTCGGAATTTCGGAGTTCAAGAATGGTCGGGGATTGAGCCGCCGAACTTCGTAATTCAAAACTTGCGCGATAATCACGGAGCCTTGCTCGAAGTTTTTCCGGGACTTCCTGAGTACAAAGACGGTTATGTTTATCCCAATGATAAGCCAGGTCTCGGAGTTGATATTAACGAGGCCGAAGCGAAAAAATATCCATGCGAGAACACAATAACGACATGGACGCAAACGAGAAACACAGACGGTTCACTCGTAACGCCATAAGTTAGGACTTAAGACGAGAAAGAAACCGCGAAATATCCTCATGGACACAGACAAGAAAATTCTTATGTCCCAAATATTATTAAGCAACAGGAAATACGGACGGTTAACGCCGTAGAAATATATTATCAGGAGGTATAGTTTCACAATGAAAAAGTTTTTAGCAGTATTATTATTCGTCGTTCTTCTGTCGGTTTCAGCGGAGGCCGCACGTCCCATCAGGTTCACAATGTCGCTCGGCGATAATGAGCAGTCGAATTATTACAAAGGTGCTCAAGCTATCGTTAAGGAAGTCAGCGATGCAACGGAAGGCCGGATTGTTATCAACGTTCGTGCAGGCGGAACACTCGGCGGCGAGGCTGACACTCTCGATATGGCAATTCAGGGAGATTTAGACATCGCGACTTGTGCGAACTCCGTGCTTGCTAATTACATTCCTGAGATGGCAATTTTGGATCAGGCGTTTTTGTGGGACAGCCAGGCTCAGGCCAATTACGCTGTAACTCATGAAGTCGGCGAGTTAATCCAGAAAAAGGCAATGCCTCACGGTATCCGCGTAATCGGTTATCTTGAGTCCGGCTTCCGTGATGTTTTTTCAAAGCGTCCTGTCGAGAAGATGGCTGACTTCAACGGCCTCAAGATTAGAACAATGCAAAATCAGGGTCAGCTTCAGGCGTTTACTTCTTTCGGAGCGAACCCGATAGCTTTAGCCGCTGGCGAACAGTTCACGGCACTTCAGCAGGGAACAATCGACGCTTGTGAAAATGCTGTGTCCAACTGCTGGATTAACAAGTTCTACGAAGCCGGCGTTAATTCCGTCATCAACACAAAACACTGCTTCGTCTACATTCCTATTTGCATCAGCGATAACGCCTGGAACAGAATACCCGAAGACTTACGCGATAAATTCGTCGAGGCTGTGCAGAGGGGTTGTGAACAACAGTGGCAGTTCCTTAACGAAGCGAACGCAGAGACTACGGAATTATTAAAGGGTGTCGGCGTGAAATTCTACGATATTGACATCAACGAGCTCAAAACGGCTTATGCGGAGAAACAGAAGGCTGACGGCACAACTTACGATCCTGAATGGGTAGCGGCAGTTGAAGCGGCAAGGGCAGCAGTGAAATAAGAAGCGAAATAAGACGATGAAAGCTGTCAAGAAAATTTTGCTTTATGTAACGAAGGCTGAGCTGATTTTATCGGCTCTTGCCTTTGTCGTAATGGTCGTGTGTTATTTCCTTTCCGTCGTGAACAGAAATTTTATCCGTGCGTCTATGCCTTGGACTGAGGAGCTTGCTTTGTATTCGATGGTCTATATGGCATTGCTCGGAATGGAAGTCGGGCTTCGTGATGGAACTCAAGTTTGCGTTACGGCTTTGACGGATAAGCTCAAGGGAAAATTTTTAGGGAGAGTTTTAGAGGTCATCGCGAGCTTAATATTAATCGCGTTTATTTACGAGATGTGCAGTTACGGAGTTTCATTAGTTGCACGCCAAATGAAAACAGGCCAGACAACTCCGGTAATGAAAATCCCGATGTATATGCTTTATGCGTCGCTGGTAATCTCGTTCGGAATTTCCTTAGTGTCTCAAGTCTTAATGTTAATCGGCAAACTCTTCAATATTCCGATGGACGACATTACTCGGATTGATGACATTATCGACGGTTTTATCAAGAAAGACAAGAAGGAGGATGCTTAACTCATGGAATTTTTAGATTTCCTGCTTGAGCTTGATCCTGGAATATTATTATTCGCTGTATTCGGAATTTGCATCTTTATCGGAGTTCCAATAGCAATGTCGCTCGGAATTGGTGCGCTTGCGGCTGTTCTGTTCGGAGATTTGGGAGTTTCACCGGCTGTAATCGCTCAAAGAATTTTCGGCGGCCTTCAATCAACGGCGATTATGGCAATAGCATTCTTCATTCTTGCGGGTAACTTGATGGCGAGCGGAGGAATTTCACGGCGAATAGTCGACTTCGCGAACTGTTTAATCGGCAGTGTCAGGGGCGGAATGAGTGTAGCGTTAGTGCTTGCGTGTGCATTCTTCGCGGCGTTGTCAGGTTCTGCACCTGCTACGGTCGTCGCGATAGGCTCAATGCTTTATGCTGACATGGTGAAGAACGGTTACCCTGAAGCTGACATTGCGGGGCTTCTCGTCGTATCCGGAGGCTTAGGGCCGATAATTCCTCCGTCAATAATCATGGTGCTGTATTGCACGCTCACTGGCGCGTCGGTTTCGAGCATGTTCACCGAAGGAATGATGATAGGCATCGTAATAATGATAGTGTTAATCATCGAAGTATTATTCTTCGCGAAAAAAGAGGATTGGCCGAAAATTGAGGTTAAGCGCTCAGCGTGGGAAGTGTTCAAAATCTTTCTTGACGCAATCCCAGCACTCTTAACTCCCATAATAATTTTAGGAGGAATTTACTCCGGCTTAATGACCCCGACTGAGAGTGCGGCTATAGCTTGTGTTTGGGCGATGATTGCGGGAATATTGATTTACCGTGAGATTAGCATTAAAGATTTGGTTCCGATTTTCATGAAGTCGGCGAAAAGTTCAGCGATGATTTTGTTTATTATTGCCGCGTCTACAGCTTTCTCATGGATTTTCACGTATTCCGGCTCATCCGAAGAGCTCGTGAACTTCGTGATAGGCTTAAACCTCAACAAGGTGTTATTCTGCCTCGTCATCGCCGTAATCCTGTTAATCTTCGGCACGTTCATGGAAGGTACGGCAATTGCGGTTCTGCTTGTGCCCGTTTTGTGGCCAATGGCTAAGACGATGGGAATTCACCCGATACACTTCGGAATGATCGTATGCATCTCGAACGTAATCGGAACGATGACACCTCCCGTTGCTGTAAATATTTTCTCGGCAGTCCAAGTTACGCGTTCTGTTAGGGAGCTGAAGATTGGCGACATAGCAAAAGCGGAGATGCCATATTTCATTGGATACACTGCGGTGTTTTTCCTGTGCGTATTCTCTGAATGGTTCTGTACATTCCTGATTAAGTAGACGGATGAATGAAATTGTTTCATGCTGAGATGCCATATTTCAGGCTGTGTATTCTCTGAATAGCTCTGTACATTCCTGATTAAGTAAGCGTGTGCATAAAATTGTTTTATGCTGAGATGCTATATTTCAGGCCGCGTATTCTCTGAATGGCTTTGTAAGTTCCTGATTAAATAGGCGATGAATGAAATTGTTTCATATTGATAATTAAGGCTGTATCAGGCAGACATGAAATGATTATGATGCGCGATGACATAAATTTATTTTTCTATGTGTATATATTATGAAGGAGGCAAAAAATGAACGCAAAAGATTTATTTGATATTGTCGGCAAAAAAGCAATCGTAACCGGCGGAACTCGCGGGCTTGGCTACGGAATGGCTGAAGGACTTTTAGAGGCTGGCTGTGAGGTCGCAATCGTCGGAACTTCTGAGAAAGTTTTTTCTGTTGCTGACGAGTTTAATTCGCGAGGCTTCAAGTGTCATGGAGTGAAAGCTAACCTTGCAATTCGTGAAGAAGTCTACAAGTCTTTCAATGAATGTATAGATAAGCTCGGTGGAGATTTGGATATTCTCGTTACGGCTCACGGCATCCAGAGGAGACACAGCGCGGAAGTTTTCCCGATTGAAGAATGGGACGAAGTTATGAACGTGAACTTGAACTCCGTATTTATTCTCTGTCAGGAAGCCGGAAAAATTATGCTCGCAAAAGGCTACGGAAAGATCATCACAATTGCGTCAATGGTCTCATGGTTCGGAGGTCAGACGGTTCCGGCGTATGCTGCTGCTAAGGGTGGAATTGCTCAGCTCACGAAGGAACTTAGTAATGACTGGATAGCTCGCGGCGTGAACGTTAACTCAATCGCTCCCGGCTACATGGCTACGGAGATGAACGCGGCTTTGCTCGACAAAAATAATCCTCGTTATCAGCAAATAACGGACAGAATTCCGGCCAATCGTTGGGGAACCGGCGACGACATGAAGGGAGCATGTATCTTCTTAGCGTCTCATGCAAGCGATTACTTAGGAGGCGCGATTATTCCAGTTGACGGCGGCTATCTTGTGAAATAAAATTTTAAGCCCTCCTGAACAATCGGGAGGGAATTTTTTTTTTGCTCGAAATCAGCCGTATAAAACGTGCTCGAAATCAAACGCAAAAATAGAACGTGTTATATTTTGTTGATGAAAAATTTTTTACGAGGAGTAATTGAGTATGGAAATTCAAAACTTCATAAACGGGCCAATTTCCAACGAGACAATTTCCAATCTCAGGAACAAAGCAAAGTCAAAAACGAAACAGGCATTTTCAGAGTTATTCAACGAGAGCAAAGGACAAGCCTCAAACGTTACAGCTAATCTTCCCGAAAATTTATCAGCTGACAACGGGGTAAAATCTACGCTTCTTTCCGGCAATCTTGATTTGCAGATTACGAGCACTGCGACGGCCGTAAATCAGGAAAATTTAAGTATTGATAACAATGTGAAGTCATCGTTAATTCTCGGCAGACTTCAGACACAACAAACACAAACCACAGGCGCAATGTCGACCATAAACCTGACGGATGAGGAGCTTCAGGGCTGGCATAACGGAAAATTGCCCGAAGGTTGGAGGCAGACAAACGCGGGCGGAGTAATTTTCAGCGGAGGCACGAAGGCATACAATGATTATTTCAATGTGTACTACACCGATGGCGCGGAACACGATTATCAGTTCGGAGTATTCTATGATGAAAATTCACCGGAAGATAATCCCGTAGTCTATCTCCGAAAAATTGAAGCTTCAACGTACCGTGAATTGGATAGCACTGAAACAATCAGGGTCGAAGTCAACAAAGTAAATCCGTCAAACGCAACTTACGAAGAGATGATTGCTCTTGCAGGATACATCTATCGTGATGACCCCAAAGCCGCATTTGAGGCATGTGAAGCTGTCGACATGGCACGCGAAGCTATGCAGGCTGACGGTCTCGACTGGCAAAATGGCCCTCACGATTACACGAGCTATTACCTTCCCGAAGTTGTGAGACGGTACAAGGAATATGACCCCGAACTTTCAGGTGCGGCTGATATGCTGTTGAATTATCTCAAGGATTACCCAAGAGGAAGCGACAAAGCATGAAGGTAAATCATAATTATTCAAAATTGTTGCAGATTTACGGCCAAGCTCAGAGTGCGAAAACTCAACATATTGAGATAAATGGTGTAGACATCAGCGAGAAATTGCCGATGCTATAACTGATGCAGTGAACTTCGGCAATGTAAAATGTCCCGGCGGCTGGCCTACTGATTTATACGAAGAGTTTTACGCAAGCTGTGCATATCTCCCTCCTGTTAATCCTGAGCGTGCGATTGAGTTAAAAGCCGTGAACAATCACATAATTTTTCAAGACGGCATATACTACAAATTCACGGATAAATCCAACAAGACAAGAGTACTCGGTTCAACAGGACATTACTTATTTGAGCTTGAGACGGACAAACTTGCAGGACGTGTTGACGGCGAGAGTGAAATGCTTGCTAATTTCTGGTCTTCGTTATACTGGCATAATTGGCATGATGTACCTGCATCAAAGCAGACGGAGTATCTTGAAGCCGCCGGAGTTCAGCCTGGATTTTTCACGTTCATCGCTGATAACGAAACTACAGAGTTGTATTTCAACCCTGACTGCAAAGGTTATCCGTTAATGGACAAAGAGGAATATGATAGTTACTTTATGCCGTTCCAAAATGAGAACTGGGGAAAAAATTTCTGCGAGCCGGACGGTGAAAAATGGTGCGAGCCTGGCGACATCATAGAAGGTGCAAACGGCAGACAGTTTATCGTAAATCAGGACGGAAAAATTGATGTGAAATACGGCGACGACGTGTTAAGTCTGCATCCTATGAGGGTAATCGGACACGTTGAATAAAAATTTTGCGGCAAAAAAAGAAAATTTGTTGACAAATAAAAAAATGCGCGTATAATTTCTTTCGTTGCGCTTGAGAGAGGCAAACGCTCAAGAGAGAGAAGAGCTAAGAAATCAAGCGAACGGCGAAAATAGTAACACTTTTCGAGTAATTTGACAAAGATAATTTACAGATGAGATATAAGTTTTTATTTTGCGATTTATATAGCCAAAGATTAATAACTCACGAATTTTAACTGAGAGTTTGATCCTGGCTCAGGATAAACGCTGGCGGCGTGCGTAACACATGCAAGTTGAGCGACGGAAATGGAAGGTGGAGACATCGGAAGTTTTACGGAGCAGCGGACTGGTGAGTAATATATGAGAAGCTGTCCATCAGAGAGGGACAACAGCTGGAAACGGCTGCTAATACCTCATAGGCCGAAAGGTTAAAGCAGTAATGCGCTGGTGGAGGTGCTCGTATCCTATCAATTAGTTGGCGGGGTAACGGCCCACCAAGATGACGACGGGTAGCCGGCCTGAGAGGGTGTCCGGCCACACTGGGAC
>JAFTCP010000161.1 GCA_017454625.1 Synergistaceae bacterium
GCATCAAGAATGTAATTCACACAACACACAATAAAAGCCGTGTTCATGCTGAAGAAATGATGAGCGAAGCCGTAAAAGAAGCAGACTATTACGAGTATTAACGTGTCCATTACCATCACGATTTTGTAGCCGAACTTGTCAATAATTTTTCCGATTATCGGCGAGAATATGAACGTCGCGATTGCTGAGAGTGCGAAGAGAATACTTATTGCCATTGCGCCAGCCCCGTAAAATAAAACGAGCAAATACGGCCCGAACGTGAAGAATATTTGTTTGCGTGCTCCGTAAAAGATTTCCAGCATGTAGAACTTGAAATACTTTTTCCGGAAATAAAATCTGCTGACGTGTTTATCAGGCCGACTTTCTCCCTCCAACTTAAGCGCGAAAATGAAGCCTAATAATATTATCGCTGACGATGCCCAGAAAACTGGACGATACAAATTCATTTTCCCTGATAAACAGTAAAATATAACCGCAATCACTATATATCCGGCCAATGTTCCGAACTGATAAGCCGAGTTCTGAACTCCTAAAGCCGCTCCGCCTCGTCCTGTCTGGGAAAATTGCAATGCTAAAGTACTTCGCATTCCGAATTGCATGTGTTCACCGAGCGAGTAAACGAAGACCGCCGAAGTTACCCAAATTCGATTGGCCGGGACAGTTGACTGCATTAACATTCCCAACAACATAATCAACGCTCCAGCCTTAAAAATTTTCTCAGCCGAGAACTCGTATAACATTGCGAGCACGAAGACTAACAGGAAGCCCGGAAGCTCACGGAAAAATTCCGACACGCCTCTATCAAACTGGGTCATGTGTACAATTTCAGCGAGATAATTATCAAGCACAGCTTTATATAATCCATACGACAGGCCGAAAGTTACAAGTGAGATTATGAACGCCTTATACTTAGATTCGGGCCTGAAAATTGAGGTCATAGCTTTTTCTTCCTCCATAAAGAAAAATTTTTTAATGAGTGTTATTATATGCTTTAAGTCAACATTCTTAACTCGTCCATATGTAACAGCAATATTATCAGCCATGATTATATATTATGAAGTTCTGTGTATGTGTAATTAGCGGTTATTAGCGTCATGATGCCTCTGATTTTGTCGAGCCTATGGGAGCAAAATATCGCGATGAAGTTTCCCCGTAAGACTTGCAGAAAGCACATGACTTAGGCAAACGTCTTTGTGGGGATGGCTAAAGCGTAATGCTGAAGATTAAATACTTGGGATAAAATTATTGACGGAAATATTAACGAAGTCTCACTTTGAACTTGAAGGGGAATTTTGTTTTGCCGAAGAGAACCTGAGAAAGACTGCGGAATGTCCTTTATTGGTTGTCTCAATACCTAAATCCGAAGCTGTCATAAGTCCTTGAACTTTTTCCATGACGATTTTATGAACTCTTTTTCCTCCGTCTATAATCTCGTCCAAGCTGCAAATCATATACCAAGCTCCATTACTATTAACAACATAATAACCGTTTAAGTCAACTTTATTCACTGCAAACTTCTGGTTAATCTTGTCAGATGCTTCTGAGGCTTTATAGGCTGTCTCGATCATGTGATTTATTCGTGAAACTGCATTATCGGCCTTCAATGAAACTGCTGACACTGAGATATTATAAAGTACGAAAACTCCGATTATGCCATTGATTACGAGCGCGATTATAAATTCAAGAAGTCTTCCTTTTCTGTAAATGTCTCGCATAAAAATACTCCTTTGCAGAAATTTCCTAGTTATTGTTTCGTAAAACACGCAAGATATTGAAAGTATAATTACGTAATCAGAAAAAATCAAGTGTTAATACAAACATTTTACTCTTTAGCTTCGGACAGAATATAAGCGTTAATATAATGAGAGCCGACTATGCATAAATTTTCTCGGTCTCATAACCTCCAACTTAATCGGAGTAGGAACGGGCGTAACAATTCAGGCGACAGCGTCAACGGCATCAACAGCTAAACAGGTTTCAATGCTCGACACTCTGATTAATATTATCCCAACTAATCCGTTTAAGGCTTTATCAGAACAAAACTTACTGCAAATAATTTTCTTCGCGTTAATTTTGGGCTTCTCATTAGTTCACACCTTACGGAGTTTTCGGATTAATGGCGAACGTCGTCGGCTCAAACGGCCCGGAAATTCTCATTCCTTACATTAAAGCTATAGCCGCGCCTGAGCAATTTACGTGTTCAAGTGTTGCTATGATACCGCTAGCGCAAAGAAACTCGGAATTGATGATAAGACAGCCAACTTCGTAATTCTTTTCGGAGCTGTTATGAACATGAACGGTACGGCTCAGATTTTCGGCATCGAGTTAGGATTTACTCAGCAGGTTATGATTATGCTTACTGCGACGCTTGCATCAATCGGAACGGCAGGAATTCCAGGCTCAGGACTTGTGATGTTGACGATAGTTTTATCCTCCGTTAATCTTCCAATGGAAGCAATAGGATTACTAGCAGGAATTGACAGGATATTGAACATGGGCCGAGTAATTCCGAATATCGTCGGCGATGCGGCTTCAGCTGTTATAGTTTCACGAACAGAAGGAACGTTTAAGGACTTGAAGTAAAGTTATTATCGCGCGGTCTCCCCGTGAGCTCGAGGGGAGATTTTGTTATGAGTTTTTTTCTGAAATATTTTTCTGTTCTATAGAGTAAGAAGCTGTAATATGGCTGTGCTTGTTCATCTCGGCCAATGACGATGACATTCTGAACATTATTGCTGTGCCGAGAATTAAATTTATCGCTAACACTATGAAAAACTCAATCAGTGTAAATCCCTTGCGTGTATTCTTCATTGTTAATCCCTCCTGATAGTATTTACGGCACTCAAGAGGGAAAAATTAACCCCCCGCTTTCACACGAGGGGCAAAAGTTTTAATCGAACATTAACGAGATTTTACGGATTGAAGGATCTCTGCTGTCGACGAAATCAAACGCTTTTTGAGCCTCAAGGAACGGGAAAGTATGAGACACTGCGCCGTTGAGATTAACTTTGTGCTCATTAACGAGTTTAATTACCTCGCCGAATTTCCTGTTCTGAAGTCTTGAGCCGCGAATATCAAGCTCCTTTGATGTAATTACGAACTGGTTAATCTCGTCCGGAGCAATGCTGAATCCCATCGTGATAACTCGTGTTGCGTTACCGGCGGCCTGGCATGCATTGAGAAGGCTTCCTTTTACGCACGCGGCATCAATCGTAACCGTCGGGCCGTAACCTCCTGTTAATTCCTTTGCGCGCTTCACAAGGTCTTCACTGCGAGAATTAATCTTGTGAGTTGCTCCGTTCTTCAAAGCCTCGTCGAGTTTTGCGTCGTCAATATCCGCCATAATTATGCTGTGAGGATTGAAGAGTTTCACAATTCGGAGAAGACTTGACCCCAGAGCTCCGGCACCGATAATCATTACGTCGTCTTCACTCTCAAGCTGAGCACGTGAGCAAGCCTGAACCGCAATAGTTGTAGGCTCAATCATAACAGCATCTTTGTATTCGAGAAAATCCGGAAGCAAATAGCAATCTCCTTCAGGGACGGCCATGAACTCACGATAGCCGCCGTCGATGTGAACTCCGCGAACTTGTAAGTGATGGCAGACGTTGGGGCGTGATTTTCTGCAAGCGTAACAATGTCCGCATGCCGTAACCTGGTCGATTATTACGCGCTCACCAACTTTGCGGGTCTTAACGTTCGGGCCGACCTCGACGATTTCACCGACGATTTCATGACCGATTACTCGCGGATACGTAGCGGCGGCATTAGTCCCGTGATAAATTCCAACGTCAGAGCCGCAAATTCCGGAAGCCTTAATCTTCACAAGAACGTTATCATGCTCGTTAATTTCGGGCTTGGGCATGTCAATAATTCTAAGCTCATTAGGTTTAACAATTTGTACAGCTTTCATAAAGTTTTACACCTCCAAAAAGTTTTTACAGTCCGGCTTGAGCGGGCGGGGCAAGGACACCGAATGTGTCGTTGCGCGTAGCCGGAGGGTGGGAGCGAAAGTCGGCCTGTCTTCTCCCACTAGTAGGAAAAATCCCATCATAATTCACCAAACAACAAGCTGATTTAAGCAAAACGCCGTAATAATTCCCAAAATAACAAACTAGTGTTTAGCAAAATCCCGTCATAATTTTCCGATAATAAGTTGATGTTATCAAAAGTTCCGTCGCGTCGTAATCTCGCTAACAACGAAAAATTACGTCGCAATCCCACAAACAATAAGCTGATGTTTGCACTAACAACGAATTTACGAGAAAAAGTTTCCTCATAATCTTATAAGCGATAAAAATCTCGTCTCAAATTCGTTGATGTTGCATTTATCTTCATCAAAAGCGGAACAAGCCTCTCTAAATCCCGTAAAGAAGTCCCACAAGCCATAACGTTACAGGTGGAAAATATGTTACCATCAACAACACTATAAAATTGCAGATTAAAAACGGAATTATCGCCTTCGTGCCCTGAGCAATTGAGATTTTCCCGATTGATGTCGTTATGAACAAGCATACGCCGACCGGAGGAGTTGTGAGGCCGATTACGAGGTTGAGCACGCACATAACGCCAAATTGAATTGGGCTTACTCCGATTGACGTAACAACAGGAAGCAAGACCGGGAATAAAATTGTCAACGCCGCAATAGTCTCCATAAAACAGCCCACGAACAGCAGGAAAATATTAATAATGAGAAGGATTATGAACTTGTTGCGAGTTACTGACAAAATCCAGTTCGCAATCATCGTAGGAATTTGCTCCTTCGTCAAAACATACGCGAACACGTTAGCGAACCCGACGAGAACCATAATTCCGGCGGCTCCGACCATTGAATCGCGGATTACGGCTAATGCAGACTTGATTGACAGTTCACGATAGATGAAGAAGCCCACGAATAAGGCATAAAGCACGGCAATAATACTAGCTTCGGTTGGAGTAACTATGCCCGTCAAAATTCCAGCGAGAATTATCACCATCATCAACAAAGCCCAGAATGCCTCGCGTCCTGATGAAATTATCTCTCTAAACGTTGCGCGCTTCTCATTCTTCGGATAATTACGCTTCACCGAGATTACGTAAGCTACAAGCATCATTCCCAAGCCCATCAAAACACCCGGAATAACTCCAGCTACGAACATCTTCGAGACGCTAATTCCCGTCAAAGTTCCGGCCATAATCATTGGAACACTAGGCGGAATAATCGGGCCAATGCACGAACTCGCCGCCGTAACAGCAACCGAGTAATCAGCATCGTAGCCGTCTTTGACCATTGCGGGAATTAAAATTCCTCCGAGTGAAGCCGCATCCGCCGCCGCAGTCCCGGAAACTCCCGCAAAAATCATTGACGCTCCAATGTTAGCAAGCCCCAATCCTCCGCGAATATGACCGATAACTTTATCGCAAAATCTTACAATTTGATATGTAATTCCGCCCGTGTTCATCAAGTTTCCAGCGAGCATGAAGCCCGGAATGCAAAGAAGCGTGAAGCTGTCTAATCCCGAAAAAAATCTTTGAGCAAAAGTTACAAGCGGCATATTCTCAAGCAGGAAGTAAAGCAGGCTCGAAATTCCCAAGCAGTAAGCGACTGGGAAGCCGATAAACAAGAAAGCTAGAAAGCTAACGAATAAAACAGCAACGCTCATTATTGCACGACCTCCTCAACGTCATAATTTCCAATCGTCTCTTCTTCCGGCGACTTCAATAAATCCTTCGTGTCAGTTCCGAACAGGAGCAAAATTATTCTGATTGCGTAAGATACAGCCTGAAGGATTGCGAATAACAGTATCGAGAAGTTTATCCATTGCATGGGAAGCTGCATCGCCGTTGATACCATTCTGAAACGCAAAAATACGAACTTCGGGATTGAGTACATCGCTAAATAGACATCGAAGACGATTAATATTAAGCATACGAGGATTTCATAGCATTTCTTGAAACCTTCGGGAAATCTCGACGTGAGAATATCAACTCGCGCGTATTCATCCTTCATTGAGACGACTCCGGCACCGACAGCAACCGAGTAAATGAATAAATATCTCGCGGCTTCTTCTGTCCATGACGGCACAACGGGTAAAAATGTCCGGCTGAAAACCTGAACGACGACTGCCCCGATATATCCCAGCATTCCGATTACGGCCAATAACGACAACAGCCAGTAATAAACTTTTGTGAGAAATTTCATAATTTAATTCTCCTTCACGTAAAAAAATTGCCGATGCATGAAGTCATACACCGGCCACAAAGTTATTTGCTATTTCGGCTCTGCGGCTTTAATTTTGTCGTAAAGCGGCTTAAGATATTTATACTCGCCTTCCATAAGTTTCTGCATTGCTCCGTCAGCAAGTTTCGCAAAAGCGGCCTGGTCAACGTCCTCAATAATCGTCATTCCCTTTGAAGTCAAGAAGCCCTCAAGCTCTGCCTCATCCTTCAAGAATAATTCATGCTCGTAAGCCTGCATCTCTTTTCCGACTTCCTCAACAACTTTCTGAAGGTCAGCCGGTAAATTCTGGAAGCTCTGCTCACTCATCGCGAAATAAAGCCACGTTCTAAGATGCTCGGTCTTGTTAAGATACTTCTGAACCTCGTAGAAGTTTCCTGACTTAATCATAGCAAGCGGGTTTTCCTGGCCCTGAATTGTTCCGCTCTGAAGGCTTGTGAATACTTCCGAAAATGCCATCGGTGTGGGTTTTGCTCCGAATGCCTCAAACGTCGAGACTGTGATTGTTGAAGCCGGTGTACGAATGATTACGCCCTTAATGTCGTCGGGAGTTCTAATCGGCTTGTTCGATGTAACATCGCGCGGACCTCTGACGAAATAAGCCAAGCACCTGAAACCTGCTCCGTCCATCATCATTAAGTTCTCGATTTCCTTGCCGATTTCTCCGCCAGCAACTGCCTCAACATGAGCGTCGCTCGTCATCAAATAAGGAACTCCGAGAATGCCGAGCTCAGGGACATACGTCATCATTGATTCGCCGGTGATTACAACATCAACGCCGCCGCCGGTTAAAGCTGACTGGATCGTATCAATCTCATTGCCGAGCTGGCTGTTAGGATAAATTGTTACCGCGATTTTTCCGTCTGAACGCTTCTCGACTTCCTGCTTGAAGAACTCGCAAGCCTTATGCCATGAGTGATTTTCATCAACAATGTGAGTAACGGTGATTGTGTACTGAGCCGCCGACGCAATCGAACACGACAGAAGCACCAGCACGAAAACTAAGGCTGATAATTTTTTCATGGAAAGAATACCTCCTGAAATATTAATTTGGGTAAGAAAATTATACGCGAAAGTTGATGATATTTACAATAAGAAAAGCCCCGCAAATTTTACGAGGCCTTAAATTCCGCAGTTATCGTTGTGCCTTCACTTGAAGAATTAATCTTTAATTTTCCTCCCATCAGGCTCATTCGTTCGGTCATGCTCGCAAGTCCGCGATGTCCTTCAACTCTTAACGTCTCATGATTAATATTGCCCGCGTCAAAACCCTTGCCGTTGTCCGAAATTTCCAGAATAAGCATTGTTTCGTCATCTTCGCTTTTATTGAGCTGGATATGAACTTCGTCGGCTTCTCCGTGTCTGACCGCATTAGAGACGGCCTCCTGAACTATTCGCATGAGTGAAAGTATTTTTTCGTTCTCAACGTCAATTTCACGTGTTCCGTCGTCGAAGTCCGCGCTAACCTGAATATCATAGACCTGTGATAATCTCTCGGCTAACTCCGTCAACGCTTCAGTTAATCCCAAGTCCATCCAAGGGGGAGCAAGTTCATCACACAACGAACGCAGCTCACGGACTACGCTTTTTGCGATAATTTCAGTGCGCTTAATTCTGGTGTTGTTATTCTCGTCGTCCTGCACCATATGCAATTGCTGAAGCAGCGCCGTAACGTCCTGCAAAGGCCCGTCGTGAATTTCCCTCGCCATGTCCATACGTTCCTGTTCTTGAGCCTGGACAATATCACGAACATAACGATTGCGCAAATTATCACGCTCAACTGCCGCTTGAGCATATCTCATCAACGCGCTGTGAACACTTTCAATCTCCTGAATTGTCCCCTGTTCGAGTTTCTCCGGAACGTCTTTTCCCAGCGTCATATTGTCAATTTCAGCAACAAGTGCTTTTAGCGGCGTTACAAGTTTGCTCCAGAGTAATTTTATCGCTACGAAACTCGCCAAAGCCATAACGACAATTAAAATTGGCCACATCCTGACAACTCCGACAAGTCCACCTAATAATTGCGACCACGAAACAGCCGCGATTACATAACCTCCGCTCGGACGCTTGACGGGATAAACAGCAAGCGTGAATTGTTCGCCCTGCCTGTCAGTAACTCTTATTGCTTGACCAACCGGCAAATCCGGCTGCCATATCGTAGCGATGTTCATTGAGCCTGGAGAAGCTATTATTACTCTTCCGTTGTTGTCGATTAAGGCGACCCATCCGGGAATTGACGGCCCCCACGAGAAAAACGGAAAACGCGTAAAATCACTCAGCATTGAGAACGTCCAAACTTCGGCTTCCGAACTCAGATGATAACTCATGCTCTCGGCTAAGTCCTGAACGTATGAACTTACGGCTTCTTCCATAGCCCTCTCCTGAGAGACCATGCCGGCAACAGCTACAAGCATTACGGCCAACGACGGGAGAATTAATGCGCACAACAAAAAAGCCAGAAAGTGGGATCCTGGCCTTCTAAAAAATGAGAACATAAAACTTATTATTCTTCTTCCTCTAATAATTCTTCGAGCGTAACAACTCCATACTTCAACGCCAGCAATAAAGCCTCCGTCTTGTTTCGTGAGCCTAATTTGTCATAAATCGAGGCTAAATGCGTCTGAACAGTTCGCTCACTGATGAACAATTTCTTTGCGACTTCCTTGCTTGACATTCCTTTTGCGGCGAGTAAAAGCACTTCGCGTTCTCTCGTCGATAATTGCTCTGGGATAAAATCCTGTTCACCCATGACCGAAGCAACTTCGGGATCTAAATACAATCCGCCTTTTGCCACCGTATTAATCGCCGTCGTTAATTCCTTAGGGCTTACAGTCTTTAACACAAAGCCGCGCGCTCCTGCCCTGAGTGAAGCGATAACATACTGCTGAGCATCATATGAAGTGAGCATGACAATAGCCGTGAAAAGTCCTTCGTTCTTGACCTTCTGAGCAACAGTAACTCCGTCCATTTCCGGCATCCTAATATCCAGCAAAGCAACGTCGGGCCTTAACGCTTGAATTAATTCCCATGCTCTGGCTCCGTCCTCAGCTTCAGCGACGAGTTCAAAAGTCGGCTCACGTCTCACGAACTCGGCAATTCCGGAACGTGTCAAGGGGTGATCATCTGCGAGCAAAATTCTTACTGCCATAAACTAAATCATCTCCGTATAAATTTTTTACATGCCGATTAATTTTTCAACCGGCCTTAAAGCTATTATAGTTTCGTTTATAACATCATCGAGGGGCATATTCATTTTTTCCGCGCCCTGTTTAATTATTTCACGATTTACGCCGCGAGCGAAAGCCTTATCCTTCCATTTCTTTTTTACGGATTTCAGCTCCAAGTCAGCGAGAGATTTTGACGGTCTCACAAGTCCGGCTGTTATGATTAAGCCCGTGAGCTCATCAATCGTAAATAAAGTTTTCTCAAGGTTACTTTGAGGCTCAACGTCCGTGCAAATTCCGAAACCGTGAGACTGTACAGCCCGGATAATATCCTCGTCAACTCCTGCTTTACGTAACATCTCCGGCGCTAAATGGCAATGTTTCTCCGGAGTCGAAGTTGTCTGTTCCCAGTCGATGTCGTGAAGAATTCCTACAACTCCCCATAAGTCAGGGTCCTCGTGATAGAGTTCTGCGAAGTGTCTCATTGCGGCTTCGACGGCGTGAGCGTGATGAATATGCGACTCTTCATTATTATATTGCTTCAAGATTTCATATGCCTGTTCTCTTGTCGGTATCATTAATATTTTCCCCCTTCAAAAAATTTTCATCAACAAAATATAACATGTTATATTTTTCCGTCATAAAAATTCTTTAATATGCGTCCAAAGTCTGAACGGCTGTAACGGAAGCGACTTTAACCAGTAAATTAAAGCCTTCCTGTAATTCCCTGCTTTTCGGTTTAATACGCTCAAGGCTGAAAGTCTCTTACATTTTACATAATGATTAAAGTATTCTGCATATTTTTCGTAAATATATTCCTGGCCTTTAATCCTGCGTAAAATTGTATCGTGATGTTCTCCATGATTGTCATGATATTTAACTAATGGAGCATCAACACAGCTAATTCTATAATGTTCAGCAAACCTTATCCACATATCCCAGTCCTCGCAAGGTGAAGCGTCCTTAACAAAACCGCCGACATTCCGCAAATATTCCTTCCTTAAGATTACAAAGCTGGGAGAGCCGATGAAATTTTCACGAAGAAGAGCATCAAAAACTTTTCCTTCATGACAAACTTTTTTGACCTCGTGAGTTTTTCCCGTAGCGTCATCAACGTAATAATTTCTGCAGTAGACAAGGCCAATTTCAGGATTATTAAACTTTTCGATTTGACGTTCAAGTTTCTCCGGGAGCCATTCGTCGTCGTCGTCGAGAAAAGCAAGGTATTCACCTTGAGCAAATTTTATCCCTGTGTTTCTTGCAACGCTTACGCCTGAATTTTTCTCATGCCGCACATATTTTATCCTGCCTTTAAAGCTCATAACCATATCCCTGACTTTGTCCCTGAACTCGTAATCTTCCGGGCTGTCGTCAACGATAATTAATTCCCAGTTTGAATATGTCTGAGCAATCACGCTTTCAATCGCGCGCTTAAGCATAAAGGGTTCTCGCTTATATGTGGTGATTATGACGGTTATCAAGTCTGCGTAAATTTCTCCTGATGAAATAAATTTTTGTGTAATTATAGCTTGACACGTTAATATTTCGGTATCGTATAAAGCTGAATTTTTACTCGACACTGCTATAATTCTTTGCGTAAAATTTTTCACAGGAGGTTAATTTTTCATAATGCACAAAACTTTTACAGCTATACTTCTATTAATGCTAATGTTAGTCCCTCAAATTTCATTTGCCGAAGAACCCCAACCAGGAAAGTCGGCAATTTTAGTCGTCTCGTTCGGAACGTCAATGCCTGAGGCCCAGCGAGCAATTGATAATCTCGTCAATGCCGCAAAAAAGGAATTTCCAAGCTCTGACGTGTATTTAACGTTTACTTCCAACATAATACGCCGAAAGTTAATGATAGAAAAATTTTCGCCGATTATCAGCCGTGATAAAAACGTTAATCTCAATTTCATGGTCGATAATTTATTCCTTATGAACCCTGTAGAAATTCTTGCAGGTTTGAACGATAACGGATATTCCAAAGTATGCATAATGCCGACGCATATAATTCCAGGTGAAGAGTATGACGAGATTGCGAACGTCGCAGAGGCTTTCAGCATGTTACACGGGAAATACGGTTTTGATGATATTTCGCTCGGCACCCCCTTTATGTATGAGCCTAAGGATTGCGCGAGGATGGCGGAAATTCTTGCTGAACGTTTCAAATCTCAGCTTGTGGACGAAGAGACCGGAATTATTTTAATGGGACATGGAACGCCCGAACATTTCGCGAACGCTTTATACTCACTTTTGCAGGTTGAACTTGACAGGATTGCTTACGGAAGATTTTTCATTGGAACTGTTGAAGCTGCACCGGAGATTGATGATGTCGTCGCGAACTTGAAGCGTCATCCTGAGATTAAGAAGCTCGTATTAAGCCCATTAATGATAGTCGCCGGAGACCATGCGAATAATGACTTGGCCGGTGATGAAGAAAATTCTTGGTTGAGTATTCTTAAGGCTGAGGGCTACGAGAATATATCGACATATCTTGTTGGACTTGGCGAGGATGAGAATATTGCGAAAGATTTTGTGCAGAAAATTCATGAATTGATTGATTAGGATTAAGTTTGAGAAATCACTTCATTTCGTATTTTATCTATAAGAAGTTCCAAAAGCTCCCTGTTATTGCGAATGACGGGGAGTATTATTATTGTGTCCAGTCTTCGAGTAAGAGGCCTTCAATGCGGGAAAATTCTTTTACGTTATTCGTTACGAAGGTGGCATTATGCGCTAAGGCTGTTGCGGCGATGATGGTATCATTGGCTCCAATTTTCTGTCCTTTGAGTTCGAGTGCTGCCCGGATTTGTCCGTAGGTATCAAGCACGAAATCATCAAACGGAATAATCTCGTATAAGCTGCAGAAATCAAGTGTCTGCTTCAAGTTTTTCTCAATCCTGCCGCTCTTATACGCACCAAATAGCAACTCGCCTTTGACTAGTGCAGAGAGTTTTATATCATTCCTGTCAATTGCGTCTACTTTTTTGCGTAAGTCAAGGTTACGGCCTCTCAAGTAAGCAACGCAAATATTAGTGTCGAGATGGTATATTTTACTCATTTTCTTAATTCTCCAAATTTAATGCAGGTACTTCGTCATAATCAAAATATGCGTCTTCAGGCTCAACAAAAGTTTCATCTGTAATCGACCCATATAAAGAATGAAGAAATTCATGATACTCTTCTTCCGTAGCAAACGTTCTCTTAGGGCCTGAACCCTTCGTAATATCTTCATACATTTTCTAACACCTCCATGAATACACACATTATAGCACAAACAAAAACTCCCCCGCTGATTGCAACGAGGGAGCTACACTCTTCAAGCTAAATTAATCTTCGTAGGGCTTAATCTCTCTCACAACGTCTAAAATTGTTCCGTCGCGAGCTTCGAGAATTGCTACAACCTTATCTTTCCACTGAAGATCATCAGGCTTGCCGACAAGTGAATATGCCTTCTCCTGAAGCTGTTTAATCGGTACATGCTTAATTCCTGCCGCATCGAGAGCCTCGATAATATCCTTACGTGCAGGGTTTACAGCAGTTCCGTAATCCGTAACAACAACATCAACGCAGTCGCCAGGTGTCGTAACCGTAACAACATGTTCGCAAATCGTCGCCATTCTTCCGCGTGTCAACGGGGTAACGATTACACAGCACTTCGCGCCTTCCGCCGTATCAGGATGTCCGCCCGGTGCTCCTCTGAGAACTCCGTCTGAACCTGTGATGACGTTAACGTTGAAGTCAATATCAACTTCCAAAGCGGCAAGAACGACGAAATCAAGTTTGTTCACGAACGCGCCCTTATTCGCAGGGTTGGCGTACTCGGAAGCTGTCATCTCGTAATGGTTCGGGTTTGTGCGAATGTCCTCGATTGCGGCAACGTCGAAGTCCTGAACGTCGATAATCTTTCCTACTTTACCTTTACGCTGAAGTTCGCAGATTGGCCCGGTAATTCCTCCGATTGCCCAAGCCATTTTGATGCCCTTCTCGTCCATTAACGGCTCAAGAAATCTGTTTACTGCAAGTGAAGGACCACCGGCTCCGGTCTGGAATGAAAATCCCTCTTTGAACCAAGGACATGCGGCAATAACTTTCGCTGTATTCTCGGCCATCATCAAGTCGCGAGGGTTCTGGGTCATTCTTGCGGCGGCTGAAGCTATCTTCTTCGGGTTGCCGATCTCGTCAACTTTCACGACGTAATCAACGTTGACACCGTGAATGCTGGGCGGGAAATTCGGATAAGGAACAAGCGTATCTGTGATAACAACAACTTTATCCGCATATTCTGAATCTGGAACAGCATAGCTCAGAACTCCGCAGTCTCCTTTTCCGCCGAGCGCGCGAGCATTGCCGTATTCGTCCGAAGTCGGAGCTCCGATAAATGCTACGTCAATATGAACGTCGCCTTCTTCAACAGCTCTGACACGTCCGCCGTGTGAACGAAGAATTGCAGGTGTCTTCAACTTGCCATGTGATACGACATCGCCCATTTTGCCGCGAATACCTGAAGTCTGAATGCCCGTAACAATTCCCTTCTCGATATACTCAGCGATTGGGTCATGCGCTGAACCTAAACTTGAGGCCGCAATCGTGATGTCCTTAATTCCCAAGTCAACAATTTCTTTCATGACCATGTTGACGATATAATCTCCGTCTCTGAAATGGTGATGGAAGGAAACCGTCATTCCGTCTTTAAGTCCGCTTGCGATTACAGCATCACGAATTGAAGGAAGTAATTTACTCTCCTGCGGATTCTCGTAGATTTTTGACTTCGGTCCGGCTTTCTTTATGTATTGGCCGTCGCGATAACCTTTGCCCTGATAGGGTTCATATTTTCTGCCGTTCTTAAGCTCAACAGCTAATGCCTCTGCGGGTATCTCTCTACCTACTGCGTTTTTCATGATTAAAGATCCCCCTCATAAATTCCGCTGGCTTTTGCTAACTTGATGACTCTTTCAGCACCAGGAACAAAAGCAATGTCTATCATCTTGCCGCCCTCAATCGTGAATACGCCGACACCTTTATCAGCATTCTCACGGTAAGCGCGTACGATCTTCTCAGCCTCAGCAATATCCTTCTGGGACGGAGCAATCATCTCATGAACGATCGGGATTTGTCTCGGGTTGACTAATGATTTGCCGTCAAAGCCCATCTCGATGTTCTGTTTCACTTCAGCTCTGAAGCCTTCGTCGTCGTTGATGTTCGTGAAGACTGTATCGAAGCACTGAATTCCTGCCGCACGTGCCGCGTTGAGCATGAAGCCTCTTGCAAAAAGCATCTCGATGCCGCCGGGAATAACTTTTACTTGCATGCACTTTCTGTAATCGCCGCCGGATAAAGCAACTCCGAATAATCTCGGTGAAGCCGTGCAGATTTCTACAGCGTTCAATACACCTTTGGGGCTTTCGAGGGCTGCCATTAATAACGTTCTGCCGACTTCAACTCCGAACTCTTTTTCAGCTTCAGTTACAGCCTCGTCAACAACTTGAACGTCCTTTGCGCTCTCGGTCTTAGCAATTCTAATTCCATCACAGCCGCCAGCCACGCAAACGCGAATATCTTCTTTCCAGTGAGGAGTGTCGAGGCCGTTAATTCTTACGATTACTTCGGTGTCGCCGTAATCAATCTCTTTCAGTGCGTGATAAAGTGAAAATCTCGCGCTGTCCTTCTGGTTTTCAGCGACGGCATCCTCAAGGTCAAGCATGATTGAGTCTGCGCCGTAAATATAAGCGTCCTTAATTAATCCGGGCTTCTGCGCGTTCATGAACATCATTGTGCGGCGAAGGCGGAATTTTTCGGGTTTCGGTCTTGGAATGCTCATTATCTGATTACACCTCCCCAGTCAAATTTACCGTCCATATCACAGCCGCAGCCTCTGTAGAATGCACACTCGACGCGGGCCTTAATCGTACAGTCAAGAGCACCATGATCATTGACGATAACTTTAGCGTTCTTCACGCCTAATCTTTCCAGTGAAGCCAGAACTTCCTGCTTAATCTGTCGGCCGTACTGGTTGAGAACAGAGCTTTCAAGCGTTAAATCAATTCCGCCGCTGTCTTTGGGCTCAAGCGTAATCATTACGTCGCTGGACTCCAGAGTTCCGGCAGTTCCAACCGCTTTTAACTCCATTTGAACGAACACCTCCTGATAAATTTTTCACACGGACAAAATCCCCCAGCAAGATATTTCTGTGAAGGGAATTGCTTTAATAATTTGTGTTAATTGTCTGCTGATATTTCGTACATTTTATCATAATAAAATAAAACTTTTTCATTATTCACGCTGAAATTTTTTCTCCCGCAATATCCAGACTTGAAGCAATTGACCCGAGAGAGTTTACAGTTACTCCGATAATGTCAATAAGCTGTGTAATCCCGACGACAAGCTCCATTGCCGCAGTAGGTACGCCCAAATAAATCGGAATTGCCAGGAACGAGACGAAACCTGACGCGCTCATCAAAATTATTATGGCATAAAATGAGAGTGAAATTATCTGTGAAAACTGAACATTAATTCCGCAGAGCATTGCAAGAAACAAACTCACGGTTATATCTGAGATACATTCGCTGTTCTTGCCGAAAATTGACGACATAGGAATTGACATAGAATAAATCTCAGACGGAACACAGAGCTTTTTACTGGCCTGCATATTCTGAGGAATTACGGCTTTTGATGATAATATCGAGGCTGAAGCGATCATCGCAGGAGTTACGGCCTTCATGAAAGTTTTCAAGCTGATTTTACACCTGAACACGACAACCAGACAGTAAATTACAGCAAGAATTATTATGCCTGAAGAAATCGCTATGAATATCCATAGAAAGTTTAATAAAGTGTCAGCTCCAGTTGATAAAATCTGATCCGCCGTTGAACAGAATACCATCAAGGGAACGAATTTTAGAATTATTATCATAACTTTCGTGAAGACAGCCTCACACTCATTCACAATTGTTATCATGACGTGAGCATTCGCCATCTTCACGGCACTTCCGAACAAGAAGCCCATCAACAAGAGCTGTAATACATCGTTTTCAATAAATGGCTTAAGAAAACTCACGGGCATTAAGTTAATCAACAGCTCGAAGATAAAGTTTTTCTCAGCTAAGCCGGAACTGCCGGAGTTAAGCATACTTGAGAAAATTCCGAATGAAGAGTTCAACAGGGGCTTGAAAACGAAGAATGTTAATATTGCGACGATAGCCGAGATAATCTGAAACACGAAGAGATATGTTATGCACTTAAGCCCGATTTTTCTCATGTCGGCCAAATTTCCGAAGCCTGCAATACACGAGACCAGCGAGAAAAATACAAGAGGAACCGCGCACATCTTCAGCCCGTTCATCAGGACAGAACGAACAGGCCCGAATACTTTTCCGCTCAACATGGCGCAAATTTCAGGTGAAGCGTAATTTTTCAGGATAAGCCCGGCAATCACAGCGAGAACGATAGCCGAAAGAGTTCGCATCAACGAAGCATAAGGAGAACGAGCCGCAAGAACTTTTATATAGTTAAAGCCCTTTTTGTGATTATATCTGAGCTTATCGGTGAACGTACTCAACATGATATTATTTATCGCGTCGGACATGTCTGGGGTCATCTCGTCATCATTCAACGATAAATCACTGCTGATACTCTTCAAAAAGTTAAAATCACGGCCGGGAATTTTTATCGTGAATGTTACATTTCCGAGAAAACGTCTTGCGTTAATCTCAATTGCTATGTCCTTGTCGATATTTGAATACTCAAGAAGTTTTGTGATTGCTTCCTCGCTCATTAATTTTAGACGCAGAGCTTCAACACGAGAAAGCCCTAGACTTGCGGCCTTTTGAAGAACAAAGTCTAGAGCTTCATTAAATACTAAAACGTCATCTTTTGATTTCAAGATGAATTTCTGCATAACTTTTTATTACACCTTGTCTTTCCTAAATATCCTACCTGAAGCAGGACGGGAAGACATGATTTATGCTTCTTTCTTCCTGAACAATCCTGCGACGATCGGCCATAATAATAACACAATACTTATTACCATTAACGAACCGGCAACAGGACGAGCAAACATATTCACGAGGTTAGCACGCGAAATTGTGTAAGCTCTGCTGAAGTTTCCTTCACAGATTACACCGAGAACCAAGCCTAAAATTAAAGCCGCGCTGTTGAAATGACATGCTGAGATAATCAGGCCAATTACACCAGCAATCGCCATAATCTTAACGTCAGCAATGCTCATGTTCGTAGCGTATGAACCGATAATCGCGAGCATAATGATAATCGGCCCAAGATATGAATACGGCACGGCGAGAATTTGAGCGAAAACTTTAGCGATACCGATTGCGACGACGACCATTAAGATATTCGTAACGACCATTGAAGCAAAAGTTGCGCTGAGATATTGCGGCTGATTGACGAGAAGCAACGGTCCAAGCTGTACGCCCTTCAAGACGAGCGCACTCATCATGACGGCAGCAGCATTACCGCCGGGAATTCCGAGCGAAAGAAGGGGAACCATAGCTCCTCCGGTCGCGGCATTGTTCGCAGTCTCAGAGGCAGCAACTCCGTCAATAATTCCTGTTCCGAACTTCTCAGGATGCTTTGATAGTTTCGTCTCGCTCGAATAACACAGGAATGAAGCGATTGTTGCTCCGGCTCCGGGAAGAATTCCTATGATTGTTCCGATGATTGAGCATCGAGCTAACAGCCACTTAATGCCCCACCATTCACGGAACGAAGGCATTTTCGTATTAACGCTTGCAGTTCCCTCGTCGCTCTTCAGAGCTTCACGCTTCTTCGTCTGCTTGAGAACTTCAGTAACCGCGAAAATTCCGATTAAGACGGGTATCATCTCAAGTCCTGCAATAAGCTCACCACTTCCGAACGTTAAACGCTGAACCGCATACATCGGGTCTTGTCCGACACAAGCCAGCAATAAGCCCAACAAGCCGGATATTAACGTCCTGAGAATATTTTTGCTGTCAAGACACGTCAAAATCGACAATCCCATAAACGTAATCGCGAAAATGTCAGACGGGCTGAACGATAACGCGGCCTGTGTAAGTTGAGGTGAGAGCGTCAACATTGCCAACGCTGAGACCAAACCGCCGATTGCCGAGCTTCCTAACGCTATGCCTAATGCTTTTCCGGCTTCCCCGCGTTGAGCCATAGGATAACCGTCAAAAGTTGTCGGTGCACTCGAAGGAACGCCAGGAATTTTGAATAATATTGCTGTGATGCTTCCGCCGGTAATCGATGAACAGTAAATCGCAACGAGAAAAACTATTGCCGGGATTGGCTGCATTGAATACGTGAACGGAAGTCCCAAAGCTACAGCCATCGTCGCGCTGACACCGGGCAAAGCTCCGAAGATTGTGCCGACGACGATAGCGAAAATTACCATCATGAAAGTGTAAGGATCCATGAGGACGCTGAAACCGTTTGCGAATAATTCCCAAGTTGTCATGATATTTTCAGCCTCCTTTTACATAATTGCTGACTTAACCGAAGCTACGATGCTCTCGACATAAAGCGAGAAGTTACGAAGCTCAGGGATTGTTCCTCTTGGAAGGTTTACGGATAATAACACGCTGAACACGACATAAAGCACGAGCGTAATAATCACCGAGAAAATTGCTAATCTGATTACGTGAGTTTGACCGAGCAATAAGCCGTAAAGGAACAGAACGAGAACGCAAGTAACCATATAGCCTAACGGTTCAAGAACGAAACTTGCGGCGACGACTAAAGCAATTCCGATACACATACGCGCACGAATGCTTAATAACGCGTCAAGGGAAAATTCCGGATTATTCTTGTTCTTCCTGATTATATTAATAATGTTGATGGCTATGCAGATTAGTAAAAGAATAATTATTGTCTTCGGCCACATGTCGGGCTTGAGAGTGTAAGGATTGCGCGCGACACGGTCGGGAATTGGAGCCTCTAACACGTTAAAGAAATACGCATAAAGAAGTCCAAGCCATAAGAGGATATTGCAGATTAATTCAAACACGTTAAATTTCTCCTTTGCAAATAAAAAACGGGGCACGACTTCACCCCGCAAATTTTCACGTAAAACTATTTCGCGTAATAGTCTTTCTTCATAACGCCTTCAGCCTTGAGATAATCACTAAGCAACTTGTAATCATTCTCACAGTCAGCGGCATACTCAGCAGGTCCGGCAAATCCAGGTCTCTCATCGTAGCATCCCTGAACTAAGAATGCCTGCCATGAAGGATCTTTTGAGGCTTTCTCGATTGCAGCGACGAGTGCGTCAATTGCTTCCTGAGGAGTTCCCTTTTTGGCGAAAATTCCGCGTGCAGGTCCTAAGACTGAGTTAATCCCAAGCTCAACCGAACACTCAACATCAGGATAACGGTTCATTCTCTTTTCGCAGAGAGCCAATAACGGGACAATATCACCGGCGGCGATTAAGCCTTCGATTTCGTCGGTTCCAGTTACCATGATGTCAATATGTCCGCCGACGAGTGCCGAGTTCATCTCTGAGCCTGAAGGATAAGAAACGTCGAGAATGTCTAAGCCTTCAAGAGCCTGTTTGAGCGATGCGCCGTCAAGCCCCGTGCTCGTGAGCATTCCAACGCTGACTTCAAACGGATTTTCCTTGACGTACTTCACCATTTCGGAGAAAGTCTTGTAACCCTTCTTGTCCATAGCCTTTTTGGAAGCTGTGATTACGTTGATTGCATGAACGAGACGCGCAACAGGAATAAACTCTTCCTTGAAGTTCATTGACGTTGTGCCCTGAATGTCCTGCATGAATAAGCTCTGAGTTCCGAGCATGAAAGTGTAACCGTCAGCGGGCTGTTTGTAGACGTATTCAACCGCTGTAACGCCGTTTCCACCGGTAACGTTGACGACTTCGACTTCCTGCCCAAGAATATTTTTGACGAGTGTTGCCATTGGCCGAAGTGTTGAATCTGCTCCGCCGCCTACACCCCAAGGACAGACGATTGTAACTTTGCGCTCGAACTTCCACTCATCAGCAGAAGCGAACGAGACACAGCACAATACGAGTAAGACAGCGAGCATTGCACATAAAAATTTCTTCATGAGAATACCTCCCTGAAAGATTTAATTTTGGTTGGTTGGATTAATTATTGATGAAATTTTATCACAAGCAAATTATTTCACCATACGCCGATTAGCGTTTACGTCCGAAAATCATGCAAAACTTTTTCAGCTCTCAGACAAGATAATTATGGTTGGCACAAAAAATTTTATTCAGCCGCATAATTAGCCTTTACATTCCAAGCTAGCAATAAATCAGCAAAAATTTTTCACGCTACAAATTTTCCTTCCAACTGTTGCCAATTACATAATGAAAATCATAAGCAATGCTTACAAGTCAAACTCGCAATAAATTCCCGAAATTTCGTCAATGTCCCGCATTTTATCAGCAATTCCACAATATAAAACGAAACATGCTAAAATCTTTATGGCAACATTTTTTATCTTGAAAGGAGAAAATTTTTCATGGATTTCATGAGTTTACTCGGTTCAATGGTTCAGAGCACAACGGCTTCATCAAAGACAACAAGCTCCCGAATGTCAACAGCTGGCGGCGGCATTCAGGATTTATTAGGCTCACTCATGGGAGCAGGTCAGACGGTCAAAGACAAAGTAGGCGGCGACAACTTAGCGGCTGGCGGAATTGGCGCGTTACTCGGTGCATTAATGGGCGGCTCAAACAGCACAACAGCTAACACACTCGGCGGCGGAATGATGGGCCTTCTTGGGATGATGGCGTATAAGGCTCTCAAAAACTCAATGGGCGGAAGTTCATCAAGTGCGGCGGCTTCAGTTCCTCAGACTTACACACAGGCAACTCCTCAACAGCAAGCGAACGACGCAGAAATTATCTTAACGGCGATGATTGACGCGGCAAAAGCTGACGGACAAGTTGACCAGGCCGAATTAACACGAATTATGAACAGCATGAAGTCTTCGGGAGCGGGTCAAGAAGGAATGAATTACGTCATCAAGAAATTACAGGGCCCAATGGAGACAGCAAAAATCGTTTCAGCCGTCAAAGGTCGTCCGGAACTCGCCGCTGAAGTTTATTCGGCATCAGTTATGACAATCGACGTTGACACTCAGGCAGAGCGCAATTATCTTGACAAGCTCGCCAAAGCTATGGGACTTTCACAAGACGTTGTTAATCAAATCGAAAATCTCACAGGAGGACAGAGTTACGCTTGCTGATCTTCGGCTTGAATAATTTCATTTTCCTGGATGGCTTTACGTTTGTTTATCAAGTTCTCAATTAACCTCTGGAAAATTTCATAACCTTTTTCTGTCGGGGGAAGCTCAATCCTTGTGCCTTCCCCTTCGTATACTAACATTCCGTTGCTGTTTTCACTCACAGGATAACTCACTGAAACATGACCTGCTGCCCCCGAAGATTCCTCGCCGGCGATAATGTCATCCGGAGAAATTCCCAGCAAGTTAGCAAGCTCAATAATCCTCGTCCCAGTCGGTGCAGTTTCTCCGGCTTCCCAGCGTCTGAGTGTCGCTATTGATACTCCGAGTTTCTCGGCAAGTTCTATTTGTGTCAGGCCCGCTCTCTTTCTTTGAATACGAATATTAGAAGCTAACGCCATTATGAACACCTCATTAACATAAAAGATGGAATGTGCAAATTATAACTGGAAATATATATTTTATGCAAGCTGATTGTAAACCATAAGAAAATTTTTACAGTTTACAGTTTAATATTCATGCTTTATCATTAACGCCATCATGAAGACAAAAATTTTGAAGCTAATCACGAAAATTTTATCCCAAGTCAGAGGCTCACAAAAAGTTTTAGCTTTATCGTCTGGAGAATGATTACTCAATGAAGACCAAAATTTTACACATGCTCGAAGTTAATCGCGGTGAATTTATCTCAGGTGAGGAACTCGCAAAAAGTTTCAACGTCTCACGCGCCGCCGTCTGGAAAGTAATAGCTCAGCTCAGGAAGGAAGGCCACAAGATTAAAGCAATCACTAACAGAGGCTACATGCTTGAAGACTTCAGCGACGTTTTGACCGAAGAAGGGATAATCTCTCACTTGAAGCCCGATACGAAAATTTCCCGCGTTATCTGTTTGAACGAAGTAGACTCAACCAACAATTACGCAAAGAAACTCACGATGTCCGGAGCCTCACACGGAACTTTAATCGCGGCCAATCACCAGACAGCAGGACGAGGACGACGAGGCCACAGCTTTGAATCCCCAGCAGGAACAGGCTTATACATGACGCTGATTTTACGCCCTAACGTTGACGCTGAAAAGTTCCAGATGATAACGATCGCTGATGCCGTCGCCGTATGTCTCGCAATTGAGGATTTATACGAAGAAGCTCGCGGAAATCTTAAAATTAAATGGGTAAATGATATTCTCTTTCGCGGCAAAAAGATTACCGGAATATTAACGGAGGCTGTGAGTAATTTCGAGAACGGCGAGATTGAGAGCGTTGTAACTGGAATAGGAATTAATGTAACGACAAAAAATTTTGCCGGAGATTTTGCACAGACCGCCGGAGCAATTTTTCCTGATGAAAATAGTTTGTTCGGACGTGATGAACTTTGCGCGAGAGTGGCTGATTACGTCATGACCTTTGCAGATAATCTTGACGCTCCTGAACTCATAAATGCTTATCGTGAACGCTCAATCCTGACGGGTAAAGATATAACTTACATGAAGGGGAATATCTCACATACGGCTCATGTTGAGGGAATTGACGACAACGGAGGACTTGTGATTGTGAACGATAAGGGAGAATTTGAGACGCTGAGAAGCGGAGAAGTCTTCATGATTAGGACGGAGGAAAATTAGTTTATGACAGCAACGAAAAATTTAGTATTATGTGCATTATTCGCGGCATTAATAGCTATTGGGACGCATATCAAAATTCCCACGCCTCTTTTGCCTTTAACTCTTCAGACGCTTTTTGTCGTATTATCTGGGCTTGTTCTCGGCAAAAAGTTCGGAGCTGTTGCAGTTTGCGTTTACGTCTTTGCGGGATTAATCGGCCTGCCGGTTTTCACGGGTTCGGTTCTAAATCCAACGTTCGGATATATTCTCGGGTTCATTCCCGGAGCCTGGCTTGCTGGTTACATTGCTGAGAAGTTTACACCGAAATTCTTAACTTGGTTTATCGGAGGATTGGCCGGAATTGCTGTAATTTATGCGCTAGGAATTCCCTATTATTATTTCATGTCGAAATATTATCTTGAAAATGAACTCGGCGCAAAAACCCTCTTGACATATTTTATTCTAATGCCAATGCCCGGAGATATTATCAAGTCAATTTTGGCCGGTTTAATCGTTCAGAGATTGGCCGTGTTTTTCCCTGACAGTTTTACATGGAAGAGATAAATTTACGTCCCCCCTCGATAAAGAAGGGGGATTTTTTCACAGTTTAATCAATTTCCCAGCTCGCAAGAATATCTTTTGCCATCGTTATCCAGGCATCTTCATAGTCCGGAAAATAAGCCATGTTCATATATAAAAGTTTATCGCCGGACTTGAACGCAATCAACTTAGAACGAAGCTCAAACATTCCCAGAAAGCTGGATGTGTAAGTTATTGATGAAGCGTTTTTCTCCTTGAAGTTCTCCACTGTCAAAAGATTGACGCTTTCATCATTAGCCGCTATTGTCTGGTAAACTATCATCAATAATTCATACGGGCTAAGTCTCGCAGGCCAGCATACATGAATCATAATTGTGCTGTAACGTCCGGGTTCGTCTAAAAGCTCCCCTTTCGAATTTCTGCCGGTAGCGTGCATGTGTAAAGCCCTCTGCATGTTCATCTTCATATCGTCGTAATAGCCGGGCTCTAAATCCTATTCCGAGATAAGCCATTTTGCTGGAATTGAAACTGTCCCGGCATTCTCGGTAGAAACTCGCTTTAATTTATATTCTTCAGCTTCTTCCACAGAATACACAGGAGCCGCCGCCAGAATTAACACAAGAAACAGCGCAAAAATTTTCTTCATGATTAATTGCCTCCCTTTGAGTAAAAAATTTCCCCCTGAAAAAATCTCAAGGGGATTATCTCGTTTCATCATAGATAAACTTCTGCCCAGCCGTCGTTTTCGTCAATCTTAAGCGCGCATCGCAACGGCTCTTCAATCTGTTCACTGAGCATTACGGGCCACAAATTATCTTCTTCCTCGTCAAGAATGTAAAACGTAAATCTGCTTCTGTCCGAATCCTCGAAGTCATCACGCAGCAAATCAACGTTAAGCCTTCGTTTCGTTATCATCATGGGTTCAAGCATCTGAAGCCACATTCTGCGTCTTTCTTCGGGCAGCATCGAGATAACAACTCCAAGCGGGCCGTCAGGAATTTTCACAGGTTCAGGAGGAGGCGGAGGAGGAGTTTGCGGCTTTTCTTCTGGAATATCAGGCTTTGCCGGTTCAACCTCTGGCTTCTCCGGCTCAATGACGGGGTCAGGAGTATCTTCGGGAAGTTCCGTAATAACTTGCTCAGGTTCAGGCTCTTTTTCAGGCTCCGGCTCTGGTTCAGTTTCGGGCGATGATGAAATTTCCTCAGTTACGCGTGAAGTCTGCGAGTTCTCAGCCTCTGAGTGTGTCGAACTTTCCTTAATTACAGCTTCAGGCTCATGCTCGCCGTCAAACTTCCTCATGAACTCTTCAGTAACAGCCTTATAGCATTCCGCTCCTTTGGATTTGGCATCGTAAGAGAAAATTGACATCCCCATACTCGCGGCCTCAACAAGAGTAACATTCTGGCGGATATAATTCTCGAACACGGCATCAGAAAAATTCTTCTTGACATCATCGAAAACTTGACGAGCAATGTAAAGTCTCGGATTATAATTCGTCATCAACACGCCGGCAATTTCAAGCTCAGGATTAAGACGCTCACGGAAAACCTGTAACGAAGTCTCTAAAAGTTTCAGGCCCAGTAAACTGTAAAATCCTCCGTCCATAGGCACAACAATTTTACTGCAAGCCGTGAGAACGTTACGCGTGAAAATTCCAAGCTGAGGCGGGCTGTCCATCAGAATATAATCATATCTGAACGGGTCAATCTTCTTCACAGCGTCGCGCAAAACTGTATCCTGACTTAACGGGCCTTTGTTATTGAGTTCAGCCATCACGAGATTTAATGAGCTTGGAATTATGTCAACGTCCTCTTTGCGAATTAATATTTCGTCCCAAGAGGCTTCACCAGCGAGCAAATCGAACACTTGAGGATCCGACGGCGACGGCATAATCCCGAAACCTGCGCTTAAGTTGCTTTGAGGATCCATGTCGACAACCGCAACTTTTTTTCCGAGCCTGGCCAATCCCACAGCGATATTTTGACACGCCGTAGTCTTGCCTACTCCTCCTTTAAGATTGCAAAATCCGATTATTCTCAATTTCCTGCCGCCTGCTTTCTTATGAACTCTTCAATCTCAGAATTTTTGTGAACTTTCAAGCTCTCACGATAAAGATTAATCGCTTCGTTGGTCTTACCCGCTTTGAATAATGCGTTTGCCTCGTTAATCATCCTGTTAGCGTTGTTCACAGCGTCGCGTTCCTTCACAGCCGCATCAAGTCTCACAATCCATCTTCGCATTTCGTCGGACGGCGCGATATTCTGAGCCTTGCGATAAAGAGCTAAAGCCTCGTCAAGATTTCCCTGCGAATATAACTCGTCGGCTTCCTGAGTAATTTTCTGAGCGTCTAATCTCGTTCCAATTCCGAAGTCCTCAGGTCCGCGAATTACAGCATCGGCCGGAAGTCTCGTGTTTCTGTTGAGCTGTCTAATTCTCTGTTCGGCTGTATCAGTCGGCCATACGTTCATGCTCTCGGTGTAACGCTTCAATGCTTCCTGATTGTTGTTGCGTCTCATTAAGTCCTGAGCTTCTCGGTTTAAGGCGTTGGCTTGACGTTCTCGGCGTGATATTACACTTTGCAATTCCTCAATATGCTGGCGTAAAGTTGCGTCGGGGTTGCTTAATATGCTTGCGCTGTATCTGTTCAAGGCTTCCTGCAGTTTTCCCTCGCGCTCTAATGAGTTTCCTTCTCCGGCGTATCTGTCAGCGTCGGCAATCAGCGTTAAACGGTTTCTGATACGTTCCATTCTGTCTTTGACGGCATCAGACGAAACGAGGGCTATACTTTTCGCGTAATATTCCAAAGCGTCCTCGTACATGTTTTCGTTGTCGTAAGCACTTGCGGTGTCTCGTAACCAGTTAGCCTGTTGAATTAATATTCTCTGCTCGTTGAATTTCTTCTCGGTCTCGGCGATAACTTCAGCTCCATTTTCAAGAGGCCAGATTACTTGTGCGGTGCGTAAATTCTTCAAGGCTTCGTCAAATTTTCCTTGAGCGTCAAAGTTGTCTGCGTCCTCACGTAATTTTTGGGCTTTCGTGTATCTCGCGTAATTCGTGTTCATCGCTCGAAGTCCCTGCGAAATTTCGACATCACGAGGAGCTAAAGCAATCGCTCTTCCTGCAAGTTCGACAGCTTCGGCGTAATTCTTGTTCTCCCAGAGTTCTTGAGACCTCTGCCAATTCTGCCAAGCCTCACGCTCATTAGCTGACTCGTTAAATCTCGACACAGGAAGGGAAATATTAACTCTGCTTTCTCCGCTTCCAAGTTTGACACCTTTAGCGTTGAAGGCCGAGACTGAAATCTCACTTTCTCCGATTGCGCTTCGTCTAATAAAAATGTCGTCTTTGTCCTGACTGAATAAAGCTGTTGCCGCGTCAGCTTCCCACTTGAAGGAATGTTCACCCTTAAACGATGGATTTAACGACGCACGAAGTCTGACCGGAGAATTTGCGAGTAAAATATCCGGGCTTAAGACGTAATTTGAGCGTGTTGCTGAGTTCCAAAGTGTTAAAGGCCTCTCGATTACGACGGCAATATCAATCTGAAACTCTTTCGGATTAACAAAAATTTCTGAGCTTGAAGCAACATCACCATCACGATTAATGAACGACGCTATAACTCTGATAGGGTGAGTGTCGAGCGGAGTAAAAGCACATTCACGTCCTCCGGCTCTTAGTGAAATTCTGTCGGGATTAAGGCCGGTTGTGGGACTAACTGACCATTCGACCGAGCCGCCCGCTGGAATTTGTGAGGTCTCGACGGAAAGCACGGCTTGTTCTCCAACATGAGCATCACCGTTCATGATTATAGATTGAGCGGCGAAAGTTTGTGATGCCAAAGCAAAAATTAGCATGAAAGAGAAAAGGAGTGCATGAGATAATTTTATGCGCATGAAATTATATTCCTCCCTTATGAAATAAAACGTTTTATTAGTAAAGTTGATTATACCCTAAATGCTGAATGTTATAATACTTTTCACAAATAACTAAATTTTTTTACAAAGGAGCTTGACAAAAAATGCAAGTAGTGTATAATCGCTTGTCGCTTGTCGCTTGTCGCTTGTCGC
>JAFTCP010000162.1 GCA_017454625.1 Synergistaceae bacterium
AAAATTAATCATGATAATCACAAGCATATTATCATTCCCGAAGAACTTTTACGAGCCTGATATTAAGCCACTAAAGGAGAATTAGTTATGTATGAACCTAAACCAATTGATACGAGCGATATTATCATTCCCGAAGAACTCGCGGCATTAACCGAAGAATTAGCGGCCAATACTCACGATGTATGGGCCGTTCAGAGAATTAACGAGGGCTGGACTTACGGCCAATCCCGCGACGACATTAACAAGAAAACTCCCTGCTTAGTGCCTTATGAGGAATTGCCGGAAAGTGAGAAAGATTATGACCGCAACACAGCAATGCAGACAATAAAGCTGCTTTTGAAACTCGGCTATAAAATTGTGAAGGATTAGATTATGAAAGATTAGATTGATACATAATTACACTTAGAAATTTATTGATATTTGCGTGATATAATTTCTGTACAAAAATTTATTATTCATTCACAAATTCACAAATAAAATATTTTTCACGTAAGCGGAAGGATTGATTATCGTATGATGTTCTTTCGCTGTCAGGGAAAAAAATATTTATCTTCGAGGGGGTATATTCGTAAATGATTAAGCTCTATGATGAAGGCGTTTATCTCATCAACGGAACGAAGATAGTACCTGAAAGCCAGGCCGGCAATCAGTACAACAAGGCTGACGCAAAGAAGGGAACAATTGCATACGGTATTCTGAAGTCCCATAACACAGCGGACAACATGGATCACCTCCGCATTAAGTTTGACGCGATGGCCTCGCATGATATTACGTTCGTCGGAATTATTCAGACAGCAAGAGCTTCCGGAATGAAGAAATTCCCGCTTCCTTATGTAATGACCAACTGTCATAACTCACTTTGTGCGGTCGGCGGAACGATTAACGATGACGATCACTATTTCGGACTTTCAGCGGCTAAGAAGTACGGCGGAATTTATGTTCCTCCGCATATTGCAGTTATCCACCAGTTTATGCGTGAAATGTTCGCGGGCTGCGGCAAAATGATTTTGGGCTCAGACTCTCACACAAGATACGGTGCACTCGGAACAATGGCAATCGGTGAAGGCGGCGGCGAACTCGTCAAACAGCTTCTTGAAGACACATACGATGTCGCTTATCCCGGCGTTGTCGCGATTTATCTCACTGGCAAGCCTGCTCCTTATGTCGGGCCTCATGATATAGCAATTGCAATCGTCAAGGCCGTATTCGAGAAAGGCTATGTGAAAAATAAAGTTATGGAGTTCGTAGGTCCCGGCGTATCAACGATGACTACGGATTACAGAAACGGCGTAGACGTAATGACGACGGAGACAACATGCTTATCTTCAGTGTGGAGAACTGACGCTGATACACGCTCATTCTTAGCCGAACACGGACGCGCTGACGCTTACAAAGAGCTTAACCCGGCAGATGTCGCTTACTATGACGGATGCGTCGAGATTGACTTATCCAAGATTAAGCCGATGATCGCTATGCCTTTCCACCCGTCAAACGCATACACGATTGATGAACTTTACGCAAACTTGAAGGACATTCTTGCAGACACCGAGAAGAGAGCCGCGAAAGTTGCAGGAGGACGCGCCACATTCACGATGATGGACAAGATTACTCCGGACGGCAAATTAATGGTTCAGCAGGGAGTAATCGGAGGCTGTGCGGGCGGAAATTACACGAACGTAGTCGAAGCGGCCAATGCACTCAAGGGCAAGACATGCGGATTTGATGAGTTCTATCTGAGCGTTTACCCGTCATCTCAGCCGGTATTCGTTGACCTTGACCGTAAAGGCTACCTTGCTGACTTAATGGATGCAGGTGCAATAATTCGTACAGCATTCTGCGGCCCATGCTTCGGAGCAGGAGACACACCAGCTAACAACGCATTCTCGATTAGACATACGACCCGTAACTTCCCGAACCGCGAAGGCTCAAAGCCCGGCAATGGTCAGATGTCAGCTGTCGCGCTCATGGATGCACGTTCAATCGCGGCAACAGCGGCTAACGGCGGAAAACTTACATCGGCTGAAGAGTTCGACTGCTGGGGCAATGTTCCTGCGTACAACTATGACGATAAGGCTTACAAGTCAAGAGTTTACTGGGGCTTCGGCAAAGGCAACCCTGAGAGCGAAATTCGCTTTGGACCGAACATTAAGGATTGGCCGGAGCAGGAAGCACTTGCTGAGAATATCCTTCTTCGTGTCGTGTCAAAGATACTTGACGAGGTTACAACGACCGATGAGCTTATCCCGTCAGGCGAAACGTCTTCATTCAGATCTAACCCGCTTGGACTTGCTGAGTTCACGCTTTCACGCAGAGATCCTCAGTATGTCGGCAAAGCAAAGGAAGTCCAGAAGATTGAGCGCGCGAGACTTAACGGCGAAGCAACACCGGAGCTTGATGAAGTTTACGCGGCAATCAAGAAAATTCCTGGACAAGAGGGCGTTGATGTCAAGGCTATCGAGTTCGGCTCAACGATTTACGCTAACAAGCCCGGCGACGGTTCAGCACGTGAACAGGCGGCTTCATGCCAGAGAGTTTTGGGAGCACTCGCGAACATCACTCAGGAATACGCAACGAAGCGTTATCGTTCAAACTGCATGAACTGGGGAATGATACCGTTCCATCTTAAGGGTGAGCCTAACTTTGAAGTTGGCGATTACGTTTATGTTCCTGGCATTCGTTCAGCACTCGACAAAAACGAACTCGGAAGCATTAAGGCTTATATAATCAAGGGCGGAAAAGTCGAAGAGGCCGAGCTTTACATTCAGGACATGACCGAGAACGAGAGAACAATCGTTAAGGCCGGATGCTTGATTAACTTCAACCGTAACGGCAAAAAGTAATAGAGATTTACATTCCCCCTGAGTTGCTGAAAAATTCGGGGGGAGCTTCACAAAAAATAAAATCTGAAGGGAGTTTTACGCTATGGGCAAGATTAAAATGGTAAACCCCATCGTTGAGATGGACGGCGACGAAATGACGCGTGTATTGTGGCAGATTATCAAGGATGACCTGCTTACGCCGTTTGTTGATTTGAACATGGAATATTACGATTTGGGTTTGCCGAAGAGAGACGAGACCCGCGATAAAATTACGTGGGAAGCTGCCGAAGCAATCAAGAAGCATCATGTTGGTGTAAAATGCGCGACGATTACGCCGAACAAGCAGAGAGTTGAAGAATACAATCTTCATGAGATGTGGAAGTCCCCGAACGGAACGATTAGGGCAGTCCTTGACGGAACAGTTTTCCGCGCTCCTATTCTCACGAACTGCATTAAGCCGGTTGTAAAGAACTGGAAGAAGCCGATCACGATTGCAAGACACGCATACGGTGATGTTTATCGCGGCACTGAGTACAGAGTTCCGGAACCCGGCAAAGCTGAGTTAGTCTTCACCGGCAAAAACGGCGCAACATTCCGCGAGACAGTTTATGATTACGAGTGCCCTGGCGTTCTTCAGTCAATGTACAACAAGGACACATCGATTAAGTCATTCGCACGTTCATGCTTCGAGTACGCTCTCTCAACGAAACAGGACATCTGGTTTGCAACGAAAGATACGATTTCCAAGCAGTATGACCAGACATTTAAATTACTCTTCCAGGAAATTTTTGAGACTGAGTACAAAGCGAAGTTCGAGGCCGCAGGAATTACATATTTCTACACGCTGATTGACGACGCAGTAGCCCGTGTTATGAGAAGTGAAGGCGGATTTATCTGGGCATGCAAGAACTACGACGGCGACGTTATGAGCGACATGGTCAGCACAGCATTCGGCTCACTCGCGATGATGACATCAGTTCTTGTTTCACCGGATGGCAATTTTGAGTACGAAGCCGCACACGGAACAGTAACGAAGCATTATTACCGTTATCGCGACGAGGGCAAAATGACCTCAACGAACCCCGTAGCTACGATCTTTGCATGGAGCGGAGCAATGAGGAAGCGCGGAGAACTTGACGGAACACCTGATCTTGTAGATTTCGCGAACAGACTTGAGAAGGCGACAATCGCAACGATCGAGGGCGGAGTTATGACGAAGGACTTAACCGGACTTTGCGAAGGCGTAGTTCCTCAGGTTGTTGACAGCAAACAGTTCATCCAGGCTATTGCCGCGAAACTGTAAAATTTGCATTAAGCGTTTATTCCCGCATGGCTTTCATAGGCTGTGCGGGTTTTGTTTTGTTTCGAGATTATCATGAAAATATAACATGTTCTATTTTTGCGTCGTGATTTTACGGAGAAACTTGACACTTTACAGATAATGTATAATTTGCATGTAAATTCATAGGAGGTTTCATTATGGCAGAATTAGTTGCGGAAAAAATTGATTGGGCACGTGCGCCGGCGAATACTCCGGTTTGTGAGGACAAGGGAATTTATTTAAGCGACATAGTGCAGGCAATTCTTGACGGTTACGAGACGAAAGAAGAGGTCATGAACTCGCTTTCACTTGTTGACGATGACGAAGGAACTGGAGAAATTCCGGCAATCCTTGAGATTTTCGTTCCTGTTATTACGGCTTGGAAGTCCGGAGCCGGGTGCGGAATGGGTTGTGAAGGATGTTCCGGCGGCTGTGCTGGCTAAGGAGTAAAAAAATTTTCAGACTGTCAGGGAAAAATAAATCTCTGGCAGTTTTTCTTTATTTTTGCGAAAGATGAGGGATTGACAAAAGCCATGAATACTGTAAAATGTAGTTACCAGTTACCAATCATTATGACTATATTTGTGTTTCTGGTTATGGTTGGTCTGGTTCGAGCGCGATAATAGATATTCTGCATGAATTTAATGAATGTTATGTTCCTGATTATGAGCTTCATATCATAAAAAATCCTTATGGTCTAGATAATTTATTTAACGCTGTAGTCAATGAAGGCTCAAGAATTCGTTGCGATGATAATGCTATTAAAGACTTCATTAAGTGGGCAAAATTTTTAGATCGAGTTCCTGATAGATTACATACCGGCTTAGGGTACAGGAAAATCTTGGGCCCAAAATTCATGGAAGCAACTCAAAAGTTTATAAATTCTCTTATCAGTTTTGAACATTCTACTCATGCTTGGGATATAGATTTCAGAAACGAAAACTCCGTATTTATTCTCTTCAGGCGTGTAATCAACAAAATATGCAAAATTTTTCATGTTAATTTTAGCGTACGACCGACAGGCAAGCTATATGTTACGGACATTAACGACATGGAATTTCTCAGCTCGGCACAAAAATATATGGATGACCTCTTTACTCCATTAGCGCAAGAAAACAAAGCTAAACATGTAGTTCTCGATCAAGCTGTTTCGCAATTGAATTACAAGAGAGAAATGAGCTTTATTCGAGATTCAAAATTGATAGTTGTTGACAGGGATCCTAGAGATATTTTTGCTGATTGGATAAAGTGTAACTCTTGGTCATTTGCAGAAAAACGTGATGTAAGCAAGTATATTAAACTATTCAGGTCTTTTCGCCGCAATTATCGGGAACTTGAAGACGACGCGAGTGTTTTGACTATGAGATTTGAGGATATAATTTTTCATTATGATGAAACTTTGAAGCTGATTGCTGATTTTGTAGGGCTTGACATGAGCGAGCATATTCATAAAAGGGAATTTTTCAATCCTGATATTTCGATTAAGAACGTCGGAATGTGGAAAAATATTTTGTCTCAATCTGAGGTTGACGCGATCACTTCGGAGCTTTCAGATTTCCTTTATGTTCGATAAACTCAGCAAATGCCTTAGTCAATGGGTAATCCAGCAGTTCTTTTAACGTTACGTAATAGATTACCCGTTGAATTTTCTCGCTCTCACAAAACGGGATAACTCGGCAATTCTCAGGACAAATCTTTTTCGCCACCGTCGACGAAGCAAAGCCTAAAGCAAGCTCCTCACTTGTTAATTGGCCGACAATATCAGGTTGACTTGTTGAGCATAAAACTTTCGGCGAAATCCCCAGTTCATCGAACATCAGCGACAATTGACGATGTAAAAGAGTTTTAGCCGACGGCATTATTATAGTTTCGTGTGATAAATCTTTCATGCTGAGGCTTTTATTTTTTGCGAGGGCGTTATTTTTCGGAACTATCAACATGTATTCTTCCGTGCTGATTTTGACGCTGTGAAGTTCGCTTTGCTGTTCCAAAACCGTCGGAGAACTTATCATGAAAACTCCGTGTAAACGCCGGCTCAATAATTTATGAATTAACACGTCGCTTCCATCAAAAGCAAGTTCATACGAGACAGCCGGATATTTCGCGCGAAAATCATTCAGCAAAGCCAGCAAATTCATATAGCCTCCAATCCAAAGCATACCGAGCCGCAAGTTTCCTGATAATAGCTTCGCATGAGCCTGCATAATCTCGGCTAAACTTTCAACCGAAGCAATAATTTCCTCAGCGTAACTCGCAAATTTTTCGCCCGCGTCCGTCAACGAGACAGAATGAGCATGACGAGTTAAAAGTGTAATCCCTAATTCGTCCTCAAGAGTTTTTACGGCGAACGACAATGAAGGCTGTGAAAGATGAAGATTTTTAGCGGCGAGTGTGATATTCTTAGTTCGGGAGATTTCGAGGAAATATCGGAGGCTTGACAGTTGCATGAATAAATCTCTCCTGACATAAAAAATTTTTAGTCTTCGATAGGAAACGGGTATTTTTATTTTGCTCACGTTAATTATAGAATAAATCTACCCAAATTATAATTTCAGAAGGAGCAAAATTTTCATGAAGAAAGATAATATTTTCCTCGTATTGTCCCTCACTTTAATCATCGGCTCACGTTTCATGCCTCCTGCTTATGGTCTTTCGTCTCAGGCTTGGGGAGTTTTAGGCGTATTCTTCGGTTCGCTTTTGATGTGGATTACGATTTCTATTGATTGGCCGAGTATGATTACGTTGTTAGCGTTGGGATTTCTGCCTGTGTTCGGGTTCGGAAAAACTTTCGCCGGAGCCTTCGGAAATTCAACGGTCGCATTCTTACTCTTCACGTTTGCGCTCGTTTACCCATTATCGAAGACTAATTTTGTTCGTCGTTGTACGGTAGCTTTCATCACAAACGCAATAGCTCGGCGCGGAGCCTGGCATTTCGTCTGTTTCCTGTTCGCTTCGGTTACGTTCATGGGATTATTTATCTCGCCTTCAGTCTTGTTCGTGGCGTTTATGCCGTTCTTGGAGGATATTTTCTCGGTTCTGGAAGTTCGCAAGGGCGGAAAAACCGGCAACATGATTATGATGGGAACAGCAATATGCATAAGTCTTTCATCAGGAATGACGGCTATCGGGCATGTCTGGCCTACAATGGCTATTGGATATTATGCGGCGGCAACAGGACGGGACATTAACCAGTTCCAATTTATGGCCTTCGGAATACCGACGGGAATTTTATTAATCGTGCTGTTAATCCTCGTGTTCAAGTTGTTTTACCGTCCTGACGACATTAACGATATTGACCCGGCAAAAGCTATGGCTCTTCGTGGAACAGTTCCTCCTGCTGACAGACGCGAGAAAATTATTCTCGGAACAATGCTTCTTGTCGTGTTGTTATGGGTTGGACCGAGTTTGTTTAGGAGTGCCGCGCCGGATTTGTACAAGACTATCAACAGCTACACTACAGCAATGCCGCCCCTTCTTGGATGCATAATCCTCTTCATTCTCAAGGACAAAGGCGAACGCATCATGAATTTCCGTGAAGTAACTTCAAAGGGAATTTTATGGGGCTCAATCCTTATGACAGGAGCGGCAACTTGGCTTGGAGCATGCTTAACGAATAAGGACGTAGGAATTTCGGAGTGGCTAACGTCAACGCTTCAACCTCTCACAGCTAACATGCCTTTAACGTCAATGATATTATTCTTCATGACTTGGGCAGTCCTTGAGACGAACTTTTCATCCAATATCGTAACTACAACCGTCGTAAGCGCTGTAGCCCTCTCCGTTTTAACATCAATGCCAGCAGGAACTGTAAGCGTCGGAGCTGTTCTCGCGATGGTCGGATTTTCAGCGGCAGTCTGCAACATGACACCAGCAGGACAATCAACAATTAACACGGTCGCGATAGGCTCAGGCTGGACGAGCGCAAAGGATATGTTCATTTGGGGCGGAATTTTCGCTGTCATGGCAATTCTCGTATTAACTTACATTGGCTATCCTCTGGGAGCAATGATTATTGGATAGAGAAATTTTTTCAGGATATATTAATTTGCGGCGGAATTTTAGTATTGACTTACATAGCTTATCCAATAATTATTGGCTAGAAAAAGTTTGTGAATTTCATGATGAGAAGTCATGAGAAATTTTACAGCAAGATTTATTTATGAAGTTTGCGAGTGAAATTTCGAGGATAACAGCAAATGAATGGAGAAAAATAATGCAGAATGAGTATTTTGTTGACGTATTAATTGCTGGCGGAGGAACTTCCGGAGTTTCGGCGGCAATCGGAGCTTCTCAGGCTGGAGCAAACGTAATGTTAATCGAGCGCAATGCTTATCTTGGCGGTGAAGGTGCTCATGCTGGGATTGGTGCGTTGTGTGCGGTTTACACGTGCGGTGAAAATCCTGTGAAGTGTGTCGCTGGAGTGTGTGATTTAGTTCTTGATGAGCTTCATAAACTTTCGCCGACTTCAACGGAGACTATAATATCAGCGGCAGGGAATAAAAATATCCAGTTCAAGCCTGAATACATGAAAGTTGCTCTTGATAACTTGCTCGACAAGAACAACGTGAAATACTTTCTTCACACCAGCATAATTGACGTTTCACGTGAGGGAAGCGAGATAAAATCCGTAACATGTCAGGACGACGAGGGGAGATTTACGGTTCACGCGAAAGTTTTCGTTGACGCAACGGGTGATGCAAATCTCTCACACTTAGCCGGAGCAAAAACTCTCTGGGGCGACTCAAACGGTCAAGTCATGGCCGCAACTCTCCCGTTCAGACTTTGCGGAGTTGATATTTCGCAGGACATGAGCCCTTCAGCCGTTGAACGAGCTGTTAAGAAGGGAAAAGAAGCGGGCATTCCCAATTTGACACGTGAACGCGGCTTTATTCTCAAGATGTCAGGTTCGCAGGAAGTCATAGTTTTATTGCCGAGTGTAATTCCGACCGGTCTTAGCGCCGAAGAACTTACCCAGATGGAAAAATTCACGCGCGGTCAGGCTCTGTCTTATCTTGAAGCGTTCAAGCGTTTTATGCCCGGAATGGAGAACGCTGAATTAACGATGATTGGCCCGTCAATCGGTTTTCGCGAGACACGACGACTTGCAGGAAGATACATGCTCACAGCTGATGACGTGTTAAATCGCAAAAAGTCGAAAGAAGGAGTTGCACGCGGAGGATGGAAGCCCGAAATTCATTCGAGCCTCAACGAAGCGGCCGTTTATCTTGATGTTCCAGGTGCGAGCTATTATGATATTCCGTTGGACTGCTTAAGAAGCGTCGATGTCGATAATCTTTACGGTTCAGGAAGATTAATCTGCGCTGACTCCCAAGCTATGGCGGCTTCTCGCGTAATGGGAACATGTTTAGCTACAGGACATGCGGCAGGAGTTTCGGCGGCTTTACAGGGCGAGAATGGGAAAGTTGACATTGAGGCCGTAAGAAGGGAGCTTGTCAGACAGCACGCTTTGATTTAATATAGCTCCATGACAAAAATTTATTCATATAGCAAAGTATCAGAATTAGCGCATATAATCTCAGGTTTCGACGAAGAAAATATGCGCTTCGTTGTTCCTTCGAGAAATGACAAAGTTTTATTTCCCGTTCAGAGCGATAATATTTTATGGACTTGGCAGGATATTTACGAGGATGTATGCGCTTCATCACGAAAACGCGTTTTGTCTCCTCCGGATCACCTGTTAATTCTCAAGGCAATATTGAATAACGTAATCGCCGAATTTCCCGATAAGACACCGAGTTTTCCCGGAATTTCGCGCTCCGGTTTCTTATCGATAATTTCTGACGATATACGGGAATTGCTGAATGAGGCTGTCAACCCCGAACAGCTTAATCATAATCCCGACAGTGATAATCCTTCGGAGTTTTTATTGCCTGAAGTTTATTCACGCTATTTTGACTATCTCGAAAACTATAACTTGCTCGACAGCGCTCAGGTTTATAGTGAAGCGTTAAGGGAAATCGTGAAAAATCAGGATTGGGGAAAAGATTATGCAATAGTTTTTACGGGGTTCATGTCGTTTAATCATGCCCAGTTGGAGTTGTTGCGAGCACTTGAGGACAGATGCCGAAAGATTATCATTCTTAAGCCGGAAGTCAACATGCAAAACTTTCATGATGCCGATGTTCAGTTCAGCTTCAAGCCTTCGGATAAGAAATCAACCGGAAAAATTTACGAGATACCATCTGCTGAACACGGACTTGAACCGGAGATTATCGCACGAACTTTAGCTTTATGGTCGCAGAATAAATTTTCACTCAGCGCAAGGCAAGATAAAATTTCATCAAAAGTTGACCATTCGCAGGAAGAAAATTTACATGACGTGAAGTTTCCTGGTTTTGATGAGATTGGTCTTATGATTTCGTCCGGACGTGAAGAGGAATTTGCGGAGGCTTTCGAGCGTTACGGAATAAAATTTGATTTCATGAGCGGGATTGCGATAAATCGGACGTTGCCGGGAAAAATTTTAGCGTCAATCCGAAATTTGCAATTACGTGATTTTCCGACTTACGAGACTGCAATGTTATTAACTCAGCCGTGTTTTGCGGGGATAAAATTCCCTGTTATGAGGGCTTACCGTGCAGGAAGTTCCGGGCTTGACAGCTGGGAAAATTATTTGTCGGCGGCTCAAGAAAACGAAGACAACGACGAGACTTTTACGGCGGCTTTACGTGCAATCCGAGAAATTCGCAAATTCTGTGATGCTCTAAGCGGGAAAAAATCACCGTTAAGGATTATGCGTGCGTTTCATGAGTTCTTGACGGCTAAAGGTTTATGGCTTGACAATGAAGATAAAATTGCTGACTTCCCGGAACTCGACGAGAGTAAAAGATTAACAGCCGACGCAATAAGGTTAATCGGAGAAAAAGTTCTTGCCCTCAACGAGTTAATGCCCGATTTAGGCCCGGTTCAGGACGCTAGAATTAACGGCGATGAAGCCTATGAATATCTCGAAGACTGGTGCAGAAACACGAACATTCGCGCGCCTATTCAAGTCTCAAATGCAATACGGATTTTCACGAAACAGCCTCCAGTTCTCGCGTCATTCCCAGTTTGGATAATCTCAGGCGTTACACAAAAAACTTGGTCAGAGAGCATAACGAGTTCGCCATTACTCAGCAACTCAGAACGTGAGGACTTGCACATGCCGACGATTTCCGACAAAGCCGCTCAACATGAAGCGTTATTCAGGCGATTAATCCAGACCGGCGAAACTTTGACGATAATCTCACGCCCGGAACTCGACGATGAAGGCCGCCCCGTTTTGGAGTCTCCGTTTGTGAAGAGATTTCTTGATGATTTGCCTGACTGGGAACGGGAAAAATTTAACTCAGAAGGCATAAAAATTTTGATGGGAAGCGACGGCTTTATATTTGATAACATTGACGCTGAAGAGAAAATCCCGCGTTTTGTGCCGAAAGTTTCAAAGTCAGCTAATGCTGTCGGAGCGAGCGACATTCACGAACTCTTAAGCTGTCCATTCTTATGGTATCAAAAACGTCAGGCCAATTTATACGAGGAAAGTTCGGATATTACTTCGCCTGTTGAATGGGGAACAATGTTACATAAATTCTGGGAATGTGTCTGGCGGCGCTACCGCGAGGATATGAACGCTCCGGGCGGAAAGTTCGTAAAGATTGCCAATGAGGAATGGGAAAAATTAACGAGCGGCGAAGATGAGAATTACGAAAAGTTTCATAAACTCGTTAAGGATTTCAGGCTCACACGAAGGCTTAAGGGAATAAAATTCCGCGTTGACAGGTTGAGCATGATGCAAGCTGTTATCCTTGACAATCTTCACTCTGAAGGTTACACTCACGAGAAAATTTTGCTTGAAGACGAAGCCCACTTGAAGACGACAATTGACGGCGTAACTTTTCTCGGACAATGTGATAGAATAGAATACCTGAGAGACGCTTACGGCCAGGAATTTGCATTTATCGTTGATTACAAAGAGGGAATTGGCGAAAACTCAGAACAAAGCATGAGGATAGCAAATTATTTCTGGAACATCGACGGCCGCGAAAAATTTAATCACGGCTTGCAATTATCCGTTTATGCGGCATTATTCGGAGCTGAAAGTTTATCGGGCGTTTACATTCTTGGACTTGAGGACGGGAAAATCTCAGGAAGTTTTTCATCAACCATAAAAGAAATTTTCAGCGAGTATAAATCCGGAAAGTTCAACGAGAAACTCTCAGACAGAATTGACGAGGGAGAATACGCGATGAAATGTGCCGTCGAAGTCCTGAAACGTAAAGAGTTCGCCCCCGAATACCGAGCCGACACATGCAAATACTGCCACATTAAGAGCTTGTGCCGAAAAGGTGAGTTCAGAGGAGAAATTCTTCAAGACAGCGACGACGAATAAATAAACAATCCCCCTGCCGACAACAACAGGGGGACAAATTTTCTATAACTCTTCGAGCGCGCTTTGAACCTTATAGCCAGCGTCGCGGATTAATATATCCTTCTTGAAGAGTTCAAGGTCGTATTTCACCATTCGTTTAATTAGCTTCGTGAACGTAACTTTTCGTTTCCAGCCTAATTTTTTCTCGGCTTTCGTCGGATCCCCTAATAGCAAATCTACTTCGGTCGGCCTGAAATATCGCGGATCAACTTCAACGACAACTTTACCCGTCTTCGTGTCAATTCCCTTCTCGTCGAGACCTTCACCCTGCCACTCTAAATTTATTCCGGCTTCCTTGAAAGCGAGCGTTGCAAATTCCCGGACCGTGTGAGTTTCTCCCGTAGCGATAACAAAATCTTCGGGCTCGTCCTGCTGTAAAATCATCCACATTGCCCGCACGTAATCTTCAGAATGTCCCCAGTCTCGCTTTGAGTTGAGATTGCCTAAGTACGTTTTCTCCTGAAGTCCTAATGCAATTCTCGCGGCGGCACGTGTAATTTTTCTCGTTACGAAAGTTTCGCCCCTGAGTTCGGATTCATGGTTGAACAAAATTCCGTTGCATGCAAAAATTTTATACGCCTCACGGTAATTTACGGTTATCCAGTAAGCATAAAGTTTCGCGGCGGCATACGGGCTTCTCGGATAAAACGGAGTTGTCTCGTTCTGCGGGACTGCCTGAACTTTTCCGTATAATTCGCTCGTCGATGCCTGATAAAATTTCGTCTTACTCTCAAGCCCCAAAATCCTTATAGCTTCAAGCAAACGCAACGTTCCTAATCCGTCAGAGTCAGCCGTGTATTCGGGAGTTTCAAATGAGACGCTTACATGACTTTGTGCCGCCAAGTTATAAATCTCGTCGGGCTGTATCATCTGCACCATGTGAATTAAATTCGAAGAGTCCGTCAAATCCCCATAATGCAGAAAAAATTTATGTCCTTCCTCGTGCAAATCTTTATAAAACTCGTCAATTCTTGAAGTGTTGAAAATTGAGCTTCGACGTTTCAGCCCATGAACTTCATAGCCCTTCTTCAGCAAAAACGAAGTCAGATATGCTCCGTCCTGGCCTGTTACTCCGGTGATTAATGCCTTCTTCATGATTTATTTCTCCTGTTAATAATTCTCTATAATGATAACGTAATAACTAATCTTTCAGCTTGAATTTATTGCGACTTAGCTTTCAGTATGTGATTTATCGCCATCATTCTAATCTTTAATTTTCCAGCTTGAATTTATCGCCATCGTTCCCGTTCTTTGAAGCACGCAATACGGCGACGGCGTTAATGGTCCCTCAATCCTGAACGACACCGAAGGCGGCTTTGACATTCCCGGCTGAGTTATCCATTGTCCATTGTAAAGCCTTATTGCAAGCTCTAATCTCTTGTCGCCCAAGTTCAAATAATCAACAGGAACTTTCGCACGCAAGCAAACATGTCCGTCAAGCGTCGGGATTTCCTCGCTCGTGTTAATCTGGTCGCTGTGATACGTCCAGTATAATAACGTCCCGACTTGGTCATAAATCGCGTAGCCTACACATAAATTTTTATCTGGTTTTCTCACGATGCCTTCGATTTCAACGTAAAGTTCATCGTCATGTTTGAGTGAAGCAAGATTGACTTCACCTTTGGGAGTATATAACCCGAAACGTAACGGCTTGAAGTAATCGTTTTCGTACGCGTCGCCTGGATTGTTCCATTCTGCATCGGTCGCTCCAAGCTGGGAAATGCTAATATATTTCTGAACGCCGGCGGCAACGTCAGGAGTGTCAAAAACTTTCTGGCCCTTATCGAGACAGATTACACGGTTGCAGAGCTGAAGGACTGCTCCCATGTTGTGGCTGACGAATAAAATTGTTCGGCCCTGTTTGTGGCTGATTTCGTCCATTTTTCCCATACATTTTTTCTGGAACTCCATATCACCGACGGCTAAAACTTCATCGACGATTAATATCTCAGAGTTCAAGTGAGCGGCGATCGCGAAGGCCAATCTTACATACATTCCGCTTGAATAACGCTTAACGGGAGTATCAAGGAACTTTTCAACTCCTGCAAACTCTACGATGTCATCAAAATTTTTGCGAATTTCCCAAGTTTTCATGCCCAAGATTGCGGCGTTCAAATAAATATTCTCGCGTCCTGATAAGTCCGGGTGAAATCCTGTGCCGACCTCCAGCAAGCTCGAAACTCGGCCTTTAATCGAAATTTTTCCCGTCGTCGGTGCCGTAATCCTGCTCAAAACTTTTAAGAGTGTAGATTTTCCCGCGCCGTTATGCCCGACGAATGCAACTCTTTCTCCCTCTTCAACATTGAATGTGAGATGCTGTAACGCCCAGAAATCTTCGGAGCCTGCAGGCTTTGAACGTTCGGCGAAAGGATTACGAAGTCTGCGCTTGAGACGTGCTACATAATCCCCTAAAACGTCATAAATTCTTCTATTTACATTGTGAGCAATCAAATATCTTTTGCCTAAATCTTCAACTTTTAACGCTAACATGGTTATTCTTCCTCCATCGCCGATTAAATAAAGTCAGCAAAAAATCTCTCGGTCTTCTGGAAATATTTCATGCCGAAGTAAAATACAAATACCGAAGTTATCATAGAGATTATGAATCCGGGAAGATAAAGTGAGTCCGCAGTTCCTTGAATGCACCATCTGAAGCCGTCGATTACTCCGACCATAGGATTTAAGCTGTAAATTAAACGCCATCTTTCAGGAATAACTGAGCTTGAGAAACCTACAGGCGAGACATAAAGCCCGAATTGCACGATGAACGGCATTAAAAGTCTGAAGTCGCGGTATTTTATCCCAATCGCGGAGAACCAATAGCCTATGCCCAGAGCCGTAAAAGTTGCGATGAGAAAGAAAATCGGAAGTAATATTATCATCGGCGACGGTACAAATCGATAAATTATCATCAGGACGCAAAGCATTCCAAACGAGATAAAGAAATCCACAGCGCTGACAAGAACGGCTGAAGTCGGCAGGATTAAACGAGGAAAATAAATCTTGCTTATCATGTTTGCGCCTCTTATCATTGATTCAGAGCTGCTTGACATGGAATTAGCAAAATACTGCCAGGGTAATAACGCCGAAAATACCATAATCGGATAAGGCACGCTCCCTTCTGTCGGCATCTTCGCAACTCGTCCGAAAATTACCGTGAAGATTACCATGCTCAACATTGGCCGGATTAAACTCCAGGCAACTCCGATTACTGTCTGTTTATAGCGAACGAGAATATCCCGCAAAGCCATAAAGAAAAATAATTCGCGAAACTTCACAAGCTCATAAATAAAATCAGAAGTTGTTTTGTCAGGCTCAATGATTAAGTCAAATTCACCGAGATTTGCAGGTTTTATCCATCGTTTTAATAACTCGATAAACATGTAAAAATTTTTCCTCCTTAAGATTTATTATTTTTTCCGGCACCCTTAAGAATGCTCATAATCTCATCATCGAAATTCATAGCCGCACAACTCAAAGCGTTCATTCCATTTTTGGCACGAAGTTTAATATCAGCTCCGCGTTCAACAAGCAAATTCACAACTTCAAGCTGATTTTCCCGCTTCAACGCCGATAAAGCATAACAGAAACCCGCAAATTTCTCGCCGTTTTCCGTCTGAATTCCTCCAGTTCGGATTAACGCCGATATCAGGAAATCTGCGCTCTTGTCGCGTTCAATAATTGCCCACATTAAAGCGGTCATGCCCTTATCATCGCGAGCGTTCACATCAGCCCCAGCATCAAGCAGACAAGAAATATCTTCAGAGTCAATATCTCCAAGCAAAACAGCAAGAAGCAGAGGAACTCGCCCCCTATTATCCTTTATGTTCGGGTCAGCGCCGTGTTCAAGCAAAATTCTCATCAGGTCAATACGTCCCATTGTTATGCAGATATTCAGGGCCGTAGTGATTACGTTGTCGCCTAAATCAAAAATTTCGTTGAGATTTGCTCCGTGTTCAACAAGATATTTTATTACATCGGGCTTGACTTCGCTCTTCATGCCAAGAATTGCGATTGCAAAAGGTGTTTGTTCTTCGGCAAATTTTCCGTTAATATCCGCTCCATTTTGAAATAACAAGTCAACGAACTCGAGACTTCCGGCTCTTATGCCTATTAACATTGCGTCGCTCATGTCGGCTCCGGCTTGAATTAAGATTGAAACTATTTCGTGATTTACATCATTAACTCGTTTATTAACTTGTTCGTTCACGGCAAACAACAGCGCAACATAGCCCAGAACGTTGAATTTTACTCCGAGCTTGATATTTACGTCGGCTCCGAGTTCAAGAATTTTCTTGACGTTCTCCGGATTATTCGACATTACAGCATATGATAACAACGAATAGCCATCATCATCGAGAGCGTTAATGTCTGTTTCGTCGTTAATTTGGGCTTCGATTTTCTCCCATTCATCGGCTTCAAATAATCCCTTGAGTAAACTTACAGCTTCACTCAAAAATTAATCACCTCTCTAAATTTTCATGAGCTAGATTTACTATATCATTAACATTGTAATCATAAACATTTTCGGCATGAGAAATTCTGCATAAAAACTCAATATTTCCTTCCGGGCCTTTTATCGGCGAGTAAGTCAGGCCAATCACAAAAAATTTTGTCTGCTCCCGTATAAATTGCAAAATATTCTCGATGACTTCAACGTGAATTTTCTTATCCTTGACGATTCCGCGTGAGATTTTTTCGCGTCCTGCCTCAAACTGGGGCTTTATTAATACGACGGCTTCATCATGAACAATTTCATCAAGAACGGGTAAAATTAACTTTAGCGAGATAAACGAGACATCACACGAAGCAAAATCAATCTCATCTGCAAAATCTTCGCGCGTCAAATATCTTGCGTTAGTCCTGTCCATGATGATAACTCGTTCGTCATTGGCCAGTCTCCAAATTAATTGGCCGTAACCTACATCAACGGCGTAAACTTTTTCGGCTCCGTTCGCTAATAAAACGTCGGTGAAGCCTCCTGTTGAAGCTCCGAAATCAGCGCATATTTTACCGTGAACGTCAAGCCCGAATACTTCAAACGCCCGCAGTAACTTTTTCGCCCCTCTGCTTGCCCATTGTGAAACTTCATCAAGTGTGATATTTGCGTCGTGCTCGAACATTGCTCCGGCTTTCGTGATGACTTGAGAATTAACCCGAACTTTTCCGGCCATGATGAGAGCTTGAGCTTTGTTGCGAGTGTCGACAAGTCCGAGTTCAAGCAGGAGTTTATCAAGACGTTCTTTATTCTTCATGAGCGATAATATTTTCAGCCGTTAAGCCGTAAAGCTCCTGTTGTCTTGAGTGAGGGCAGACATCAGGAACTCCGAACGATAATAATTTAACACGATAATTTATTCTCATCCCTGAGCCTCTGACTTAACAAGAAACTTTTTGCATTGAGCGATTACGTTTTCAGGTGTCAAGCCGTAAAGTTCCCTTTGTTCGGTTTGAGTAGCGTGTTTGACGCAGACATCAGGAACTCCGAACGATAATAATCTCACGGGATAATTTTTCTCAGCAATTCTCGAAGCTACGGCCTCGCCTAATCCTCCGGGCATGTAATTTTCCTCGAGAACGGCGACAAGCTCATAACTCCGCAAAATTTCATCAATAATATCAAGATTAAGCGGCTTAATTTTCCGGACATCATAGACAGCTGGCGAGTAAAATTTTTCATGTTCAGTTGTTGTGTCGTTATGAATTTTCTCACGTTCAGCGTCAATCCCCGCTATTTTTCTAGGAGTTATTGCGTCATCGTTATCGGCAAAATTTTTCTCAGGCATTGTGTCATCATGAGCAGTGGTTTTTTCTTCGCATTCAGTATCAAGCGTGATATTCTCAGCAAGATTTTTCACATCAAGCATAGTACTCACGCTCGCGCCATTTCCCAGCAATGCCCATTTTTCGCCGTCAGCCAGCTTCACAATATCATCACTGACAGCCGCAAAATTATTTTCCGGGATTTTTCCTCGTGGATAACGTATCAAAGTCGGGCCGTCTCTCGTTGAGGCTTTCAACATCGCATCTTTCAGGGAAAATTCATCGCATGGCGTGTAAATTTCGAGATTAGGAATTGCGCGCCCCCATGAAATGTCGAGTAAGCCTTGATGAGTGTCGCCGTCGGATCCGGCCAATCCTGCACGGTCAACCATTATCACGACGGGTAAATTTTGTAGCGCTATATCATGAACGAGCTGATCCATTGCACGTTGTAAGAATGTAGAGTAAATGAACACCCAAGGACGCATACCTCCAGCCGCCAGACCTGCCGCCATCGTGAGCATATGACTTTCAGCAATTCCAACGTCGAAAAATCTTGCAGGGAAAGCCCGCGCGAATTTCTCAAGTTTTACCCCCGTAACCATTGCCGCCGTGAAACACACAATTCTTTCATCCTTCATGGCGAGTTCTTCAGCAATCTTTGATGCCGCTTCGCTCCAAGTTCGTGATTTTACTTCATTGGCCGGTGAAACTTGATGATATTTCGTCGGGTCAGCCTCAGCTTCAGCTAATCCCTTGCCTTTAATCGTGTTGAAGTGTAACAGAACAGGACGGTAATAATTCTTCGCGAGTTCAAGCATTTTCTCGGCGTTCTTAATATCATGTCCGTCGAACGGCCCCCAATAATTTATTCCGAGTTCGTCAAAAATATTGTTGGGCTTGACGAGAAATTTTATGAAATCCCGAACTTTTTCGAGATATTTACTTCCTTCAACGCCTAAAATTCTTCGCAGTTTGTTCTTCACTCGCCTGTAAAACGTGTTCGCTGAAAGTCTCGCAAGCATCGTTGAGAAGCCGCCGACCCTGTTTGAAATTGAATGTCTGTTGTCGTTGAGAATTATGATAAAGTTTGTGTGTGTCTCCTGAACGTAATTCAACGCCTCGAATGCCAGCCCGTTAATCAATGAAGCATCGCCGATGAAAGCTATAACGTTTCGTTTCTCGTGCAATAAATCCCTCGCTTTAGCCATTCCCAACGCCGCAGATATTGACGTGCTAGAATGTCCCGTGTTGAAATGATCGCAAGGGCTTTCACTTCGTCGGGGAAAACCTGAAATCCCGTCTTTTAGCCTTAACGTGTGGAACTGGTCAAATCTGTCCGTCAAAATTTTATATGGATAAGATTGATGGCCAACGTCAAAAATTATTCGGTCATTAAACGGGTCAAACGTTCTGAGCATCGCGATCGTCAACTCAACAACTCCAAGCGAAGAGCCTAAATGTCCGCCGTTCTGTTTCACGGTGTCTATAATAACTGCCCTTACCTCGTCAGCAAGCAAGGGCAGAAATTTTTCATCAATACGCAATAAATCTTCTCGTGTAAATCCTGGCTTCAGAAATTCCATATCACATTAATTTTACTCAAAACGTCTGAACTCATACGCCGCAAACTGAGCTATTAACTGCAACGAAGCAAGCTGTGAACGGTCAAGTGCGTTTGTTCCCTTTTGACCTGCTCCGAGCGCGAGAATGCCGACCAAAGAATTATCATCACAGACCGGGAAAATATATTTTGCATCAGAACTCTTCAGCGCATCTTTCCAAGGACATCCGGCCAATCCCCAAGATTTAAATATTGCGTCAGGAGATTTTTCCGTGAGGTCATAATAGGAGTTGTTGATATTTGCAACTGAAGCTGGGCTTGATGACGGCAGAAGTGTCGGATCCATATCGGCTTTGATGCTTCCCGTGCGGTATTCGGTGATTGCGTAACCTTTGCGGGCTTTGTTCCATGTCGCTAATAAACAATTCTGCATACGGCATTGTTCCATGAAAATATCAACGAGCAATGATAAAAATCTTGATTTGTCTTCGGCACCGCGTAAAATTTTCAGGACGTTCGAGAGCGACAAAACCGTAAATTCTCCGGTAGAGATATTTGCTTGAGCCTGTTGTGATTGAATGCGTAAATTGTTAATCGCGATTGCCCGGACGGCTAAATTTCCGAGTAACTCTAAGAAGTTCATAGTCTGGTCATCAGGCAGTTCATCCCACTGGATTAAACAGAACAATCTGCAATCACCTTCAGCGACGGGCAAAACGACTTCAGCAATCTCCTCATTATTCTTAACGACAACGGGAGCGGGCGGCAAAATCTGGGAGGCGTAAATTCCTTTTCGTTCGGGGATATTTTCGGCTTTGCCGTTGAAGACGGATAAATAATTCCCCTCATCTTTAAGAATTGCTACGGACTTCGGGAATAAGCTCTCACGCAATACGTCGGTCAAGAACGAAGCAAAATATTGAAGAGGCATCGGCTCAAAGATTGAAGCTAACGTGCTCTTAGTCGCTAAAATCATGTAGGACAGGCGCGATAATTTCTTCTCCGTATCAGAAATTTTCTTATAAGTCTGCCATAATCCTATTAATCCAGCGTAAGGCTTTAACTCTTCGATTAGTGCGTCAGGTTTAGCCGGTTTATTCTGGAGCAGAATATAAATTTTCCATTGGCCGCCCCGAACTCTGACAACTCCCGGCCAATCTTTAATGCCATCGGAATAATCAAGCTCGTAATTCTCTTTTGCAACGCCTGACGTGAATAATTTCGTGATATTATCTTCAAGCGTCAATGATTGAGGAATGACTCCGGCAGCATCCATAACGTTGAGTTTGCCTGAGTCTTCGGGTTCGACGACGAGAGCTTTAATATTTTTCTCGGTGAGATAATCCGTTAAACTTTTGAGTGCTCCGCCATTTACGAGAAAATCTATTTTACTGTAAAGATTACTAATATTTTCGGACATGAGAGATTTAGTTACACCTCCGGCGAAATTTTTATTGCTTTATTTTATCGCTTTTTGCGTTCAAATCGTATAATATTACAATTAATCCTGAAAAATTTTTAAGGATACGTATAAATTCATGCATAAAAATTCATCTAAGCATAAACATAATAAATATAAAGGGGCTGGCGTTCTGAATTATGATTGAAGTACATCGCTTGAACGGTGAAGCATTTCTGTTGAACTCCGACATGATTGAGACGATTGACGTAACGCCGGATACTGTTTTGCGTCTTCTGAATGGTCATCGCTATATTGTGCGCGAAAAAGTCAAGGACGTATACAGAAAGATTATAGCCTTCAGGAAAGCGGCGGGCTATACGTGCATAATTGCGAACACGGCGGATGAATCAGAATAAAAATATTAGAGGTGGCTTAATTTGGATTTAACAAGTCTTATAGGATTTCTTGCGACATGGATTTTAGTCATCGCATCAATGGCTTCGGGCGGAAATATCGGAGCGTATTTTGATGTTCCCTCACTCATGATTACAATCGGCGGAGCAATCGGAGCAACAATCATCTCAAATCCCGGCGACAGGCTCAAAGCATTCGGAGGCTGTATGAAGAACGTATTTACTTTCAAGGAGCCGGATCTTGTTGCGATGATACAAATGATTGTGAGTTTCGCGGAAAAAGCACGCCGTGAAGGTTTGCTTTCTCTTGAAGCTGATGTTGCGGAAGTCGACAGTGATTTTATGCGCAAAGCAATTCAGCTTGTTGTTGACGGAACAGACCCGGAACTTGTGCGGGCAATTCTTGATACTGAAATCGGAAATTTTGAGGATAGGCACAGCGCGAATAAAGCCGTGTTCGACAACTTAACGGAGTTTGCGCCGTCATTCGGAATGATCGGAACGTTAATCGGATTAATTGCAATGTTAGGAAACTTATCCGACGTTAACGCGCTTGGTCCCGGTATGGCCGTTGCATTAATCACGACGATGTACGGTTCAATGATGGCTAACATGTTCGGCTCTCCAGTGAGTAAGAAATTGGCCGCACGTTCAGCTCAGGAAGTCAAATCAATGGAGTTAATGGTTGAGGGAATTTTAGCGATACAGGCCGGCGAGAACCCGAGAACTGTCGAAGAAAAGCTGAAAGTTTACTTGCCGCCGAAACTTCGTGAAGCGTTCAACCAGGAGGAAGGTTAAACTATGGCACGACAAAAGAAACCAGAAGAGCCGGGATTATCCGCACCGTTTTACATGGGAACTTACGGCGACATGGTAACATTGATACTTTGCTTCTTCATATTGTTGTTCGCTATGTCGTCTATTGATAGTCAGAAATTCCAGAAGGCTTTGTTATCATTGCGAGGTTCACTCGGAGTTTTGAAAGGCGGAGTTACGACGGAAGAATCCCAAGATCCCAACAAGAGCGGAGAAATGGGAACAAGTCCCGGAGCAAGTGAACGCGTCGAGATTGACACGAGGCATGTAGCTTACACGTTGAACTCGTTTTTGCGTTCTGAGAATTTGACGAGGGATATTCAAGTTTCGATTAATCAGCGCGGAGTTGCCGTATCAATCAGCGATCAATTTTTGTTCCTGCCCGGTCGTGCGGATTTGAGACCTGAAGGAAGACGAGCATTATACAAAATTTCGGAGCTTGTCAGGGATCATGTTCCTGCGGCGGCTGTCGAAGGTCATACGGATTCGGGCGTTCTCAACGGAGGAATTTACCGCGACAACTGGGGATTAAGCGCGATGAGAGCGGCAGCAGTAGCTTCATACATGGAGAGTGCAGGAGGTTTTGAGGCGAATAAACTTCAGGCGGTCGGTTACAGTTCAGCACAGCCGATTGTTCCGAATGATACGCCGGAGCATAGGGCCTTGAATAGAAGAGTAGAGATTGTATTTTTGTCGCAATATCCCAAACGTTAAGGAGGAAAAATTATGCAATTTACAGCATGCTATACGAAACTTAAAGACGGCTATATGGGGCAGCTTTTAGACTGGCCGAATGTTATAACGGATGGTAAAACTATTGAGGAATGTGAAGAAATGCTGAAAGATGCCGCGCGTGAAATGGCACTTGCATATTATGAAGACGATGACGAAATTCCTCATCTGCCCTTTGCTGTGAAGCCCATATCTGTAGAAATAGAGAAAGAGGCTTTACTCGCTAATGTCTGTTAAGCGCAGAGATATTATTAGACACTTCAAGAAGCACGGCTTTTATCTTAAACGAGAGGGTGCTAACCACAGTATTTATGTCAATGATGAAGGTCGTCGTGTTCCAATAGGACGGCATAAAGTTTTCGACAGGATAAAGGCTAATATTCTCTGCAAAGAAGCGGACATCCCGGAAATATTTTAATCATGGAGGAATAAATGAAACGTATATTAATTTTCGCAATCGTAGGTCTCGTAATGTTCGGAGCAGGTTTCGGAGGCGGGTTAATTCTCGGTCGTACGATGGCTCCCAAAGATGAAAACGAAATCGGCACAGGAAAAGTCATCCAAAATCCCGGCCCAATCGTCTCAATCGGACAGTTCACAAGCAACTTAGCCGGAGCAGGAAGACACGTTTTAGATTGCTCGCTCGCTCTTGAACTCGTCGAAAAAGAAGGAGCTTCGGCATTAGTCCAAACTCCAGGCTGGATGAACAGGATACGCAGTGAGATATTTATGCTCATGAAAGACCGAGTTTATGACGACTTGACCAGCGCAGAAGGAGCCTTGCAATTTGCCGGAGATATTAAGCGTTCGTTAAATCGTATGCTTCCTGATGTCGGCGGTGAAGCTCCGATTGTCAACGTCCTGTTTGAGAGCATGATTTTACAGTGAGGCCGTAAAGAAAAAATGCCTGATGTTTTATCACAGAATGCTATTGATGATTTATTAAAATCTATTTCGAGCGGGACAAGCATCGAGGAAATAGCATCAAAAGCTGACGAGTACGCAAAGTTAAAAGTTTACGACTTCAAGCGTCCGGATAAGTTCAGCAAGGACCAGTTACGCGCAATCCAGATGATTCATGAAAGTTTTGCGCGCCAGATGACGACGGTATTATCAACGCTAATTCGCTCAATCGTCTCGGCAGAAATCGCTTCAGTTGAACAGTTAGCCTATGAAGAGTTCGTGAATTATATGGTTCAGCCTACAGTTATCGGGTTAATTGAAATGCATCCGTTTGAAGGCAGCATGTTAATTGAGATTAATCCGGCTTTAGTCTTCACGATTATTGATAGAATGCTCGGAGGACGCGGAACTTTCACCGGACAAATCAGAGAACTCACGGACATTGAGAAGACTGTAATTGAGCGCGTCATAATGAGAATATTAGAGCTTCTCGAGGACAGCTGGAGCACGGTTGTAGATGTTCGATTTAGATTTGAGAGCATGGAGAGTAACCCGTTTTTCGTGCAAATCTGCTCGCCAAGTGATATGGTCCTGGTCGTAATAATGAAGCTGAGAGTTTCCGACGTTGAAGGAATGGTTAGCTTATGCTTCCCGTATTTCCTGATTGAGCCGATTATGGATAGATTATCTTCACAGCAATGGTTTGCCTCGACAAGCCACAAGGCCGACGACGAAGTTAAAAACTGGCTGAACAATTCCATGATGCAGGTAAAAATGCCAATGGCTATGGAACTCGGTCATACTGTCTTATCGCTCGGCGACGTTTACGCTTTACAGCCCGGCGATGTAATCAAACTTGATGAGCTGAAAGATTCGCATATTGACGTTCGTGTTGGCAACCAGATTAGATTTAAGGCTCGGCCCGGAACTCTTAACGGACATATGGCGGTTGAACTCACAAAAGTTTTGACGCAGGACATTCCGCAGTTGACCGCTGAAGATGACAAGAAAGGGGACAAAAAATAAATGCCTGATGACTTATTAAGCCCTGATGAAATTAACGCATTACTTTCGGGAGGAGGAGATTTCGGCGATGTTGATGAAATTTCATCGTCGGACGCTGAACAGTTAGCAAAAGTTGCTGACACCTTCGCTAATTCCGAAAACAGCGTAATAAACATGCTCGCGGGTAAAAATGTTACTACCAATGTCGGAAGTTCTGAAGTCATGACCCAGCAGGAATTTTCATCAAAATTTTCTGAGCTTCCGTTTTTGTTCTCGAGCACATTCGGCGGAATGGAGGATATTCCTTTAGCTCTCGTTGTTGACCAGAAGGGAGCATTAACTCTCGCTGACTTAATGATGGGCGGAGGAGGAACAGCATTACCAGAGCCAAGCGATTTATACTGGAACGCCGCACAGGAAGGTTTGAGCCAGGTAATTGGTTCAGCGTTTACGAGTTTGAGCGGATTACTCGGCAACAGAAAGTTAATGCCTAACAACACGACTTCAGCATTAGGCGAAGACGACTGGCGGGCATTCTCGCTTGAACCTGCTGACAAAAAAATTTGGGCAAGTCCCGTAAGCGTGAATATCGAGGGATTAAGCCCGTTTAATATCTGGACATGCTTGACGCTCGACAACGCTATAAATATTGCCGGATACATGCGCGATGCTATCGAGGGCAGACAGCCTAAGCCGGATTCATCAAGTAATAACCCTATGGGAGGAGGCGGACTAATGGGAGGAAGACAGAACGCAGGCCCAGCTGTTGACGTTAGACCTGCTGCGTTTCAGCCGTTGGGAGGCGGAAGCGGAGGAGGTGCGCCGAGTCCGATAGATTTAATTGCTGATATTCCCGTTCGTGTTACTGTTGAACTCGGAAAAGCGCGTAAAAGTGTCTCAGAAATTCTTGCGCTGACAGCCGGAGCAGTCGTTGAACTCGACAAAATGGCCGGTGAGCCTGTTGATATTCTCGTCAACGGAAAATTAATTGCTCATGGTGAAGTTGTCGTTATCGATGAAAATTTCGGCGTGAGAATTACGGACATAATTCCGGGCGGAGCGGCAAGAGCGGCATCATAATTTTTTCAGCACAAAAATAGAACGTGTTATATTTTTATGCAGAATAATAGAACGTGTTATATTTTGATGATAATTTTGTGATTGGGATTTATAAAATTTTCGGGACAAAGAGTTTCAAGCAAATAATTAATTTTATTTCGTGTTATAATGCAATAAAATTTTCCATACTTATATAAATTTTAATCGGGGGAGTTTTCAGGATGGGCAAAAAAGTTTTAATCGTCGACGATGCGGCATTCATGAGAATGATGCTGAAAGATATTCTCACAAAGAATGATTTCGAGGTCGTCGCAGAAGCAGAAAACGGTAAGGCAGGAGTAGCTGCTTTCCAGAAATATAAACCCGACATCATCACAATGGATATAACTATGCCTGAGATGAACGGGATTGACGCGGTGAAAGCAATCAAAGCCCTTGACCCAAGCGTTAAAGTCGTCATGGTCTCAGCGATGGGCCAGCAGCCTATGGTCATAGAAGCAATCCAGGCCGGAGCAAATGACTTCATCGTAAAGCCGTTCCAGCCGGAGCGCGTAATCGAAGCTATCACAAAGGTGCTGTCGTAAAAATTCTTGAGAATAATATAACACTTACGGCCTATGTTATCAGGGCTGTAATCGCATTAATAATTATGTCGGTGTGTGCAGTTGTTCTCGTGAAATATCTCAAAAAGCATAATTTGAGCGTTAAAGGCACATCGTCAGTTGAAATTTTAGCGTCCCTGCGCCTGAGTGCCAGGGATGTATTTTTTGTTGTTCACTGCGGGCCTGATGTGATAGCTTTCACGTTGAGTTCAAACGGAGCGTGTTTAATGGGACGATGGAATTATGAAGACTGGGAAAAGTCGCAAGTTGAGTAAATTTTTGTCGTTCGCATCGTTCCTAGCTTTCACGTCGACACAGGGAATTATGAGGCTGAGTAAAATTTTCATATTTATGTTAATCCTCGTGTTAATAATGCCTGAAGTCTCGTTCTCAGCACAGCTTAATCCTCCTCGTGCTCCTGAGCTTTCGACAACGATACCTTTACCGGCTTTGAGGCTTGGAGTTGGTCAGGCGGATTCTCCTCGTGATGTTGCGTTGACGCTTCAAATCCTCGCGTTAATGACGGTCTTAAGTCTCGTCCCTGCGATTTTGCTTATGGTTACGAGCTTCACGAGAATAATTATTGTCTTGGGCTTCGTTCAGCGAGCAATCGGACTTCAGCAGTCGCCGCCCCAACAGGTAATCGCCGGGCTTGCAATGTTCTTGACGATGTTCACGATGTATCCGACCTGGTCGCAGGTTTACAGCAATGGGATTGATCCGTATTTGTCTGGGAATATTGACGCATCACAAGCGTGGGAAAACTCGATTAATCCAGTCCGGGAGTTTATGTTCAGGTATACGCGTCAGGAAGAATTATCGTTAATAATCTCAATGTCGAAGTCCGAGCGTCCGGCCAATCAAAGCGAAGTTCCGACCAGAGTATTAATCCCCGCGTTCATGCTGAGCGAGTTAAAGACGGCGTTTCAAATGGGAGTTGTGATTTACATTCCGTTTCTTGTCGTCGATATGGTCGTGTCTAGTGTGCTTCTGGCAATGGGAATGATGATGCTTCCGCCGATGATGATCTCGCTTCCGTTCAAGATTTTGCTGTTCGTGATGGCTGACGGCTGGAACTTGGTAGTTATGAGCGTGTTGAAGAGTTTTACGAATGTTCCGTGAGGTAAAACGTGAGAAAGAGAGAGTGAGAGAATGAACGCTACAGCATTGAGCCTGAATGACATATTGACCGGAGCAATCTGGACGATGATTAGCGTAACACTTCCGATTTTGTTGACGGCAATGATAATTGGATTATTCATAGGAATTTTGCAGACGGCTACGTCAATTCAGGAGCAGACGTTAATATTTATTCCCAAAATTTTGGCTGTGTTCTTATGCATAGTTTTATTGTCCCCGTGGATCAGTCAAAGAATGCTCGTAATGACACGTGAAATTCTCGGACAACTTGAACGGTTTATCCAGTGAGGGGGCTTGAACTTCCTGCACAGCTCGTAATGATTTATGCGCTGCTGCACCTGAGATTTATAGGCTTAACATTCAGTTCGCCGATTTTCACGACACCATTAACGCCAACTCCATTTAGATATTTATTCGCTGTGATGCTCACGGTTTGTTCGGTGGGAATAATCGACACGGAGACAATCCCATTAATATATTTCGACGAAGTTTTATTTATTGCGGCGATTTGTCTTAGAGAATTATTAATCGGAGTTGCATTAGGTTTCATCTCAGCGCTTCCGCTTTTTGCTCTCAGGATTGCGGGTGAACAGGTCGGCTCAATTATGGGCTTCTCGATGGCTCAGGTTATGGATCCTTCAACGCAGAGTGAGACTTCAATTTTGGGGCAATTATATTTTCTCGTGGCTATGTGGTTTTACTTTCGCTGGAACGGTCATTTGTTAATGGTTCAGGCTTTAATCGAGACGCTGAAACTTGTTCCTCCCGGCCAAATCTCACTTTTCCCCGCCGGAGATTTATCGCTCGGAACTTGGCTTCAAAATTTGTTCGTCATAGGCATCAGAATGGTAATCCCGTTTTACTGCGCGTGCGTCTTGTCTGACGTTGGACTTGGCTTTTTGGCTCGTACAGTTCCCCAGATGAATATTTTTGTCGTCGGCTTGCCTGTGAAAGTCATGTTGGGCTTTATGGTGTTAGCGGCGGTATTCCCTTTAGCGATGGATTTAGTATATAATCAGTTCGAGAAATGGATTGAGTTTGCGTTAAACGTGTTGAAGTTCTGGAGGCCGTTATGAGATTTAACCTTCAATTTTTCGCCGAAGAACGCACCGAAGAAGCTACCCCTCATAAGCGCGAGAAAGTTCGTGAGGAAGGCCGAGTATGCATGAGCAAGGACTTAAACGCCGCAGTTGCGATAATCATTGCTCTTCTTGGTTTTGCGATGCTCGGAGCTGTAATCTGGCGGACTTTGACGGGATTAATCCGCTTCATGATTGGCTATATCGGCGACAAAAGTTTATTACAGGACGGCTGGTTTACTTTCGTATCATGGGAAGCTATAAAGAGATATTTTGCGTCGTGGCTTCCGCTTGGAGGAATTATTGTTCTGTTCTCGACGGCTACGGTGATTGCTCAGGTTGGCTTTGCTATGACTGGTGAGCCGTTTGGGCCGAAATTCGACAGGCTCAATCCTTTTACGGGCATGAAGAAAATTATATCAATGCGTTCATGCGTTGAGCTTCTCAAGGGATTGTTGAAGGCGAGTATCTTTGCTGTGATGATTTATAACGCCATAAGGAATTATTTGCCCGTATCGTCGAAAACTATTCAGATGCCGTTGATAATTGGAGCCGGAGAGTTCTGGGACATGCTTTGGAGCTTGGCTATGCGTCTCGCGTTAATGCTGTTAGTAATGGCGTTTGCTGATTATGCCTATCAGAAATGGGACTTTGAGAACTCAATCAAGATGAGCAAGAAGGAAATCAAGGACGAATATAAACAAATGGAAGGAGACCCGCAAATCAAACAAAAAATCCGGCAGAAACAAAGGGAAATGGCTAAACAAAGAATGATGGCCGACGTTCCGAAAGCCGACGTTGTAATCACGAACCCGACGCATATAGCTGTTGCGCTTCAATATGAACGTGAAATCATGCAGGCTCCTATTGTGATTGCGAAGGGAGGAGATTATCTCGCGAAGAGGATTAGGGAGATTGCCGAGAATAATTTAATCCCCGTGATTGAGAATAAGCCGTTAGCTTGGGCGTTGTATCAAAATGTCGAAATTGGCGAGGAAATTCCGGAAGATTTGTATAGAGGAGTTGCAGAAGTCCTCGCGCTGGTTTATAAGCTCAAAGCCTCGTAAAATTATTTGCGCCCGTACATGAAGATATTATTTTTCTCGTCATGATAAAGCAGCTCATAATTTTTACTGAGAACTTCATTAATCTTTTCTGTCTTGCCCGTTTCCTGAAAATAATTCTCTGGTGTTGTGATAATAATTACGTCATTAACGCCGCTTATTATTGACTCGGCTTGAGAGTTTCTAGGCTCTGGGAAAGTTTCGTAATTACTAGCAGGAACATAAAAATATTTATCATGCGGGATAACTCCCAAACGATTATAGAAACCTGCGGAATTTCCTGTAACTAAAACTTTCTCATGCTCAGAATAATATTTGTTGTTATGTTCGATAAAAGGTTCCATATACGCAGAATTTTGAGTTGAACCGAACATGATAGTATTGAAGACAATCCTAACTTTCCAGCAGAATATTGATGAGACAGCTAAAACAATGATTACAGCATGTTTATATCTCAAATGCTGATTTATCCATAAAGCTGCTTTCAAAGCGACGGGCATCACGAACGGCACAAGATAAATATAATAATGTCCGTAACGTCTTCCTGAGAGTGAAACGCTAAGCACACTTAAAGCAAGAAGCAAAATATAATATTTACGCCTGAAGCTCAAGATAAGCGAAAATATAATTGCCAGCATTAGGATAATTGTATTGTAGTTCAACTTGAAAATTGTCATGACTATTCTCATTAACAAACTCTGCCCATTGTTGATGTAGCTCATGTTGTATGTGAATATTGCGAAAATAGCATCACTCACTGAACCCGTCCTGACAACGTAAATAATCACAGGCAAAACTCCGGCCAATAATCCCAATAAGCCAGCCGCTAAATTTTTCCCAAAGCCAGCAAAATTTTTCTCCTTCAGGAGGTCATAGCCGACAAGTATCGCAATTCCCCCCCACATCATAATTAGATTTGCACGAAGAAATAAAACTATTCCCGCATTAATCCCATGAATGAACATGTATAACGGGCTTGCGTGTTTATCCTGAATATATCTCAGCAATAAATATATTGATATAACCTGAAACATGAGCGCATATTCTTCGGTCAAGTTTCCACCTTCAAGAATTCCCCTCATAAATGCGAAGAAGATAAAAATTTGCGTTCCCAGCCAAGAAACTCTTTCATCAGCATAAAGCGAGAATGAAGCGTGTACGAACTTTGCGCTAATGAACATGAATATGAACTCGACAATAAATATTCCGATTGTGGAGCGATTATCAATCAAAGCAGCAACATAATTCAGGAAATAAGTATATAATCCCTTATGGTCGAATAACTCTTTATACATTATTTTCCCGGCAGCAATTCCACGCCCCATAACGAAAAACACGGCAGAGTCCGTACCTGGTGAATTAACCAGCGGCGACGAAATTAACCCGAACAACGCAAATATAAAGATATAAAGCGCAATGGAAATATTAGTTTTGAGTTTCATTCTTGAGGTCCCTCCTGAAATTATAGAAATCTTTTACGGCCTTAATACCAATCTTGAAGATTTTTCGCAGGTTAATAAAATTTTTGCCGCCCTGTCTTGCCCTGAAAGTTATTGATTTAAACGTTATGTTTTCATGAAAATACGTAAAATATGTTGTGAGCATTACGTTGGGAATGTTGAAATCGCGCGGAAGCCTGTAAAGATATTTCCTGAGCAAGTCAGCTTTCATTAACCTGAACGGACAATTAGCATCAGGAACTTTCACGCCGAAGATTAACCGAAGGATTAAGCGTAAGACGAGTTCAATAAATTTTCGTGAAGCTCCGTCCTGACGATCGGGGCGTTTCCCTAGAATTGCGTCATATTCATTGCGAAGCTCCCAGAAAGAAATAAATTCTTCCGGCAAAGTCTGACCGTCTGAATCCGTCTGAAAAATATAATCTGCTCCGTGTTTGAGCGCGTAATCGTAACCGTAAAGAAGTGTCGGGCCGTGTCCTGAATTTTTCTTAGTGAGAGGGATAATGTGAGAATTTTTTTCTGCGCAGTCTTGAATTATTTTGAACGTGTTATCCTTGCTGCCATCATCGATTACTAAAAGATTGTACCCCCCCCCCCCGTAAGTAATTTCAAGTATTTTTGACCATGCATTAATTACAGCCTCGATATTCTCAGCCTCATTATATGCCGGTATCACGACGTATAAACTCATTCTATGCCTCCTGATAAAAAATTGCTCCCCATGTCTCAGAGGAGCCGTTTATTATTAAACCTTATGCCATCACGCTTAAGTCGCCGACCTCACGGAAGAGTTTATTGCATTCCGTCAACAAAGCCAAGCGATTATTGCGAACTTTCTCGTCCTTATCCATGACCATAACGTCATCGAAGAATTTTGCGACAACAGGCGACAACTCAGCGAGCATTTTTGTTAGGCCTTCCCAGTCGTAAATTTCAAGAGCTTTCTTCACTGGCTCGTCAAGCCTCGTAACTTCATGATATAAATCTTTCTCGGCTTCAACGGTCATTAACGCTTCGTCAATATTCGCTTCAGCTTCTTTCGGAGCATTCTTCAGCAAAATATTCTTGACACGAACAGCCGAACTCACAAGGGCATTAAACCATTCGGAGCCTCTGACTTTATCGAGCGTCTCAATGAGTTTTAACGCCTGATAAGGAACATTGCCAACAACAGAAATTCCCAACATAGCGAGTTCGTGTTCAAAGCCTCGTTCTTTCAGCTGGACATGTAAACGCTGTTTGATGAACTCAAGAATTTTTTCACGCGTCGCCTCGTCAACCTCGTTAATCTCGCATGACTTGTTCACTGCTTCGTTGATGTCGAAATTGTATTTTCGCGCAAAAAGTATCTCGTTAATGCATCGCGCCGCACGTCTCAGAGCGTAAGGATCCTGCGAACCCGTCGGCTCAAGTCCAACTTTGTGGCAGGCCGTAATAATATGAACTCTTTCGGCCAATCCCAAAATCGCGCCTACGTCGTCAGTCGGAGTTTTTCCGCCCGCAGCCTGAGGCAGATACTGTTCATGCAACGCTAAAGCAACACGCTTATCTTCGCCGGAACATTTCGCGTATTCACGTCCCATTACTCCCTGTAAGTCCGGGAACTCGAAGACCATCGACGTAACTAAATCAGCCTTCGACAAATAAGCCGCACGGTCAACAAGCGATTCAATATCGTTCATTCCGTATTTTTCGCAGAACCAGAGGGCCAATTTTCGCGTCAACATGACTTTATCGAACACGGAGCCTAATTTTTCCTGATACGTTACACTCTTCAATCTGTCAACGTACGAAGCTAACGGGATTTTTCGGTCCTCGTTCCAGAAAAACGCAGCATCTTCAAGTCTCGCACGCAAAACTCTCTCGTTGCCCTCACGAATTATGCTCATGTCAGCCACGCTGTTATTGCTCACGCCGATAAAGAAATTCGCAAGTTTCCCGCCCTTATCGCGATTTCTGACGGCTAAATATTTCTGGTTCTTCTTCATTGATGTCGTCAAAACTTCTTCGGGGATTTCAAGATATTTCTTGTCGAATGAGCCCGCAAAAGGTACAGGAAACTCAACGAGATACAAATTTTCCTCAAGGATTTTCGCGTCCATCTCAACTTCAAGTGAACCTTCAAGCTCGTTCTGAATGTTAGCTATTGAAGTCCTCATCTTCTGGAGGCGTTTTTCCTGGTCAAGAATTACGTTGTTGTCGTAAAGCTCATCAAGAAATTCTGACGCGCTCGCAACCTCGATCGTCTTATGTCCCATAAATCTATGTCCCGTCGTAACTCGTCCGGATGAAACTTTGCCGTAAGTGAACGGGATAACTTTATCTTCAGCAAGCGCAACAATCCAGCGAATTGGCCGGGCAAATCTCACTCCTGAGTTGTCCCAATACATACTTTTCGGGAAATTCAGACTTGCGATTAATCCCGTCATAATTTCAGGCAGAACTTCAAGCGCAGGTTTACTCTCCTGTTTGACTTCTGCCGCCGCATATCTCACGCCATTAATCTCAATTTCCGTCAAGTCCTTAACTTCAAGCCCCTTACTCTTCGCAAAACCAATTGCCGCCCTCGTAGGCTCTCCGTTCTCGTCGTAAGCCGTCGTAATCGGAGGACCTTTGAACATTTCGGCTTGTTCGGTCTGAGCATCGCTGACTTGTGTAACGAGCAGTACAAGCCTTCGTGGTGTCGCGTAAGTCTTTGCATCGTGAAATTCCAGACGATTTGAGGCAAATGATGCTTCCGCGTTCTTCTTAAGGGTTGCGAGGGCATCAGGAATAAATCTTGATGGTATTTCTTCGGTTCCTATTTCAAGCAAAACATTCTTAATCGCCATAAAATTTATTCCTCCTCAAAAAAAGCTCCCGGCTCATTCACAAATTTATCCATCAACGGGAAGTGCATATCCTCACGCTGTTTGCGATAAGCGGCGGCACATCTACAAGCTAATGCTCTAACTCGCGAGATATAGCCGGTTCGTTCGGTTACACTGATTGCATTTCTCGCGTCGAGCAGGTTAAACGTGTGTGAACTCTTCAGGACGTAATCATATGCAGGCAAAACAAATCCCTTGTCTAAAATTTTCCCGGCTTCAGCTTCATACATATTAAACAACTTGAATAACATATCGGTATCAGCGATCTCAAAATTGTAATGGGAATGCTCAATTTCTCCCTGCAAGTGAACATCACCGTACGTAACTTTTCCTGCCCATTCTAAATCGTAAACGTTATCGACTTTCTGAACGTACATTGCTATTCTCTCAAGTCCGTATGTAATCTCTGCCGGAACATTTTCCATGTCGAGGCCGCCTAACTGCTGAAAATATGTGAACTGCGTAATTTCCATCCCATCAAGCCAAACTTCCCAGCCTAAGCCCCAAGCTCCTGTTGAAGGATTTTCCCAGTCGTCCTCAACAAATCTTATGTCGTGTTCGTTCGGGTCAATTCCTAAACTCGCTAAGCTCTCAATGTAAAGCTCCTGAATATTCGCCGGTGCGGGCTTGATGATAACTTGATACTGATAATAATGCTGTAACCTGTTCGGATTTTTCCCGTAACGTCCATCAGAAGGCCGTCTTGATGGCTCAACATATGCAACTCTATACGGCTCAGGTCCAAGAACACGAAGAGCTGTTGCCGGGTTCATCGTTCCTGCTCCGACTTCTATATCATAAGGCTGTTGAATTACGCAGTCTTGACGGCTCCAGAAGGATTGAAGCCTGAAATATACTTCCTGAAAGTTCAAGATTTATATTACTCCTTTCGTTATTTGCTCATTAATAGAGTTCTTACCGCTAAACGTAGTCTTGACGATTTCAGAAAGATAAACCCGAAATAGTTCAAGATTTATATTACTCCTTTTCGTTACTTGCTCATTGATTGAGTTCTTATCACTAAACATAGTCTTGACAATTTCAGAAAGATAAACCCGAAATAGTTCAAGATTTATGTTGCTCCTTTTCGTTATTTGCTGGCTACCTGAGTTCTTCCGCCGAGATACGGGATTGGATTAACTTTTACGTTGTTCACGCGGACTTCAAAGTGTAAATGATTTCCCGTTGAGCGTCCTGTTGAGCCGACATATCCGACAACCTGACCTTGCATAACTCTCTGACCTGGAACTACAGCAACTTTCGAGCAATGAGCATAGAATGACTGAACGCCGTTGCCGTGATCCAGCAATACAAAATTTCCGTAGCCTCTGAAGCCGATTGTTGAGTTATTGCCGGTTCTTGCGACGACACCATTTTTAGCGGCTTTAATCGGAGTTCCTCCGGGCATGCAAATATCAATTCCCTCATGTTTGCGTTTTCCTCTTGGGCCGAAATATGATGAAACTTTTCCGTCGATAGGCCATAACATTTTGCCGTTAAGGTCGGGGATGAACGCGCTGTTGTTGAGAGTATTATTGCGCGGTCTTAAAGGTATCATGTTGTAATAAGGCACATATCCCGGAACGTTTCCGAGTGAATTATTTAGGTCAGAGACTGAGGGCTTTTTAGGCGCGGCATTCTGAGGAAGCCTGACAACTTCAACTTTATTGCCGGTGATTACAAGCCTCATAGGCCCGCTTGAAGCATCTCCGTTCGGTGAAAGAATTATTACAGGGTCCATAAGTCCTGGAACTGTATTGTTTTTAGCTTCATCCTTCTTCTTGGCATCTGCTAAAATTTTGTCGGGCTTCTGGTTTTTTTTCGTCGTTGAAGCTACTGTTTTTGCCGGAGTATTCTGAGTTTTCGCGGCAGGTTTCGTCGCTATAATCTTATCAGGAGCTTTTGCTTTCGTTTTTGATGGTTCAATTTTTGCCGGAGCATCTGTTTGTGCCTGAGCCGCCGCAGAATTGATGACCTGTGAAGGTGTCGTTTTGGCAGAATTAATTTTCCCCCTGTCCTGCCAGACGAAAAGCATATCAGCCTTCTTAGTCGGAAGATAAACAAATTGCCCTGCTTTAATATCTTTCGATTCCATTCTGTTAGCCCAAAGTACATCGTCTACTGTCATATCATGAAGCAGGCAGTATTGCTTGAGTTCTGCGATCGATGTATTAAGCTCTTCTCCAAAATTAAGAATTTTCCAGTTTTCAGCATAAGCCCCTGACGTTAAAGTGAATAAGATGATTGCACCTGTTAAAAATTTTTTCATGATTGAACGATTACCACCTTTCTGAAATTTTTACACTCTCTCTGTTACTATTCTGAATCCGGCTTTCCCCAATTCCTGCCTAATATCGTCAATCTGTCCTGCGTCTCGTGTTTCAAGCGCAAGTTTCAGGAAGCAGGAATTTATAGCCATATTCGTATCGCCGTGATCGTAATAAACCGACACGACATTTGCTCCGCATCCCGCAATAATCTCGCTGACCTGCTGTAATTGGCCGGGTTTGTCAACAAGCTCAATCGTGAGATTTACATTGCGTCCGGTCATCATTAAGCCGCGAGTTATGACACGGGACAAAATATTAACGTCGATATTTCCGCCGGAGACTACACAGACAGTTTTTTTGCCTTCAATCGGAAGTTTATGGAACATAGCCGCCGCAACCGGAACAGCTCCTGCGCCTTCAGCGATTAATTTCTGTTTCTCAATTAACGCCAGAATAGCCGCCGCAATCTCATCTTCAGAGACGCACACAATATCATCAACAAATTTTGAGATTATCTCGTAAGTATTCTCGCCAGGATTTTTTACAGCGATTCCGTCAGCGAAAGTTGAGACAGTTTCGAGGCTTTCACGTTTTCCGTCATGGAAGGATTTGTACATTGATGGAGCTCCTGCGGCTTGAACTCCGTAGATTTTCACGTCAGGTTTCAAGCTCTTCACGGCAAAAGCAACTCCGGAAATTAATCCGCCTCCTCCAATCGGAACGATAACGGCTTCGACATCTTCGAGCTGGTCAAGAATTTCAAGCCCAATCGTGGCCTGTCCAGCAATAACATAATCGTCATCATAAGGGTGAATGAAAGTTGCTCCGGTTTCCTCGACGAGTTGCACAGCTCGGTCGTGAGCGTCATCATAAGCACCTTTGACGAGTTCGATATTTGCGCCGAGTCTGCGTGTGCTTTCAACTTTCATTACTGGTGCGCTGTCCGGCATACAGATTGTTGATGTAATTCCCTTGCGAGTGGCCGACATTGCTACACCTTGTGCGTGATTTCCGGCTGAACATGCGACGATGCCCTTAGCTTTTTCCTCGTCAGATAACTGGGAAATTTTGTAATAAGCTCCTCTGAGTTTGAAACTTCCTGTTACCTGCAAATTTTCAGTTTTCAGATATAAATTATGAGATTCACTGAGTAAGGGCGCGGCGATTAAATCGGTCTTACGTGCGCATTCTCTCAGGATATAAGCAGCATGATAAACTTTATCGAGTGTCAGCATTTCTTTCTCCCTGTGTTCAATTTTAATCACACTCCGCTAAAAATATGTGATAGTATACCGCAAAATCGCTTAATTTTAGAATGGAAAAGTGAAAATTTTTTGCTGGCCGGCTTAACAATAACTAAAATTTTCAGACGAGAATATTTTTGCTTCGTTATGATATTTAGCATCTCACTTCAAGTTTTACGGTAAAATATTAGCATTAAAAATTATTACGGGGGTAAAAACTATTCATGAAAGTATTATTGATTAATGGCAGTCCGAACAAAGAAGGCTGTACGTTTACGGCATTAAGCGAAGTCGCTAACACTCTCAATCAAGAGGGAATTGACACAGAAATTTTCTGGATCGGCAAGAAAGCTGTTCAGGGTTGTATTGCGTGCTTTAAGTGTACCGAACTGGGACATTGTATATTCAATGATGATGTAACGAAGTTAGCCGCACGAATTGACGAGTTTGACGGATTTATTATCGGCTCTCCTGTTTATTACGCCGGACCTGCAGGAAGTCTTTGCGCATTCCTTGACCGTTTCTTTTTCTCAGGCGACAGCTCGGCAAATAAATCAACATTCGCGAACAAACCGGCAGCCTGTGTTGTATCGTGCAGACGCGGAGGAGCTACGGCGGCTTTTGACAGGCTCAACAAATACTTCACCATTAAGAATATGCCCGTAGTCTCGTCGCAATATTGGAACCAGGTTCACGGATTTACTCCTGACGACGTGCGCAAAGATTTGGAAGGCATGCAGACGATGAGAACTCTGGGGAAAAATATGGCGTGGCTGTTGAAGTCCATTGAGGCTGGGAAGAAAGCAGGAGTGAAACTTCCGGAACTTGAGGAGATAACTTTTACTAATTTCATCAGGTAAAACGTCAAGGGAAAAAACAAGCTCTCAATGTCAAAATTGGGAGCCTGTTATGTAAAAATTTCATTATGCGTGCACCTCCTTATATCTATCACTCATTAACACTTTAAGCATATGGCTCATCGGTGTCATGTTGCCGTCGAATTTTTCCTTGAACGTTGTTATTCCCATGCCGCTCGCCAGTGCTGCACCCTTTTGATGTGCTGTAACTGGGGCCTGCATCTGCCAGCTGTTTACGTTGATGAAGACTACAGCCGGAAGCTGATAACCTGCAAGCTCGAATTTTGCCCGTGCGTTCTCGTATACAGTCTTGCTAGGGTCCGCAATCGCGCAGTTAAACTCCATGTCCGAGATTATGTATAAAACTGAAGGCATCTCGTCCTGCTTTGAATTTGCCTCAATCGCTGTGTAAAGTATCAAGTCAAACACAGCTTCAAGATTTGTAGACATTCCCCAATTCGCCGACTGAATATATCTCAGCTTATCCCTCAAAGTTTCGCCGTGTATCTCGATTAATTCAGGAATTTCCGAAAAACTTATGAAGTGATTATGAAATCTCCCCTTGCAGCGTTCAGCATGATACAAGCCTAATGACTGCGAGATTAAAGCCGGTGTAACTGCGTCCCTTCTTTGACAACAATACATTGAACCCGACGTGTCAATTACGCTGATTGCGTTTTCGTTGCCCAAATTCGCCGGTAAATTTCTCCAGAGAGCTTCGAGAACGTCTTCACCTTTAGCATTCCTAATGCTGTTCCAAAAACTTGTGCCGAAAAACGGACGTACAAGCTCATACGGGAATAAATTAGCGCAATGAATTTTCTTTTTCCCCGTCGAAACTTCAGCGAGATAATCATAAAAACGTTCGCCGTCGTTCCGCTCAAAAGCTCCGCGATACTTCAGCATTGCTCCAGCAGGTACAGCCTGATACTTTACTTTTTCGGGCTTCTTTTCGGTCAAATAACGTTCGGTTAAGCCGATGTTAGCCCGCAATTTCGTGAGCGTTTTTCTGTAGCTGTATTTTGTCATTCCCAGCGCAGGGATTAACTTTTCAGCTATGCCGCGAGTTCTTGCGCTTGAAGTGTTGATTGACGGCATCCATTTCGCTAATAACGAAACAGGAGCATCAATTTCACCGTTTTTTCTGGCTTCAAGTGAGGCTAAATCCTTGTCAAGCTGTTCTTTGATGACACGGATAACTTCACGCTCTGACTTTGTGCCAATCAAGCATAACATATCATCGAAACGTCCGAACTCGGAGATTAAATGTACGTTCTTCTTTGCTGACTTCGGCCAAGTTTTAGCAACATGGCGGATTAACGTCCTGAATAGCTGGCGTTCTCCCATTCCTTCGCGAATATCCCGGATGTAAAACAATAACTTCATCGCAAGTTCCGGATTCTCGATATAAGCCTTGTCGAATAATCTTATCTGGTCATAATCCGAACGATAGCGCATTCCTCCGGCGACTGAGAACAAATCCAAGCATGCATCACTTGTTGTTGAATAAGTTACTGCGCCGTTGAGAGTTCTGGTCTTGCTGGCGTTTTTCTTTAAGTGTGTCAGGAAACTCAATTTTCTTTCACCTCCTCCGTGAGCGCGTGAAAGCATCTCAGCTCCCCAAGAAAACAGTCTCCTCCCGAAATTCCCGCCGTAAATTCTGAGACTTCTTCAGAATAACGTCAAATCGCATAAATCAAAGTCAGCGGCAGCAGCATGCGTGAAAATTTTTGCCGGAAACTCTCACGGGCTCTCTGCATGAAACCGTCATCGCTTCATATTCTGCGTTCCTTCCGGGACTCTTCTGCTTCTACCCTTTTCGGGATTTGCAATAATAATATCTCGACAGGAGTTTTCATAATCGCTCAAAATTCATTGCTCTCATTCATTTAACAGTTTAATTCGGTGTAAATCCCCGCACCAGTTCAGCCCCATCTCTTAGCCTTACTCGGTGCCCTCACAAAATCGCGCTGTTACCCGAAATCCTGCGAATAAATTTCTCCCGTTAATCCTGGCTCACTCGAATTAGTGATACCCTGCAGCAGAAACAAAAAATGTGTGATATGCCAATCGACGCTAAGTATTAAATTAGTCATAGTATGCGATTTAGATTATCTGTCAGGTCATTATTGCTGTTGCTCCTCCCTGAGAAATGGTTATTGTTCTTTCGGCCAATTTACGCTTTTTGACGAAAGCAACCGCCTAACCTTCTTTAAGGGATCTCTTCGCTGCAACTTCTGAGTGATAATCTCTGCTGTTTGCGCCGCTATCACTGAAGAGAGGATCTGCTGCCGAAACCTGCCTCCTGTCTTGGTTTCTGGTAGGTTCGGGATTGTTTCCCCTTCGACGCTGAAAATTATACGCTATATCTTTTTATTATCCTGGAAAAAAAGTTGCGAACTCTAATTGCTTGTCAATTCTGGCTTGAAGTCTTGTGCTAAAGCTCTTATGTCTCGTTATCATGGTATCTCGTCGTATTTATGCTTTCGTCAGCTCTCTTTGCCGGTCAATTCTCTCTTTAAGACGCGTAATAAAACTCTCAGGCTCCATTACTCTTATTGTCGAACCAAACGAAAGTATCCGGATTAAAACTTCGGTCTCGTCGTAATGGTCATAATAAATAGTTACGCGGTATTTATTCTCGTCAAGGCGTTTTGTCTCGCGTTGAAGATGTGAGAAGTGAAGCAAAACTCGTTCCATAGCGTTCCAACGGTCAATAAGCTCAAAAGTTACGCTGTCGATTATTCCTTCAGGGAGTTCATAAAATTGGCCGGAGTTAATAATCTCACAATTTATTATTCGCGACAAATTCACAATCCAGCGGAATTTTTCATCTGCGCCGACAAGTCTAAATCGGTCGTCCTTCTCCGAATATTCAAGGTAATGCGGCGTAATATTAATCTCCCTTGCCTCGTGTAATCTAGTCTCGAAAATGATTCGCAAATTCTTTCTCTCACGAAGCGCGCGCAATATTATTCTGAAAACAGCAATATAATTCTCGTCGTCGTAATCATCGCCGTCGGTGTAACGGTCATAATACACAATCATATCTTTATCGAATAACGGTTCAACGTCATCAAGCCCGGAAATATCAGGCTCGAATAATTTTATTCTTGGGTCAGAGATTAAAGACTTAAGCCAGCGTTTTTGCAAAATCGAAAGCGGCATAACAGGGATATTCTCAATCTTGGGCGTAAAATCGTCGTCGAGAAGATGCCATTTCCCCCCTTGAAGTCCGGCCAATATCGTAACGAAACTTTCACCGAAAGCATATTTATTCACAATGTCAGCGAATTTTTTCTTCGTCAAAGTTCCCTTGAGAGCTTCACGCAAAATCGATGAAGTCGCAAGGTAATAGCCGCTGTAAATTTCGTTAAATAACATAACTATTTATGATGAAGCTGTACCCTTTCACTATTACACAACTTCCTTCTTTGTCAGATTGTCGCAAATCCCATTAAATTTTGTACATCTCACTTAGAGCTTGAACATCCTGATTAAATCGTTCAATAACTCTTTCGTCCGAACATTGCAAGTCCGTAATCCTCCCGATGAAAGTCCTCAAAAACGGGAGCATCTCTAAGGCATCAAAGACTTCCGCCGAAAATTCCCAGTGATTAGCGTCAACTTTCTCAATTTTTCCACAGCGTTTTTCTCGTTCAAGTCTCTGGATAATATGTTCCTCGCCGTCGTCAATATAAAGCGTGAAATTTATTCTGGTTATGTCAATTTTCCCATAAACTTTTTTGTGTTCCGAGTTTTCATCAACAAAAGTCCTGTCAATTTTTCCGCATATTTTTTCGTGTTCTGATTTATCATCAACAAAAGTCGTGTCAACTTTCCTGCATTCCTTTTCACGTTCCGAGTTATCATCAACAACTTTTATTTTCGTCGTGTCAACTCCTCCGCTTACTCCCCAAACACGAGAGGTAAACTCAGAAACTTTTTGCGTGAGAATTTCCGTAAAAGCCTCTTGATTTTCGGTGTCGTTAATCAGCATAAACCTTTGGAGCTCCGGAACTTCATAAAACTTTTCGTTAATCTCTACGTCTTCGATTAAGTCAAGCCGGTAAAAATAAAACCTCTCAATCTCCATTGACCAAGCTAACAAATACTGCCGGCCTGTCTGAGTTCCGACGTAAATTTTCAGGGGAAACACTTTCACATTCAGTTTCTTAGTGATGAGCTTAACGCTCCTTTTCTCGTTTACGGCCATGAATAAATCGCATAAAATTTCGCTGTCAAGTGCGTTCAAGATATAGTGATGCTTGAAATAAAATATTCCCGGACGTTCTGAGTTGATGAATGAGCCGATAACTCCAAGCGGCGCAATCTCCGAGAAAAATGCTAATGCCGAAGTCCAGCTTTCAAGTTTGATATTATCTCTGCTGAGCCTGTAAATATTTTCTTTGCCCTGTTTTTCCCGTTCAATCAGGCCAATTTTCACGTATTCAGAAAGTTTCTTTCGTATCGTCGACTCTTCGGGCAAATTCTCATCAAGACGTTCATATAACTCATCAAGAATGTCATTAACAGAATATTCATGATTAGGCGCGAGAATATCGAGAATATGAAAGTGAAGCATTATATCCTTGTCCGTGAAGCTCTTAGTCCTGAATGCACGGTAAAGCGGATTTTCCGGGATTGCCCGGCTATCAACGGAGATGTAAAATCTTCTTCCTTCGTTATCCTGCCCAAAAGTCATGTAATCACCGAGCCAGCTTTCAACTCGTCGGCGTTCGTTGTCGTAACTCCGCGTGCTCTTTTGTGTGTAATCGTTCCTGTGGTTGAAGCCGTATACGTAGAATGAGCGGATGTAATCCCTAATGCCGTTGAAATTCTTAATTAACTCACTGTAAGCCATAATCGATTAAAGCCATATACATGAAACTATTAATTTATTATAAGTCATAATTTTCCAGCCTTGTAATCTTTGTCATGAAAAGCCAATCTCGAAATTTCCATTCCTAATAACCCATAAGCCTTGATGATAGATATTAGCATAAAAGTTTTTCGCGTTTATCTTAGAGCCCCCAAATTTTTATGTCAAATCACAATAAAGCCTGCATCAAGTGTTATAATCTAACAAAATTTTTTCAAGCAAGGTGAAGTTTTTTTGACACGTAAAATTTTCATAGCGTTATTATTATGCCTTGTTGTTCCGTTCACGGCTTCAGCTGACAGTTTGAGGGCCTCGTGTTCAAACGGAATATTCGAGGGAGTTTTGTCGGATGATGTAATTTCATGGAAGGGAATTCCTTACGCGAAAGCTCCTGTCGGTTCGTTACGATGGAAGGCTCCTCAGGCTCCGGACGCTTCGACAGAGTTAATCAAGGCCGACAAGTTTGCAGAAATTCCGCTTCAGGCGGTCCCGTCAACAAGCCCTGAATATTACATGGCTCAAGGTGAAGACTGTCTGCATCTCAACATCTGGAAAGTCAGCAGTGATAGCCAAGCATTAAAGCCCGTAATGGTCTGGATACACGGAGGAGCATTCAGGGACGGAGCAGCACCAAGCCCGTATTATGACGGTCAAAGTTTTGTGAAAAACAATCAGGATGTAATTTACGTGAACGTTGATTTTCGTCTGGGATTAATGGGATTTATCGACTTCGCTAATTCTGGTTTAGCCGGAGCTGAGGAGTTCACACAAAGCGGGAACGTTGGACTTCTTGATATTCTTCAAGCCGCAAAATGGATTAATGAAAACATTGCTTCGTTCGGAGGAGATCCGGACAATATTACACTTTTCGGCCAATCCTCAGGTTCAGCGAGCATTTCATTAATTATGAGCATGGAAGAGTCAGCCGGCTTGTTCAAGCGTGCAATCACCGAGAGCGGAGCAATTTCGATGACTTCCAGCAAGGAAGACTGCGCGGAACTCACTCAAAAGTTAATCGAACTTACCGGTGCGACTTCGATGAATGATTTGATAAATTTAAGCTCACAGGATTTATTAGCGGCCACAGCGGAATTACTTCCATACCTGAATTTTCCTGAGAGAGACGGCGTAGTTCTTTCGGAAAATCCGGCTGTCTCATTCGGCACAAACTCAGGAAATTTTGACCTGCTTTTAGGCACAAACGCTAACGAAGTAAATTACTGGATTACAGCGGTCGGAGGTCTTGAGAATTTCTCGAATTTCGTTAATATTGCTTATTCTCAGATTATCGGCGGGATTTCGGCCTATAGTGAATCGGACGCTGAGAATGCAGAAAGTTTTGTTGAGCTTCGTAGCGGAGATTTAGGCGAGATGTGGGCAAGAGTTGAGTTCTTCAATGATTTACTCTTCAGAGGCCCGGCAATTACTCAGGCTGATTTGCATTATGCCTCTTCATTAGCAGGAGTACGCGCGAAAACTTACATGTATTACTGGGAATATCCTTCAACTGTCGCCGGACTTGGAGCATGTCATGCTGCCGAACTTCCTTATGTCTTGAACTCTCACGTTTACCCGCTGGCTCAGCCTCTTAACCAGGAATTAGCCGATAAAATTCAATCTTTATGGGTAAATTTTGCGAAGACCGGAGACCCTGCGACTGATTCAATCTCGTGGCCGTCGTATAATTCAGTTGAACGCAGAACGTTAATTATCGGCGAGAATATCGAGATTGAGAATGCTCCGTTGAACGAACAAAGAGAGCTTATAGAGCCGTTGTTGAAATACGGAATTTCAGGCCGTGAGTTGATTAATTCGGCATATTCTCAACAACAGGAAGAACCGAACGAACCTGGAGAACAAGAAGATCCCGGCGAGCAAGAAAATCCCGGTGAACAGCAAGAACCTGAAGAGCAGGAAACTCAAAACTCGCTCGGTTCATCAGGAGGCGGCTGTAACACTGGAGCTTTATTCATTCCGGCAGTAATTTACTTCTTCATTAAGAAACGCAGAGTGTAAAAACTTTTTACTCCCCTTATCGTTCATGCGAGAGGGGATTTTTTTTGCATAAAATCTCGTCGTCTCAAAGCATAAATATCATTTACGTCAACGGAAAAATTTTTGCCGCAAACTTGTAAAATCTTCCGTCCCTCTCAAACGGAACTTTAGGCATGCTCACGACTAAATAAGCCTCGTCAAGTTTCACAGGTTCTTTTCGTGATGTGTAAATCGGATCCGTAATTCTTATGCCCGAATATTTATGATTGTTGTATATGAATGATGCGCGGCAGCTTATTCTGTCGATTTTCTGCTGATAAGTTATCATGAAATCTTTCACGTTCACGAACACAAGAGAGTAATCAAACTTAAACGTATTCATTTCCTGTTCGGTGAGACTGTCTAAAGTGTTGCCGAAAATGTATTGATGCTCTTCTGCCGGATGAAACCTTGTTACAGCCTCAAGCCTTGAACTCCCGCGTTTGCTGAGAGTTTCATAGTTTATCATTACGTCCTCAGTGTGATTATTGGCCGGAACTTCTCGTATCGTGTTCACTCGCACAATATCAAGAGGCTCAAGGTATCCCGGAACGTTTAAAAATTTCGTTTGCGGCCCCATTAAGGGAGTTCCTGTTGCGTCGCTTACAAACCTAATCCATTTCCGCAAACTCAGCTCAAAGCCGGTTATGCAGAAGCCGCCTTTCATCGTCGATTTCGTCATAATTACAACAGTCGCAATCATAAGTGAATAATCTCTGTTCCCTGATATTCCCGCGCTATAATCTCAGCTAATAATCTCCTGTGGCATTTCTCCGGTGTTGGTTCAGCACAGAGAAGGCACACGGAATTTCTCAGCTTGAAGCGTTCATGAAAAAATTTCGCGGCGTTTCGTGTTTCCATGAGAGTAATATATTTCTGCGAGTATTCTTCCCATGTGATTAATTTCTTCTTGTACGGCTTCAGAATTTCACTTGACGGCGCTAATTCCGGACAATTCGAGTATTCACAGTTGCATATTTTCTCCAGGAAATAGGGTAAATCCCGCTTCCTCGTAAAACCCGCGAGCTGAGAGTTATTGTTAAAGCGAACGTCAGCTACAATTTCTATATCGTGAGACTTTATCAGCTCGAAAAATTCCTCAGCTGTCTTTTGGGTAAAGCCTATCGTGAATAAACTCTTTCTCGTCATATCGCCAGCCAATTTTTTCGTTCCGCTTCCTGTATGCCCTGTTGATAATATCGCGCTCAGTCGGGTATCCGCTGAATAAATCGCCATATACACAATCAGGAAAATATAAATTCATCAGCTCATGTTCCAAATCGTCCTGAGTAAAATTATTCCCGTCAGGCATCAGGTGAATTACATCGCGGCCAATCTCATTGAAAACTCTCGCAACCATAATTGCCCGATGACAGTCAATTGGGTTCTCCTCCTTGCACATCAAAGCAAAAGTGTAATCACTGTCAAGCATTCTCACTACGCCGTCATAAAATCGTCTCGACCGCATTAATTTCTCGTAGTCAAGCCAGCCATTAGGTGTGTAAAATTTTCTGTCCTCCTGTCTTGCTCCGAACTCACGCGCGAAATTCTCATACTTTATGCCTTGAGCTTGAAGCGTACGGGCGATTACGGGTTTGTCATATTCGATGTGATGACGTGAAAATGGCTTACTCCGAACATCGACGACAAAATTAACTCCGTGTGCTTTGAGAGCGTCAACAAATTCTTCAACTGTAAAACCTGAATAGCCTATTGTGTAAATTGTATCGGTCATATTTTCACCAGTCTAATTTAGAGTTGCGAAAAATTTTACGCCTGATTTCGTGAGTTTCAACCCGTCAGCAAAAAAATTTCCCCCTCAGTCCAAACCGAAGGGGATAAACTCTCTCTTACTTAAGGAGGCCGATATTCTTCATGACAACTTCAAGTTTAGCGTGCTGTTCGGGCGTTAAAGGCTGAATAGGTTCCGCGCATTTTCCGACGTTGTAGCCTATCATGTTAAGGGCCTCTTTGATTACGACAGGGAAACTCCCCATGTTCGTGGCAATTCGTAACTCGCTGAGCTTGAACTGAGCTTCGAGAGCCGCGTCATAATTTTTGTTGATGAAGTTCTCGTAAATATCAACAGCAATTCTCGGCGCAATATTCCCGCATGATGTGATTGCTCCAGCCGCACCGTACCAGAGAGCCGCGTAAATCAGCGTATCACGTCCCATTAAGACGCAGAACTCCGGATTGTCTCGTGTCAACCTGATATATTCCTCGCTGTTTGTCATGTCTCCGGTTGAGTCCTTGACGGCGATAATATTTTTCACCTTCGCTAATTTTTGAATTGTCTCAGGAGCAACTGTTACGTTAGTCTTGGGCTTGTTGTTGTAAATTACGATCGGAAGGCTCGTAGCGTCGGCAATCTTGCGATAGTAAGTCTCGACTTCCGCCTGTGTCTGACTAACGAACATCGGAGTTAATACGCTCAATGCATCAACTTTCACGTCTTCGGCAATCTTCGCGAGTTCAATTGCTCCCTTAGGCGTGATGTGATTGGCTCCAGCGTAAATATCCATTTTCCCGCGCGCGTACTCAACCGTAACTTCCAGAACATGACGATAAAATCCGTTATCGAACGCGTAAAACTCTCCAGATGTCCCGAAAGGAAATACTCCGTGAATGCCGTTGTCGATGAAATATTGCAGGAGCTTCTTGTACTCTTCCTCCTTAAAATTTCCGTTGTCATCAAAAGGAGTTACGACGGGAATAACTATGCCATGAGGCTTGAACATGATTAAACAATTTCCCCTCTCTATAATGAAAATTTTTCTTGCGGTGAGAATATTATACACGGAAATATTCAGGCTGTTTGTGAAAAATTTACGGTTATTATAGAATTACAGGCATAAAAATTTTATTCACAATAGGGAGGATATTATTATGTTCAGAAAAATAGCTTTGCTCATGCTGTTAGCGTTATGCTTTGTTCCGGCTGTGTGGGCAGATGATGAACCTGAAGCAGTACCCGCCGAAAACTCAGAGGCCGTTGCAGAAGAAAACGTTGAAGCTCCTGAAGCCGAAGAGCAGGACCCCGCAGTAATTCGAGAAAACGCACTTAACCAGAAGGAAGCAGAACTTGATGAACTTTCAGCGTCATTAACCGAGCGTGAAGCAAGTTTAGTTCAGCGCGAGAAGGAATTTGCATCACGTGCCGCAGTCTTAGCCGCTGAAGGGCGAAAAATTTCCGGGACTAACGCGGTCTTGCTTGGACGTGAAACTCAGGTTAACGAGCGCGAAAAGGAAATTATGGCGCGTGAGGCTGGGCTCGCGAGGCGAGAGATGGCATTTGCTCAAGAAAGCCAGAAATTTACGGAAGCATCATCAGCATTAGCCGGACGCGAAGCCGATTTAGCAAAACGAGAAGCCGAGCTTGCAACGAGAGAAGCTGAACTCAACGCGAAAATTTCAGCGAAGGAAGAAGCCGATAAACTCACAGCACGAGAAGCGGACTTAGTGAAACGTGAGGCGGCATTAACTGAACGTGAGGACACGACAAACAGATTAAACGCCCTCGAAACGGAATTAAACGAGAAAGATACAGCCCTGAAAGCCCGTGAAGAAGCCGTTGCATCACGTGAAAGCGCCGTAACCGAACAGGAGCAGAAACTTTCAGAGGCGACGACGAAAGTTAATGACCATGAGGCCGAACTCGCCAAGAAAGAAACGGAATTAACAGCGCGAGAAAATGACTTGAACGCGAAAAATGAGAAGCTCGACACCGACACTTCAGCTTTGACAGCAAGAGAAGCCGCGTTAATCAACCGTGAAGCCGAAGCCAGCAGAAAAGCCGCTGAAGTTGCAGAGATGGAGACGCTCATTAAGGAACTTCCTGCGTTCGATCCGAATAACTCAACCGAAGCCGCGATGATTTTAACGTATCCCCTTCCTGCCGCAAGAAGACGTGAATTAATCGCAATGCAGAGAGAAGCATATACCCGTTACAGCTCAAACAGAATTACTCAGGCATTAGAGGCTTACGGTGAAGCTGCCGACGCTGAACCTCAGGTGAATTACCTTGCGGCTTATTGGGCGGCATTATCAGCTAGCAGACTTAACAACCGAAGGACTGACGCTTTGAATTGGGTAAATCGTGCGCTTGAGATTAATCCGGATTACAAACCAGCTCAGGATTTGAAACGAAGACTTGAGACTCCGGCACGTTCAACATCAACTCAGCAGAGAAGACGTACAACACGCTAGTTTTTAGCAGAGACGATTATATCTTTATGCCCCTCTGCGGAGGGGTAATTTTTTAGAAGGAGGAAATTTTATCGTTTGGAAGATTTATACGAAATTTTAGGAGTTCCACGCGACGCATCACAGGACGACATAAAGAAGGCTTATAGAAAGTTAGCGAAACAATATCACCCTGATATTAACAAGGAGCCCGGAGCTGAGGAGAAATACAAGAAGATTAACGCGGCTTATACAGTTTTGAATGACCCGGAGAAGCGAGCTCGTTATGACCAATTCGGAACGACAGGGCCTAACTCTAACCCGTTCGGCGGCGGAATGGGCGGCATGGAATTTACGGATTTATTCGGGGATATTGGGGATATTTTCTCTCAGGCTTTCGGCGGCGGATTTTCTCGTCGTTCGTCTAATCCGAATGCTCCTCGTCAGGGCGATGATATCGAAATGGTGATTAATATCTCATTGCTCGACGCTTTCAAGGGAATAACCCGTGATATTGACGTTCAGAAATGGGAGAACTGCCAGCACTGCAACGGAACAGGAGCGAAACCGGGAACTAAAGCCGAAACTTGTCCGCGTTGTCATGGTCAAGGTCAGGTTAGGCAGTCTCAGCAAAGTTTATTCGGCCAATTCGTGAGTATTACGACGTGTCCGGAATGTCATGGCAAGGGAAAAATCATCAAGGACAAATGCGACGAATGCAAGGGAAAAGGCCAGATACGCAAAAAACATAAACTTGAAGTGAAAATTCCTGCTGGTGTCGGACGCGGAACGAGAATGAGGATTGCCGGAGCCGGAGAAGAAGGAATTAACGGAGGCCCTGCCGGAGATTTATACTTGATTATCGACGTTGAAGTTGACCCGAATTTTTCGCGCGACGGAGCTGACTTACACACGGGCTTAACTCTCACATATCCTCAGGCCGTCTTAGGAACTGAAGCGAAAATTAAAACGTTGGACGGAAATATTGAGACTGTAAATGTTCCTGCCGGGACAATTCACGGTCAAGTCTTGAAGCTCAAAGGTAAGGGAATGCCGAAGCTAAACACTTTCCCGAGCTCATCAGGAGATTTATACGCTCATGTTTATATCGAAATTCCTACGAAGTTGACCGACAAACAACGAGAGCTAATAAAATCATTGGCTGACGAGATGCAAGCTCCGGTTAGCGAAAATCAAGAGGGATTTTTCGACAAGTTCAAGAATTTGTTCAAATGATTGCGGGAATAGGCGTAGACATCTGCGAAATCTCCAGAATAAAGCGCGCGTTAAAATCCGAACACTTCAGGACGAAAATTTACACTCCTGACGAAATCGCTTACTGTGAGGCTAAGGGAGCAAAAAAGTTTGAGAGTTATTCGGCTGGATTTGCGGCTCGTGAAGCATTCTGTAAAGCGTCAGGAATTCCCTTAATGTTCGTGATGGACGCAAATAATTTCTCGTTAATCCGTGAAAATGGCAAACCTTCAATAAAACTCTCAAGGAAACTTGAGGGCTTTAACGACAGCTTGAACGGGAAAATTTTTCTCTCAGTCTCTCACGACGGGGATTATGTCTGCGCAATGGTTGTAATAGAAAGTGAGGAAAAACATTATGGTAATTGATATTAGCGGTGCAAGTTCGATTATGTCAAGCATTGGAAGTATTTTTGTTGCCGGCTTCGTTTTATTGATAATTCTGTCGTCGGCAATTAAAGTTGTCCCGGAATACCGCAGAATAGTTCTGTTCAGGTTAGGCCGTCTCGTTGGAAGCAGGGGGCCCGGAATTGTCTTTATCGTTCCGTTCATTGACAGGTCAGTAACGGTTGACTTAAGAATTTTGACGCTCGACGTTCCAGTTCAGGAGGTCATCACGAAAGATAACGTTGCTATAAAAGTTAATGCCGTCGTCTATTTCAGAGTGTTAGACCCGGCACGTTCAGTTGTTGAAGTCGAGAATTATATCGTCGCAACAAGCCAGCTCGCACAGACAACTTTACGCTCGGTTGTAGGTTCGGTTGAACTCGACGAAGTTTTGTCATCACGCGAGAAAATCAATCAGGAACTCCAGAAAATTATTGACGAACGTACGGACCCTTGGGGAATTAAAGTTAGCGCGGTTGAAGTCAAGGAGTTAGAGCTTCCGGAGGGAATGAAGCGCGCAATGGCAAGACAGGCTGAGGCTGAACGTGAACGCAGAGCGAAAATTATAGCGGCAGAAGGAGAATTACAGGCGGCTGAAAAACTCTCAGAAGCGGCGAAGAAAATGGAGGCTTCACCTGTAACGTTACAGCTTCGATATTTACAGACAATCCGGGAAATTTCAGGAGAGAGAAACACGACGACTTTCTTCCCAATTCCTATGGATTTAATTCAACCGTTCATAGAGAAATTAACAAGTAAGGAGATTAAATAATGCAATATCGTAAAGCCCGTGAATTACGGGAAATGTTTATAAAATTCTGGGAGGAGAAGGGTGCGAAGCATCTTGAAAGTTTCTCGCTCGTGCCCGAAGACCCCTCACTCTTATTCACGATTGCCGGAATGGTTCCGTTGAAGCCGTATTATCTCGGAATTAAGGAGCCGGAATATCCGCGCGTCGTAACGTGTCAAAAATGCGTCAGGACAAATGACATTGAGAACGTCGGCCGAACTGCGAGACATCATACGTTCTTCGAGATGCTCGGCAATTTCTCATGGGGAAGCTATTTTAAGCATGAGGCTATAACTTGGGCTTGGGAGTTCTTGACTGAGCGAATTGGCCTTGATCCTGAGAGATTATACGCAACAATTTATTTGGACGATGACGAGGCTTTTAACGTCTGGAATAAAGAAGTCGGACTTCCTGAGAGTAAAATTTACCGTTTCGGCCAGGATGATAATTATTGGTTCATGGGTGAAACTGGACCTTGCGGGCCGTGTTCGGAGATTTATTACGACAGGGGAGAAAAATATTCTTGCGGCAAGCCGACGTGCGGAGTTGGATGCGACTGCGACAGATACATGGAAATCTGGAACCTCGTATTTACCCAGTTTGACAGACAAAAAGACGGAAGTTTACCCCTTCTCCCTCATAAAAATATCGATACTGGGATGGGATTAGAACGTCTTGCGTCGGTAATTCAGGAAGTCGACACGGATTATGAGACCGATTTATTCACACCGATGATTGATTACACGTGCAAACGAGCGGGAATAACTTACGGTGCTGACGCGAAAAATGATATGGCCGTCCGTGTTATCGCTGACCACGTCAGAAGCGTCGCTTTCATGCTGGCTGACGGAGTTTTACCCTCAAATGACGGGCCCGGTTACGTTCTGAGAAGATTACTGCGCCGCGCTGTGAGATTTGGTAAACTATTAAATTTCGATGGATTATTCCTGAATGAATACATGCCAATCTTAATTGACATCATGGGTAATCCCTATCGCGAGTTAATCACTCAAAGGCCGGTAATCGAGCAGATTATCAATCTTGAAGAGGAAAAATTCAACAAGACTCTCAAACAGGGAACGGAATTATTCGACGAGGAAATCTCTCATCTCAAGGCTCAAGGAGTTAATCAAATTCCCGGCGATGTAATTTTCACTCTCTATGACACTTACGGTTTTCCTCCTGAATTGACGCGTGAAATGGCATCAGAACAGAATTTTACGCTCGACGAAGACGGCTTCAAATCAGCCATGAACGAACAAAGAGAACGCGCAAGAGCCTCAAGCAAACAGAAACGCAGCGCTTTAGCCGGAGATATTTACACTGAGCTTGAAAACGAATTCGGAGCTACGAAATTTACAGGCTATGAAAAGTCAGCTGACAGCGGAAAAATTTTAGCGTTGATTAATTCCGACGGAAGAGTTGAAAGTGTTACGGGCCCGGCTGAATTTGAACTCGTTCTTGACACGACACCTTTTTATGCTGAAAGAGGCGGCGAAATTGGCGATACTGGCGAAATCAAGATTAACAATCTCAGCTTAAAAGTCCTGAACACGATACCTCACGGGAAAATCATAGTTCACACGGTCAATCTCGAAACTGAGGGAAAAATCAGCGTCAACGATGAAGCAATCTGTTTTGTCGACAACGAACGAAGGCAAGCAATTAGACGCAATCACACAGCGACGCATTTACTTCATGAGGCATTAGGACGAGTTTTAGGCCGGCACGTCAGACAAGCGGGCTCACTTGTTACGAGCGAGTTTTTGCGGTTTGACTTTACCCATCATTCGGCTGTTACTGATGAGGAAATTTCGGAAGCTGAGAAAATCATAAACGCTGAAATTCTCGCCAACGTCGAAGTCGATATTTCCGAACACTCAAAGCAGGAAGCTCAAGAACTCGGAGCTAAAGCGTTGTTCGATGAGAAATACGGTGATGTTGTGAGAGTTGTTGACGTTCCGGGCTTCTCGATGGAACTTTGCGGGGGATTACACGTTAAACGGACTGGCGACATTGGGAGTTTCAAGATTTTGCGTGAAGAAAGCATAGGTTCAGGAACTCGAAGAATTTTAGCGACGACGGGAATGAACGTTTTAGTCCTTATGCAGAAGTTATTCGCGCTCAGAAACTCGATGACAGCTTTGCTCGCCACCGACGAAGACAACCTGAACGACAAAGCCAAAGCCCTAATCGACGACTTGAAGACGCTTAAATCCCAAATTCAAGCCGTAAAACTCCGTGAACTCCTGAATAACTCTGAAAACTTCTTAGAGCGTGAGGAGATTAACGGCGTGTTATTGCAAGTCGGGAGATTCCCGGACATTCAGGCCAATATGTTACGAGACATCGGCGATAAAGCCCGCGCTAGACCAGAAGCAAACGTTGTAGTTCTCGCGTCGATTAACACTGAGGATAATTCATGCCAGCTCGTTGTAATGGCCGACGATAAAGCCGTGAATATGGGCGTTAATGCCGGTTCGCTCGTGAAAGAAGCCTGCGCGTTATTAGGCGGAAAAGGCGGAGGACGTAAAAATCTTGCTCAGGGCGGAGGTCGTGAAGGCGATAAACTTGAACAAGCCTTAACGGGAATTCGCGAGCAGATTAAATCTCAGGTGAAGTAAAAATTTTCAGACCGTCGGAGCATAAAACACTTCGGCGGTTATTTTTTTGCGCGTTGAAATATTAACAATCCTGCAAATATTAAGACTTATTCAAGCCCGTTCAAAACTGGATTTATTCATGTATACTTTCATCAATTTCATAAACTTTTCTTAGGGGGTAAAATCTATCATGAAAATGGGACTTGTTCCAAAATTAATTATCGCTATCATCGTCGGCATCCTAATCGGAATGTATTTACCGTTATGGGTTTGCCGCACGGTCGTTACGGCTTCGGGAATTTTCAGCACGTTCCTCAAGTTCGTAATTCCGTTGATGATTTTGGCTTATGTTACTATGGGAATTGCTGATTTGTCGCAGGGAGCCGGAAAATTATTAATCATCACGGTAATTCTGGCTTACGGTTCAACTTTGATTGCGGGGAGCGCGTCATTCTTAATCTCGGATACTCTCTTTCCAAGTTTCATGAGCCCGGACGCTCTCGCGAAAATTCAGGCTACAGCCGATAAGTCCGTCGCAAGTTATTTCTCGCTCGCAATTCCGCCGTTACTCGATACGCTCTCGGCTGTCGTGATGGCTTTCATGCTTGGGCTTTGTCTCTCAGCGATGAAGGGTAAAGAAATCGGAATGTCGCTTTACAACGGCATGAAGGATTTTTCGGGGATTATCGATAAAGTCTTAAATCACGTAATCGTGCCGTTTTTGCCTCTTTACATCTGCGGAACTTTCGTTGATATGACTTATTCGGGAAAAACTTTTACGATTTTGGGCATCTTATGGAAAGTTTTCTTGGTCGTAATCGCTATGCATTTATGCTACATCGTAATTCAGTTCTTCGTCGCCGGAGCTGTCAGCGGGAAAAATCCCATCAAATTAATCATTAATCAAATTCCCGGTTACGCAACAGCTTTAGGCACTCAGTCTTCAGCCGCAACAATCCCCGTAAACCTCAAATGCGCCGAACACGACGGAATAAGCCCGGAAATTCGCAACTTTGTAGTCCCACTTTGCGCGAATATTCACATGTGCGGTTCAATGATTACGATTACGGCGTGTGCTACGGCCGTCTGCATGATGAATAATCTTCCGATTAGTCTCGCTACCGTTGTTCCGTTCATAATGACGCTCGGCGTTGCAATGGTCGCTTCTCCTGGTGCTCCAGGCGGTTCAATCATGACGGCGCTACCGTTCTTATACATGATATTCGGAACCGAAGCCGGAGATCCGAACGGGCCAATCTGCGCAATCATGGTAGCATTGTACATCACTCAGGACAGCTTCGGTACAGCTTGTAACGTCTCAGGTGATAACGCAATCGGAACTATCGTAGACGCAATTTATACACGGTGGATTAAGGCGTAAATGTTAGCAGAGACCTGAAGAGTGAAATTTTCGGGTCTCGTTTTATTCAGAAGGGAGAAATTATGAACGTATTTGATATAATCGGGCCTATCATGATTGGGCCGTCAAGTTCGCATACAGCCGGAGCGGTTCGACTTGGGCGGGTTGCAAATAAAGTTATGGATGGCAAGAAGCCCGCTAAGCTCGAAATAGTTTTATCGGGTTCATTCGCGAGGACTTACAGAGGACACGGAACGGATCGCGCTTTATTGGCCGGAGTTATGGGCTATCACAGCTACAGCGAGGAAATTCGCGACGCTCTCGAAATTGCGAAGAATGAGGGGATTGACTATAAATTTATTGAGCAGGACATTCCCGGAGCTCATCCGAACACAGCAAGAATTTGCTTCACTCTCGACGACGGCACAGAAGGAACCGTTGAGGGCGCGAGCATAGGCGGGGGGAATATACGCGTTGACTTGGTGAATGGAATGCGCGTTGACTTCACCGGAGAAAATAATACAATCCTAGTTCTTCACTGGGACAAACCCGGAGTTATCGCGGACGTTACGGCGTTGATGAGGCTGAAATATTCTCACGTCAATATCTCGAATTTCCATCTTTCACGTAAAGAACGCGGCGGCGAAGCCTTAATGACGATTGAAATTGACGGCCAGCCTGAACCCGGAATGACCGAAGACATCAGGGGCTTAACGAACGTCATCAACGCGCTGTTAATCCGTGCAATATAAAATTGGCAGAAAAATAGAACACGTTATATTTTTGAGGTGAAAAAATGCATCAAGAATTTTTTGCACACAAATTAACAGTCGACTTCGCCGCGTCAGCATGTGCTTAACCGCAAGCTAGGAGGTTATGAAGAAAATGCTTCAATATGATTCGATAGATGAAATTGTGAAGGCTTCAGGCGAAAATAAAATCAGCGAGATAGTTTTAGCTGACCAGGCAAAAGCTATGGACGTTCCGGCTGAAGAAATCTT
>JAFTCP010000163.1 GCA_017454625.1 Synergistaceae bacterium
CGCTAACCAGAAATCCCCAGAAGAAATTTGCGAATACATGGGAGCCGACAGCGTAACTTATTTGAGCCTTGAAAGTTTGCGTGAAGTCTGCGGTGAAGATGTTTACTGCAAAGCGTGTTTCGACGGCAATTATCCTATGGAGGTACCGGCTGAGGCTTTAGCGTGATAAAATATTGAGACCTTGCGGGGGTGGCGGAATTGGTAGACGCGTCAGACTTAGGATCTGATGTTGCTGACGTAGGGGTTCAAGTCCCCTCCTCCGCATTATAAATTAAATCCCGGCATCACTCAGACACCGGGAAAAATTTTGTTACACCCTGAAAAACTTTGCGACACTTTCAATCAATTTCGTCTGTTCGTCCTCAGTCAGTCCCGGAAAAACAGGAAGCGCAAGAGCCTCACGCGACAACTTTTCGCTCTCCGAAAAATCCCCAGCCTTATAGCCTAAATACTTAAAGCACGGCTGAAGATGCAACGACAACGGATAATACACACGCGCTGAAAATCCCTGTTCCTCAAGCCACGTCATTAACTCATCACGTTTCTCTTTGACACGAACGACGTATTGATGATAAATGTGATAATTCCCGTCAAGCTCAACCGGAGCCGTGATAAATTCCTGCAAGTTATTCGTCTTGATTAACAGCTTGTAGAAATCCGCAATCTTCCTTCGTTCAGCGTTCCATGCCTCAAGATGCTTTAACTTTATATCCAGAATTGCCGCCTGAATTGCATCAAGTCTGCTGTTAATTCCGATTTCGTCGTGATAATACGTTTTCCCTGAACCGTGAACTCGAAGCCGCCTTAATCTCTCAGCAAGTTTCTCATCCTTCGTTACGACCATTCCGCCATCGCCGCATCCGCCTAAATTTTTCGTGGGGAAGAACGAATAACACCCGACATCTCCGACAGTTCCAGCACGTAAAATTTTCCTCGTCTTGTCCGCTTCCGATGCTTGAGCTGAATTATCGCCTACTTGGGAAGTTGGCGTTAAGTTCTTGCTTGCTTCTGACACTTGACGTGAATGTTCACTTATTCCTGAGTTTAAAGCCGAGTCATGAATTATCCTGCAAGCTCCAAATGCCTGTGCGGAGTCCTCGACGATTTTTATTCCCTTGTCATGAAATTTATCAATTACTTCTTCAATTGGGGACATTTGGCCGAAAAGGTGAACCGGCAAAAATACTTTCGTTCTGCTTGTAATTTTGCTAATGGCCTGGTCGAGATTGATATTGTAAGTCTTAGGCTCAATGTCAGCGAATACCGGCACAGCTCCAAGCCTCGCGATTGTTCCCGAAGTTGCGAAGAACGTGAACGGTGTCGTGATAACTTCATCGCCGGGTTTTACATCAAGCGACATTAAAGCAAGAAGCAAAGCATCAGTCCCGGACGCACAACCTATAGCCGAGTTCTCCGGAAGCTCCAAATATTTCTCACAGTGAGCCTCAAAGTTACGAACTTCTGAGCCAAGAATAAAACTTTGAGCGTCAAATATCCTTTCGAGTGCCGAAAATACTTCCGGCTTAATATCTCCGAATGAACGTTTTAAATCTAAAATTGGTACAGTCAATTAATAATCATCTCCTGAAAAAATTATCACAAAAATATTAACGTTTTCTATTTTCCCCAAGTTTCATTATCCAAAAATCCCGTCTCATGGTCCAGCGGCAGTAAAATATTTCCCCTGCCTAAAACCCAGTCAACCGTGCTCCCTCTGTAGTTCTTAATCATCGAAGCACTGAAATTGAAACGTCTAACAAGGCTATCCGCAAATCTTCCCGACAAAACTCCTGTGTTGCAGTAAACTATTATCGTCTTGTCCTTCGTAATTCCCGACTGAGCAAGTGCTGCCGCTGCCGCCCGAATATTCAAATCAGTAAGCGGAAAACTTACAGCTCCGGGAATATGTCCTCCAGGAATGCCGGGACGTGGAGATTTCCCGTAATATTGTTCTTCCGGACGGGCATCAACAAGAATGTAACCGGGCATAGCCGCATGTTCCCTCACGTAATTGCGGTCAACTTCCTCAACATGAGGCTCAAAACGTGAAAATATCAGCGTAACAATAAAAATTATCACGAAGACTACAGGCGCAACAAGATCTAGCGGAGGATATTTTTTTACAGCCATTGAAGCCGCGCTCCTTCCGAACGAAAATTTTTTGAGTTATTATACTCTGTGAATGTGTGTGATTATAATTTATGTTAGGTAAATGCACATGTATTCTCAGCCGGCGAAATATAGTCGTTGTTAAAGAAATATTCTGTGAAAATAAGCGTCAAAAGTTAAGTGTATTCTAAGTTCACAAAATATACTCGTTGTTTGCATTGCTTGAGAGCTTGTTGAAGAAACGGGCCGGGAAATATGAGAACCCAAAGTTACATGTATTCTGAGCCAATAAAATATATTCGTTGTTTACTCTAGGTGATAACTTGCTAAAGAAATAGGCTGTGAAAATAAGCGTCAAAAGTTAAAATTATTCTAAGTCAGCAAAATATACCCGTTGTTTACGTGGACGAGGACTTACAGGAGAAACAAAGGGAGAATTTTTGAATAAATTATGCTTGCAAAATTTTAATATGTGTTATAATAGCTAGCACTTTTTATTCGTCTTAAAACTAAATTGTTGTTATTAAACGAGGTCGTTAGAGATTTTCATGAACCGGCAGCCTGTGGTTGCTTTAATTGGAGCGACAGCCGTAGGGAAAACAGCCCTCAGTTTGTCAATCGCTGAAAAGTTGAATGCTGAAATTATTTCGGTTGACTCACGTCAAGTTTATCGCTATATGAACGTGGGTACTGATAAAGTTTCGCCTTCACTTCGTCATGAAATCCCTCATCACATGATAGACATTGCCGACCCGGATGAGAAATTTACAGTTTCAGACTTCGCCGAAAAAACCTCACAAGCTGCTTCAAGAATTTATGCACGTAAAAAAATTCCGTTGTTCGTCGGCGGAACACCATTTTACTATAACGCGTTGTTTCATGCTTCGTTGAACTCCGATTTGCCTTCGGATTCCGACGTTCGCGAAAAATACGAAACTCTCGCAAACTCTCAGGGAGCAGAATTACTTCACATGAGGCTTGCAGAAGTTGATCCGGCGACGGCAGAAAAATTGCATAAGAATGATGTTCAGCGTGTTACGCGTGCGCTTGAAATTTGGGACTTGACGGGTAAAGCTCCTTCACAGATTTTCAGCGAGGGAACGAAAAGGGATTACGGCTTTGATGTGCTGTATATTGGCCTGGCTCGTTCAAGGGAAGAATTGTTCAGTAGAATAGAGATACGGCTTGAACAGGAATTTTCTTCAGGTTTTCCCGAAGAAGTTGACTGGCTCATGAAACACGGCTTTGATGAACGCTTTAATCCGTTAAAGGGCTTGGGCTATCGTGAGTTAATCGACTATCACAGGGGGAAATTAACGCTTGATGAGGCTTTAACGAACGCAATATCGCGAACTAAAGCATTTTGTAGACGACAGCAGACATGGTTCAAGAAATTTTCGCCGGCAGTCTGGTTTGATATGTCAGAATCCAATCACGAGGAAGAAATCATAAATACGATAATTACACACTTAAACAAAACAACAGAGGACACATCAGCATGACGATAACGGCTGATATTTTCCCGATAAGTTCACATCTTGAAGCTCTAATTTTGGGATTTCATGAGGAGAATAAATCATTGTATAACATCACGATAAAGAAGGCTTCAGAATGAAAATAATTATGGCTGAACATGCCGGATTTTGTTTTGGAGTGAAGCGTGCTGTCAACGCAATATCTGAGGCCCTCAAGAATAATCCTGAGGTCTGGACAATCGGCTTGCCTATTCATAATCCTCAGGAGGTCTCAAGGCTTGAAGCTCTGGGTTTGCGTGTGGCTGAAGACGAGAGCGAAATTCCTTCAGGAGCAAAAGTTTTGATACGCGCTCACGGTGAACCTTTAAGCGTCATCGAGAAGCTGAAAGCCCGAAATATTGACGTTGAGGATATGACTTGCCCGTTCGTGAAAAAAGCTCAGGACATGGCCGCAAGACTTTCACGCGAGAATTATTACATTGTGTTACTCGGCGACAAAAATCATCCGGAAATTAAAGGCATCTTAGGGCATATTGTTTGTGATAATAATTCAGGTAACCAGGACGAGAACACGAAAAATTATCATGCTGTCCCGTCCGCCGGTAATAATTCAGCCGACATTGAGCATAATGTTTTCGCGGAAGCAGCTCACGACGCGAACGCAAATTTTTCACATTGCGATGATAGTTCAGGTAGCGTTGAAGGTAATATCTCCGTGAAAAAAGCTCAAGGTTCACATGGAAATTCTGAAGTCGTCGCGAATGAAGAAGAGGCCGAAAAAGTTTCAAGACACACGCGAATAGCATTAATTTCACAGACAACGCAAAGAGAAGAGAGATTATCGAAGGTTGCGGGGATTTTGACGCGTAAGACATCGGAACTTCACGTATGCAACACAATCTGCAAGGCTACGGCTGAACGTCAGGAGGCTGTGCGTGAATTAGTTCGCAATCATAACGTCGACGGCGTAGTCCTAATCGGCGGAAGAGCAAGCGCGAACACTGCAAAACTCAGGGATATTATTCAAGCTGAGGGCGTAAGTGTCTTATGGGTAGAGGAAGAGAAGGAAATTACGGAAAATATTAACTGGTTTAGCGATAAAAAAACGATTGGTATTGCTGCGGGTGCAAGTACACCTGAGTGGCTTATCGATAGAGCAAAAATTAATATTGCGGAATTACAAGGAAGTTAAGGGGGTATCCATTTATCATGGATGAAGTTATTGAGCGTCAGGAAAACACACAGGACGCAGCGCAGGAAACACAGCCCGTTTCTCAGGAAGCGGCACCCGTTCAGCAGGAAGCAAGTTCCGAGCCTGAAACAATGAAGGAATTACTCGAGCAATACGGCACAACAGGAAGGCTTCACAAAGGCCAGATTGTTACAGGTACGGTAGTCGGTAAAAATGAAGCTGGCTGGCTCGTCAACGTCGGCTTTAAGTGCGAAGGTTTATTGCCGGTCAAAGAGTACACAAATCATATGCTCATTGAGACTGAACCGGAACCGAAAGTCGGCGACACTATCGAAGTCGAGATTACGAACATTCGCGACGGTGAAGAAGCACAGTTAACTCTCAGCAGATGGCGTAATGAAGTCGACAAACGCTGGGCAGTAATGGAAGGCGAAATTGCCAAGAGTGATGTTGTCAATGTTCGCGGAATGAGCAGAGTAAAAGGCGGCTTGATGTGCGAGCTGTGTGGATTAAGCGGGTTTATTCCGATTTCGCATTTAACGATGGCCGGACGTGGAGCAAATCCTCAGAATTACGTAGGCCAGACGCTGAAAGTAAAAGTTATCGACCACAACAAGCGCAGTCATCGTTTAGTTTTCTCACGCCGTGCGCTTCTTGAAGAGGCCGAGAATGAGAAGAGAGCAAAATTCTTTGAGCGTGTCCATGAAGGCGATGTAATCGAAGGCGAAGTTTCCAGCGTTACGGATTTCGGAGTTTTCGTAAATCTCGGCGAGATGGACGGACTTGTTCATGTTACGGAGCTTACATGGAAACGCAACGTGAAGATCCGCGACATGTTCAAAAAAGGCGATAAAGTCATGGTAAAAGTTATCGGCTTCGAGAAGGAGACCGACAAGGCAACCAAGCGCGAGAAGGATAGAATTTCCCTCAGCATTAAGCAGGTTACGGGAGATCCTTGGGACACGATTACCGAGAGGATTCACGTCAACGACAGGATTACCGGAACAGTTACGAATTTAACCGAGTTTGGCGCGTTTGTTGAGCTTGAGCCCGGAATTGAAGGCCTTGTTCATGTCGGAGATATTACGTGGGCAAGAATTAAGAAGCCGCGCGATGTTCTCAAAAAGGGCCAGGAGCTTGAAGTTCTCGTGCTTGAAGTTGACACCGAGAAACGCCGCATCAGCTTAGGCTGCAAACAGCTTCATGATCCTTGGGCTGACATTGACAAACGTTATCTGACTGGTTCGGATATTCCTGTTAAGGTCGTAAGGCTTGCGGACTTCGGAGCATTCGTTGAGGTTGAGCCTGGTGTTGAGGGATTAATCCACATTTCCCAGCTTTCACGTAAGCGCGTCGAGAAGCCCGGAGATGTCCTTAAAGAGGGTGAGGAAGTTACGGCGAGAGTGCTTGAGGTCAACCCTGCGGATAGAAGAATGCGTTTATCGCTTAGTGCTCTTGAGCCTGAACCAGAGCCGGAGCCGGTTGTTCAGCAGGAAGAGAAGCCGGAACAGCAGAAGCCGGAGAAGCGTGATCGTCGCGGCCGTAATCGTGGTAAATCCGTCAAAGAGACAGCAGGATATGAGGACGACGAGGAAGGTTTGTCGTATAATCCGTTCGCCGAAGCCTTCAAGGGAACAAACTGGGGCGAAGAATAAATTTTCAGGGAACAAAGCCCGGTCGAAATTGGCCGGGTTAATTTTTTATCATCAGGAGGAATTTTATCACTATGGAATTTTTTGATGTCGTAAAAAACAGGTATTCATGCCGAAAATTTGCTGATAAGCCCGTAGAGGATGAGAAACTCGACAGAATTTTACAGGCCGGAATTTCAGCTCCAACAGCGAAAAACGTTCAGCCCGTAAAAATCTGGGTAATCAAGAGTGAAGATGCATTAGCGAAAATTAAATCAGCAACTCCCTTCAAATGGACGGAAAACGTGAAAGTAATTCTTGCAGTCGGCGGAACAACAGAAGGCGCGTTTGTTCGTCCGTCGGATAATCGCAACTTTGAGGACGTTGACGCGAGCATAATAGCTACACACTTGATGCTTGCAATCCACGCTGAGGGTTTAGGCTCAACATGGGTAGGATTTTTCGATGAGCCGAAAGTCAAGGAGTTTTTCCCTGAGATGAAGGATTATGACTTAGTCGCTTTGTTTCCGATAGGTTATCCCGCTGAAGATGCCGCCCCATCAGATCGTCATGCTCTGCGTAAAGACAAATCCGAGATGGTGAAATATTTATAAATTCGTTCGTTTGTGGCTGTAAAAAATGTCGCTGATGAACTCACAAAATTTTTTATCCGAATGGTGAACAATGTCTGAATTAATACGTTCGTTCGTTGCAATAAAAGTTCCTGGAAGTGTCGCAGATGAGCTTGAAAATTTTCTTGCTGAGTTAAGGCCCCTCGCTAATATCCGCTGGGTTCGACGTGAACAGTTTCATATTACGTTAAAATTTCTGGGTGAGATTGAGCGTGAAACTCTGGAGCAGGTCAAGACTTCTCTGGAGCCGCTGAAATTTTTTGACCCGTTCACGATAGAGTTATCATACATCGGAGCATTCCCAAACTTGAACACTCCGCGTGTAATCTGGCTTGCTGGCGATAAAGGAGCTAAGGAGCTCGGCCAATTAGCGAGAAAAGTTAATGACGTTTTACATGATGAGGCTGAAATTGAGCGCGACGATAAGAAATTCAAGGCTCATTTGACGCTTGCAAGGTTAAAGAACTCGTATTTGTCCGAAGAATTAATCAGAAAGCTCGGCACGATAAAAAATTTCTCATGGGAATGCAGCGAACTCGTCTTGATGCGGAGTTTCTTGAAACCTTCCGGGCCGGTTTATACGCAGTTATTATGATGAGCAAGCAAATTTTATCTCGTGGGCTGACTTGTTGTGATGCAGTTTTCTTTAAGCCTTCAATGTCGGTTTACACGCAATTATTATGATGAGCAAGCAAATTTTATCTCGTGGGCTGACTTGTCATGATGAAGATTTTCTTAAGCCTTATGTGCCAGTTTATACGTAAGTTATTATGACGAGCAAGAAAATTTTATGTCGTGAGGATGACTTGTTGTGATGCAGATTTTTTTCAAGCCTTCACCGCCATTTTACACGCAATTATTATGACTGACTATTGCAAACTAGAAATATTCATACCTGAAAGTCATTTGCAAGTCTTACAGAAAGTTTTATGTGATTGTGATGCTGGACATATCGGGAATTATGATTGCTGTCTGTCGTATTCTCGCGTAAAAGGAACTTGGCGGCCTCTTGCCGGGACTAATCCTTATCACGGAGAGCAGGGACAAATCAGCATTGAGGACGAGTTGAAAGTTGAAGTTACGTGCAAACTTGACAGCGTCGACGAGATAATTTCAGCCGTGAAAAAAGTTCATCCCTACGAAGAACCCGTGATTAACGCGATACCTTTAATCCGTGTCGGGTTATGATACGTTGCAAATCACACGGAAATTTTACCTTCTTGAACTATAATTTGCTCGTAAAAGATTTCAGGGGGGAAAAATTTTATGATACGAAAGATTATCAACATCGACGAAGCAAAATGCAACGGATGCGGCTTATGTACGCGGGCCTGTCATGAGGGAGCAATTGACATCATCGACGGCAAAGCAAAATTGACGCGTGAAAACTTCTGCGACGGCTTCGGTGATTGTCTGCCGGAATGTCCAACAGGAGCAATAACTTTCATAGAGCGTGAGGCTCCAGCTTACGACAAAGAGGCTGTTGAACGAGCAAAACACTCACAATGTCCCGGCAAGGGCGTAATGCATTTCGTCAGGGAAAATAATCCCGTCAACGTCAAAGTTCAATCATGTTTATCACAATGGCCGGTTCAGGTTAAACTTGTTCCGGTTCAGGCAGAATTTTTTGACGGAGCCGATTTACTTATAGCCGCTGACTGTACAGCTTATGCCTACGCGAATATTCACGCTGACTTCATGAGGGATAAAGTTACTCTGATTGCGTGCCCAAAGTTAGACGGAGTTAATTACGCTGAGAAACTCTCGCAGATTTTCGCATTAAATGACATTCACAGCATTACTCTTCTCAGAATGGAGGTTCCATGTTGCGGAGGACTAGTTAGAATGACCGAAGAGGCTTTGAAATTAAGCGGAAAAAATATTCCGTTGAAAGTCGTAATAATATCCAGAACCGGCGGGATAGCTTAAAAATTGTTATGTCAAGGCCGAAATTGATAATGCAATATTATTCTCACACAGGAGGCTTTATCAATTTTGACACGGAAAATTTCATTGATGCTCGTGATGTTGTTAGCGTTAGCGTCGGCTTCACAGGCAATTACGATTTCTGCGGACAAGAACGAAACTTTAGGGGATATGGCATCAGGAGCTCCATTAACGATTAATCTTAAAGCATGGGATTATCAAGCTCAGGATGCCTCAAAAATTCGGTGGTCAAGAAAATTCACAGGGAGAAATCCGGGCCTTGAGTTCGACACTAAGCGAGGAGAGAGCGTAAAATTTTCGTCGGCTTCACTCGTAAAAGCTCCGATAAGCTCAAGCGAGTTCAGCGTAACGATAACTGCAAAGGACGTTGACGGCTCGACGGCTTCAATAACTTTCACGGGGAACGTATTACATGCGCCGTTAATCAAGACTGACACAATCGCTGAAGCTCAGGCTGGCTCCGGGAAAAAGTATTCACAGAGGATAGAGCTTAATAATGGCAGTGAGCCGGTGAACTGGGAAATTTCGGGAGATTTGCCGGAAGGAATTACTATCACGACCGAGACGAACGCAAAGGGAAAGACTTATCACGTCTTAGCTGGAACGACCGAAGAGGCCGGAGAATTTCAGTTTACGTTGACCGCGAGAAACTCTGTCGGCTCTGACACGAAAGATTTTGTGCTTAAGACTGGAACGTCGGGCGCGAGAATTAAATTCCCTGAGAACTTCGCACGAAGCTATACGGTGATGAAGAATCAGGAATTTTCGCTTGACTTGGGAAGTGTAAATTTCTTAGGAACTAAACCGTTGAAGATTGACATTGACGACGCGGCGAAAAACGCAGGATTAATTTATGACGCTGAACGCAAACTTATAACCGGCAAAATCTCAGCTGACAACGAGAAAATTCGTGTGAAACTCATCGCCTCAAACGCTTATTCAGGCCCAGCAAGCACGGATTTAGTTATTAACGTCAAGAATGCTCCTGATAAAATCGAAGTATTCACGGCTAAAAAATCATGGCAGGAATATAACCTTGTCAACGGCAGGAATTTCTCGGCACGTTTCAGGGCATCAGATGGAAGCAAGCCAATCACATGGGAATTCTTCAAGGCTGATGACAACTCGGCAATAAAGGAGTTCGGCGGTCTCACTTTCGCTGAAAATGGGAATATCTCAGGAACTCCGAACGGAAGCGATGACCTGAGATTTTACGCGGTTGCATCGAACATTGCCGGAAAAACTCAGTCAAGCGTTCACACGTTATTCTTCAGCAACGCGCCTCTTCTCAATTTCACTGAGCCTGTCTCACTTCGCAACGGTCAAGAAGTCAATATTGACCTCAGAAATTATTTAACCAGCTCAGAAAGCCCCAAGTTCCCTGTGGAGTTCACTGTAAGCGGCAAAATTCCCGAAGGCTTGACGCTCGACAATGGAAGATTAACGGGAACTCTCAACATTACGAATCCGGCCGACATGAAAAATTACTCGCTGAACGTTACGGCATCGAACGCTTCCGGAACTTCCAAAGGATGGTTGACACTCCAGCTTAAGGACGCTCCGAAGATTGGCGATATTGACGAGACGAAATTAACGGGACGCGTGGGAAGACTTTTCAGGTTCAAAGTTCCGACGGCGACGAAACAGCCTTATTCTTGGCGGTTAGTTTACGACGGTGAAGATGTTGACGAAACTAGCGAGTATGAGATTGGCGACAGCGGTTTAGCTTGGAACGCCCAAGTTGGAGAGATTTATTCAGCTCACAGCTTGAACGACGGCGCTTATCCTGTTACTGTCTACTTATCAAACGATTTAGGCGTTGACACAAAAACTTTCACAATCACAATTCGCAAATAACAAAAAGCCCCTCCGGCCAATGACCAGAGGGGTTAATTCTTTTTTTGCTTACTTAATCGTAATATCAGGCTGAACGTTCCCCGTAAATCTCACAGAGGCATCATACATTCCGTACGCGCTAATCTGAGGAACTTTGAACGTCCCGCGAGTTACTGCCCTCATCTTGAAGCCGTATGAGCGCTCCCCGTTTAACCTGTCGAAGAACAACACTAATCTGTCGTCGCGAATGTCATTCACAACTCCGTAGCCGCCTGTGTCATTGGCTCCGTCGTCAAGTCTCGGATTTTCAAGCTCAAATCCTGCCGGCAATAAATAAGTCAACGCGAGGTTGTTAATCAGCATAGATGGCTTAACGCTCAAGATGACCTGAATAATTTTGCCGTGTTCGATCGGCTGATTGAGATTAATGGAGTTCCCTTTTTCGTCGAAGTAAACGCACTCGATATTAACGTTGCGTCGCTCCGCTTTAGGCTGAGACTTCGGGAAACCCGTAATGCTCCATGAATAACAGCCCTGCCCGTTGCCTTCAGCTTCAATCATGAGTGCCGCGTTCTTCGGAAGCTCACCGACATTAACGCTTGCCGTTCCGTTGCTGCTTGAGTACGTCAGGATTGGCCGGTCGCTGGTCTCCGTCGTTACACGCGCTTGAATATCGCTCTTCGCTCCTGCCGCCTCAACATTATATCTTGCTAAAGCCGTAATCGATGCCGCGTTGTCCTGAGTGCTGAACCATTCGCCATTATCGCCGAGTTTCACAAGTCTCTGCGCAAGCTCCGTAACTTCGGGGGCCTGAGGCTCAACATCAAGCCACATCGATAACAAAGCCGCCGTGTTTCTCGTTACGCTCTCTAACGTTCTGCCGGAATATCCCGCAGATCTGCCCGCCGTTACGTCCTTCAAGGCATCAGCTCGTCCGTCGATTATCGCCTGAGCTCCAGCAAGGTAAATATGCCCTGACTGTCTCAAATTGGCCGAGTTTTCGCGCAAGTATTCAATCCAGCCTAAAGGTCTCTCGCCGTTCAAAGCCAGAACGTAAACAGCATAAGCCTTCGTAGTCAAGTCGTCGCGCTCGTCGTCAGTCGTCTCATACATAGGCATTGAAGCTAAGAATTGACGTATCCAGTTCAAAGCTCCGGTTAACATCTCTTCGGGGAAATTCACGCCGACATTTCTCGCGTTGAGTAAGAAATGAGCCGCATAAACGCTTCCCCATTCAAACGTTACGTTATTGCCCGGCCACATCGCAAATGAGCCGTCGTACAACTGCATAGCCTGAATACGTGTAATTGCTCCCTCTGTTCGTTCACGGATTGCCTCGTCGGTCGTGATTAACGGGTCGAGTTCAGCGACTGCATCCGGGAGAATTAAGAACGGCCACGCTCTGGATATTGTCTGTTCAAGGCATCCATGAGGATAACTGTTAAGGAAGCTCACAGCGCGCGTTAAGTTCACAGCCGGAGTGTCTGCAAGCGTGAGAGTTCCGGAAATATCGCCGTCGAAGTTATTTAACGGTAAATCAAGCCTCGTTGTCCCGTTCTCGAAAACTCCTGAGCCTCCAACCGTGATATTTGGCCACGCTGAACGTACGGGTAACTCTATCTCCTGAGTGTATGATTTCTCTTGTCCGTGTTCGTTCCATGACGTTACAACTTTCAAGACGGCTTTATTGCTTCCTCCGAGTGCTCGCGCTGTCGTCGTGAACGAGGCTTTAGCTCCCGCCGAAATCTTCAAGTCAGCAAAACTCTCACTTAACATTAAGCCCTCAGGAACAAGATTAATTTTCACGTCGCGATTTTCATTTGAAGTGTTGAAGACTGAAGTCGGGATTGTGAAACTGTCGCCAGGTGCCGCAAATCTCGGAAGTCCCGTCTCAGTTACGATGTCGCGCGCAATCTCAATCGTCGTCTCGCCGCTTCCAAAGTTACGTCCAGACGCAGCAACCGCAAATAATCTTCCTCGTCCGCTGAACTCCGGAATATCCAAGTCTACTTTTAACATGCCGCGTTCATCAGGATAAATTACGCCCTCAAAGAGTGAAAGTATCTTGAAGCGCTGAACTGTTCCGTCAAGCGCAAGCGCACCCATAGCCTCGTCGCCGCCCGGATGAAGCTGTTCTGTAGTTCTGTCTTCAACCGGCACTAACTGATCGTAAATGTCGAAGCCCTGAGAGTTTAACTTTTTCAAGCCCCAGAAGTGATTTAGCAAGTCCGGAACTTTATAGTGTGTCAAGCCTAAAACTCCGTCGTCAACGAGAGCTATAGCAACGTCGGCATTCTTTGAGATGTTCGCGCTGCTTCCCTTAAGCGTAATCGTAACAGGAAGTTTCGAGGCCGGCTCAATCTTCTTGGGAACGCTTAATCCCACGTTGATGTTGTAATCCGATAAATCCGTCTTAATCCTCGTCATTCCAATTGCGCGGTGAGATGCCCACATTTTAGCGTCGCTGTCGTCAACCGGACGAATAAGCCAAGCCGTAACCCATACATTAGGTCTCATGTCCTGAGTAACGGGAATATCGAACGTTAAATCGCTCTCGTGAACCTGCTGAATTTTGCGCGTAATCGAGTTTGCTCCTTCAACAGTTACCATCATTAAGCCCTCAAACGGAGCCTTGACTTTGATTTTTGCCGTCTCACCGAGCCTGTAAAACTCTTTTTCCGTTGACATTTCGATACGGTCAATCAACTGTGAGCCTGAGCCCGCATATTCCGGATCGTCAGCGTAAAATCTGTACACAGCACGCGCGTTGTCGTCAGCGTCAGAAACTCGGACTATGTAAACTCCGTAAGATTCCGGCCTGAACGTAACTTCTCCGATGCCGTTTCTCAGCGTCAAAGTCTTTTCATCAACGTCAACTAACTCTTCCGTGCTCTGCCAGCGTTTGCGTCCGTCAATCTCGATCATGTTGTAGTTCCATGTAACTCTGCAGAGTGAAGCCGTGAGCTCTCCTGTTTGTGCGGGTTCCTCATCAGGCGTAATTCCGACAACTCTAAACGTCAAATTATTTCTCACACTTAATTTCTCACTGACCGGAGCAATTCCCAGTAAATAAGGTGCTGAGAAATACGGGCGAGTAATTGAGTTTGCAACCCAGCGGCCTCCGTCCTCCATTACTTCGGTGCGAAGAGTTACGTTGATAACCGTCGGTGCCTGCCAGTCCTCTTCAAGTTTGAAGTTAGCATGACCAGCTCCGAAGTTGTCGAGTTTTCCCTCGTCGAGTTCGCCTTCTGTGAACGTGAATTTTCTTGACGGATCCCCGAATGAATATCCCTTCCATCTGTCTTGTGTCGGGACAAATTCACCCTGTCTTGCTGTCCATGAAGTTTTGTAGTCAAGTCCTGCACCGTCAACTCCGAATAACCATCGGGCGTAAATATCAGCTGTGAAAGTGTCGTTGTGAATTAAAAACTTTCTGTACGAGTTCAGTTTTACTTCGATGCGAGGCGGGGCGAAATCTTCAACGTGGAACTTGTAAGATGCCATCGGTTTAGCTTCGTTGCCGGGAATTGCTACTGCGGCCGTCCATAATCCCGTTAACGCGTTGGCCGGAAGACTTAAATTAGCAACCGCGCTTCCTTTAGCGTTAAGGGTTATAGTTTCCTGCTTGACTTTTCTGCCGAGCGTATCACGAACGATGAACAACACGGGGAATGCTTCAGGCGTTGTTACGTCAAAATTCCTCACGATGAACTTAAACGCCGCATTCTCACCAGTCCTGTAAATGTCGCGAGGAGAGAAAATTACAGCGTCATAGCCGGACTTCAGCCAATCACGCCCGGAAGTGTCGAAAACTTCACGATTGAGCAGGTTGCGCGTGAGCTGAACGAATGTAATATCCGCGCTGTCGCCTGAACCTGATTTGATTACGGCAACATCGGGTTGATTATCCTTGTCCCAAGTCTGCCCCTTTGGAAGCTCATAGTAGAAAATTCCGCCGTTGTTGGTCTTGCCTTGTGCGAGAATTTGTTTCTTGTCCGAGTAAATTTTCACGTCAGCTTCGTTAATTCCCCGCGCCGTCGTGAGAGTATTTGCCCAAATTAAAATTGCGTCTTCCCAGAGCCTTGCAGTTGCGCCGATGTCGCTAAGGTTAATCATCTGTTCGGCTTCTTCCCAGCTGTCCTGTTCGGTGTCGCGAGCTGTCAGCAGGAATAATCCCTTCTGGCCCTTCGTCATCTCCTCAAGAGGAATGCTCCTTCTCACGCGTTCATTCAACGGGAGACTTAACGGCATTTCCTTTGTGAAAACGCGCTTTGAAATATCACGGTTGAAGTAATCATATTCTTCACGGACTATATGAGGGATATTATTCTCATACATACGCCACAAATCGAGTTTGAGATTTTTCACGTTGAGAAGCTCAATCGGGATTAATCCTTTCTCTAATGGAGCTAAATACGTTCCTGCTGCCGGAAGTTTTACCTCAGTATTCAAGTCGGGCATAATTATTGCCTGCTTGTAATCTTCCTTGAGGACTAATCCGCTTTTTGACGGGAAACCTTTTCTGAACGTGATTACGAACCTGTCGCGAGGCTTGAAATTGTTTGAACGCATAATAAAATTCTCGTCCGTCCAGTCTGATTCAAACTTTACGTCGCCTACAGAAGGCTCAATCGTTACGAAACTCTTTATAGTCGCCGGGTCAACGCCAAAATTTAATCTCGCTGTAATTCTATTCTCGCCGGCGTACAAATTCTGAACCATCAAGACGGGATCCAGCACGACATTTTCATTAATGTCATTCTCGATGCCCATATCTCCCTCGCCTGATTTGAGCCCAGCCGCAATATGAACCGTAAATCTCTGCCGCGACGAAGTTTTTTGCACAGGAACAGCAACACGAATTACCCTCGAAGGAAGCGCACCGTTAATGCTGTAATTCATCTCCTGACCTTGAGCGTTGAGAATGCGCATGAAACCTTTCAATCTCGCCGGATCAATTCTCATGTTGAAGCTCAGTGTGAAGTAAGCGTTTCCGTCTCTTCCCATTGACGCGCTGATGTCGGTCGGAGTTAATCCTTCTGTCTGGAAGCGAAATTCACCCGGACCAATTCTCCCGCCTCGTCGGTCTTTGAGATTGTCGCGTAAAGTCGCGGTGTAAGTTGTCGCGGCCTGAAGAGGAGCTAACAATTTCGCCGTAAAAGTTCGTTCGTTCTGCCAGCGTCCTTCAAGCTGTAACGGAGGGTTGACTTCAAACGGGAATAAATTATTTTCAGGCGTAATATTTCTTCCTGTTTGGTTGCGATTGACTACGGGATTTCTGAACACGACCCGGAATGAGACGTTTTCGGGAACTGTTCCTGTCGGTGCGAAGCTCTGAACTCCAGCGGGCATGTTCGAGCGGGCCGGAGCAGAATAAGCACACGAAACGCCGAGCAAACTCAACAAAAATATCATAAGCATCAATAAAAATTTCTGAGGCTTAAACAATTTTTATGCATTCCTTTCTTTATGGGATATTGAAACCTGAATAATTATAGCGTGAAATGAATAATAACATGCAGTGTTTGAAAATAAGCGTAAAATTTTTTGCTGTCGTTATTGAAAAATAAGCAGCTTTTAACCATACTAACAATCACGCCGAACTCTCACACGTCAATATTTTAATCTGTATAAGAATTATAGCGCATAATAAGCTATAATCTACATTGTCAATCAAAAAGGGGGCAGAAATTTTCAATCATGGAAGAAAAAAGGACAGTAGAAGCAGCAAGTCGAAAATGGGAAGTTGTAGTCTTCACGCTCGGCACGGATGCTTTTGCTATAAACGTAAACAAAACACGCGAAATTTTACGATGGACAGGATGCCGGCCAGTTCCAACAAAAACTCCTGCATTTATCGGGATTACGACATTACGGGACGCATTAATTCCATTGATAGACCTGCGAATATTCTTAGGGATAAAATCTCCTGTGCCAATGAGCCAGACAAAAGTAATGGTTGTAGAGTTTAACGATATAAAATTAGGCTTTCTTGTTGATTCCGTCGAGAGAATTAGACAGGTCAACGCCGAAGATTTAGACAGCTCAAAGATGCGCGGAGTTTCGTTGAAATGGATATTGTACATAATCAAGCGCGACGAGAGAAATATTTTACTGCTTGATTACGAGGCAATAATTCAGGAGACGGCTCCGGCGGTTGCTGAACACATGTTCGATCAAACGAAGCTCAATACTTATCAAAAAGAGATTGGCCATGTTGAGGACTTTCATATTCTTGTTGCTGATGACTCCCCTCTTCTTCGTCAACAGACCTGCGACGTTCTCAAACAATCAGGATTTACGAGTATTTATCCTGTCAAAGATGGAGTTGAAGCGAGAAAATTATTGCTGGATCAGGGCGAGAATTTCGATTTGCTTGTGTCGGATATTGAGATGCCTTTACTTGACGGGTTAAGCCTCGTTGAAACTTTGAGACAGGACGAACGAACCGAGAATATGCCTGTAATTTTGTTCTCATCAATCATGGTCAAAGAGCTTTTAGACCGAGCCGAAAAGTTAAATATTATTCATGTCCTGAAGCCTGATGTTTATAAACTCGTCGAAGCCGTAATGAAAATTTATCATGACTGCAAGAAGAACAGGAATTATTAATTTATCCCCCTGCCTTTTTCGACGGGGGGAAGTTTTTACTCCTTGAATGCGAAAGTCATCGTGTTTTGAGTTCCTTTGCTAACGGTCAAAATTTTCGGATTATCATTATCATCAAACGAAAAAGTTAATCCCGCTCTGTCAGATGATAATATGCCTGTCTTGTAATAATAATCCATGCTCCATTGGGCTTGCTGCATAATCTCATCCCTGATTTTTATTCTGCCAATTAATTCCGTCTGATTAGCTATGAACTCAAACGTCCCCGCCATAACAATCCCGAACACTAAAGCCGCCATCAAAAACTCCGCGAGTGTTTCAGCCCGCCGCTTCTTCATGAAAATCATTCCTTTCACCTGAAAATTTATGCTTGTTATATGAAAAATTCTTGCTGTCAAAAATTTCACTCACAAAATCATCATGAAACTCACACTTTACGCCTGAAAATTAAGCATCTCGGAAAATTCCCTGTGTCAAAAATTTCATCAACAAAATCAAACTCATCATGAAAACTCTTCAATGATTGAACCTGATTAATACTGCCTGTTTCAAGAATTATATACCCGCCGGGCTTTGCGAGTGCGAAAATCTCAGCGTAAAACTTCATGCCGTCTTCTCCGCCGTCAAGCGCTGAATGAGGTTCATAATCTCTCACGTCAACTTCAAGCCCATTAATCTCACGCGAAGGAATATACGGAGGATTGCTGATTATCAGGTCAAATTTTCCTGCAGCATGAGAAATTATATCTGCTCTGGCATCAAGATTATGGCGTGATAAATTCTTACGGGTATAGTCTACGGCTTCCGGGCTTTTTTCGAGCATGTAAGCGAACGAGTTCGGAAACTCCAGCAAAATTGTGATTGCGATACAGCCTGAGCCTGTTCCCCAGTCAAGAAAGCAAAATTTTTCATCAAGAGCAAAGATTTTCTTCACGCCTAAAATTAAAGTTTCCGTGTCATGTCTAGGAATTAACACTCCTGGCCCAACATAAAAATCCCGTCCGTAAAAGTCAGCTTCACCGAGAATATATTGCAAGGGTTCATGATTTTCACGGCGTGAGATTACGGCTTCGATTTTAACGAGTTCATCATCAGAAAAACTTTGACGCGCAAAAACTTCCGAATGACTTACGCCCAGAACGTGAGAAATCAGCCATAAAGTTTCTTGCGTGGCGTTAGTAATTCCTGCATGTTCCAGGCGTGAGATTAATTCATTAACTTTCAAGGTCCTGCAACTTCTGCGTCTGCTCAGCGAGTAACATTGCGTCCATCATCTCGAACAAATCGCCGTCAAGATATGCTTCAAGTTTATACAATGTCAGATTAATTCTGTGGTCAGTTATGCGATTTTGCGGGAAATTGTAAGTCCTTATGCGTTCGCTTCGGTCGCCGCTGCCTATCATGCCCCGACGTTCGGAGGCTTGCTCTGAGTTTTGCTTCTGCTGTTCCAAGTCGTAAAGTTTCGTCTTAAGATAACTCATTGCGCGCGCTCGGTTCTTAATCTGGCTTCGTTCGTCCTGACAAGTTACGACTATTCCCGTCGGCAAGTGCGTAATCCTCACGGCTGAATCCGTCATGTTTACGTGCTGGCCGCCTGCTCCGCTTGAACGGTAAGTATCAATCTTCAAGTCTTCCTGTCTGATTTCGACTTCGACATCATCAGCTTCCGGCAAAACAGCAACAGTCGCCGCCGATGTGTGAATACGTCCGCTGGCTTCGGTAACTGGAACTCTTTGCACACGATGAACTCCGCTCTCATATTTCATCTTGCTGTAAGCGCCTTTGCTGTCAATTCTGAAAACGATTTCTTTATAGCCTCCGATGCCCGCAGTGTTCGTTGAGCTGTCAATAACTTCAACTTTCCATCTTTGACGCTCGCAAAATCTCACGTACATTCTGAACAGGTCAGCCGCAAAAAGTGTAGCTTCGTCGCCTCCCGTTCCTGCACGAATTTCTACGACTACGCTTTTTTCGTCGTTCGGGTCTTGAGGAAGAAGAAGAAGTGTTAAATCTCTGGTGAAATTCTCAATCTTCGGCTCAAGTTCGGCCAATTCATCGCGCGCTAACCCTTCGAGCTCGGTATCTCCGGACTTTATTAACTCTTTGGCTTCCGCAATTGACTTCTGAGCTTCCTTATATTCCCGATATTTCTCGACGACTGGCTCAAGCTGTGCGCGTTTTTTCCCAAGTGATTGCAGCTCTTTCGGGTTCGAGATAATTTCGGGGTCTTCAAGTTTCTTGCTGATGTCAAAATATTCCTGCTCAATTGCCTGTAATTTCGGTTCTATGTTCATGATAATAATTCTCCGTTAAGCTCTTAAAAATTTTTCGTCCCTGTTGAATTATACGGCGGCTTTGTTCAATAATTCCCCGTCTAAAGCCGTATCAAGTGAAATTAAAGCTACTTCGGCTTGTTTGATGTCAGGTTCTCTCGTCGTCAAATATTGCAGTGTCAAAAACGGCGCAATCACGCACAATCCAAATTTCCCGGAAACTGACGCGAGGCGTATTACCTCGTAAGAAATTCCGATTACGACGGGGATTAAAATTATTCGGGCGAGGACTTGAAGCGCAAAACTTTCACCGGCGATTAAAACTTTAACGGGCGAGAAGATAATTATGCTGACGATTACGGCGATTAACAGGAACGAAGTCCCGCATCTGGGATGTATTCTTGAACACTTCATAATATTTTCAGGTGTCATCTCGTAATTCTTCTCGAATGCGTTAATCGTCTTGTGTTCGGCCCCGTGATATCTAAATACTTCCTTGATGTCCGGCCATAACCCGATAATTGCGACATATCCGATGAAAATTACAGCGCGTAAAATTCCTTCGGTGATATTCACGTAAAGCGGAGTTGATGCGATATGTCCGGCAAGCCATAAGGGAAGCGCGATAAATAGTCCTCCGACGGCGAAAATTGCAATTATTATCGACAACAAAATATCCTTGAAGGTCATTTTTTCTTCCGTCTCTTCAAGCGCAACCTCAGCTGAACGCGATAGAGCCTTGAAGCCCGTAGCCATCATCTCGCACATTACGACGAAACCGCGAATAAACGGCAATTTATACGGCATTCTCTGAGTTCGTGAGCTGTGCGGCCAATTTTCACTGAAAATATCCCCTGACGGACGACGAACAGCAAGCCCCCATAAATTTTTTCCCTTCATTAATACGCCTTCAATTACGGCCTGGCCTCCAACTGGAACTTTTTTATTCTCCTCAGCTTCCGAAGCAAATAAATTCATGACGAGCATAAACAACAAATTTAATCTCTTAAGCAAATAATAATTCCTCCATATCTTTATAAGGCTTCCCGCAAGTTCTTGCTTCCTCACATTTCCCAAATATGCAAGACGGCCCGGCTTTCTCGAATAATACCGGAGCTTTCTCACGGCACAAGATTAGCATTTTTCGAGCGAGTTCGTGAATTTCCCATTGAGCGCGTCGGCAAAGTCTCAGGCTGAAGAA
>JAFTCP010000164.1 GCA_017454625.1 Synergistaceae bacterium
GTCTCAACATGCGCAGTCTGTGGAAACATATCAAACGCCTTCACATTCACAAGTTTATAGCCTTTACCCGCCAAAATCTTGCAATCTCTTGCTAAAGTCGCAGGATTACACGAGACATATACAATCTTTCTTACTCCGAAGTCATTAATCGCTTCAAGCACGCTCCGTTCACAGCCATCACGCGGCGGATCCAACACAACAGCGTCATAATTCCCCTTCAAGTCAGCAATAACTTCTTCCGAACGTCCGCAAAGCGCTTCAACATTCGAGAAATTATTAGCATGAAGATTTCGTGAAGCCATTTTCACAGCACTACGCCATTCCTCAACGCTCGTAACTCTTGAAACTTTCTCAGCAAGATAACACGTTAATGAACCCGTTCCGCTGTAAAGCTCAAGAATATTTTTTGCGCCCTCAACTTTAGCCGAAGCGTACGAGAATAATTTTTCAGCCTGGCCCGTATTAACCTGAAAAAATGATGTCGTGTCAAATGCTAATCTGAATTTCCCAAGTCTTTCATTGATGAGGCCGGAACCGATGAGATTTTCTGTGTAAGTTCCCAGAATGACATTGCCGGGCTTCGAGTTATGATTAATCGTGAGAGTGTCAGGACGCGCGGAATTTCCCAATGAAACAAGAGCTTTCACACTTTTTGCTGACATTTTCCCGTTAATCACGAACGACAACAAACTTTCTCCCGTGTTAATCCCCGTTCGTGCTATTATGTGCCGGAGCTTGCCAGTCCCTTCGTGTTCATCGTAGCCGTCAAAAGGATATTTATTCGCGTCGAGACAGTCTAAAATTTTCCCGTAAATCTCGTTCAACCTCTTAGCATTGACCGGACATTGACGAATTAATTCGAGCCTGTGAGTTCCTGCGCGATAAAAGCCGGTAATAATTTTCCCCTTCAAGCCTTGAACTGGAAACGCCGCCTTGTTGCGATAAGCCCAAAATTCCGGCGATGGTTCACAAGTGAGAGCATCAAAAAGTTTCGCGTCAAATCCTCCGAGTCTGGTCATAGCATCACGAACAATCCCAGCTTTGAGCATCAATTGCAGGTTATAATCGGCATGTTGAAGCTGACATCCTCCGCACCTTCCGTAATACTTGCAGCGGGGCTTAACTCTTCCTGAATTGGCCTGTTCAACTTCGACAGTATCAGCAATCATAAAATCCTTCTTGCGCGAGACAACCTCAGCTAAAACTTTTTCACCGGGCAAGGCTCCTTGAACAAAGATTATTCCGTGTGAAGTCCGGGAAATTCCGGCTCCGTCGCTGGTTAAACCAGAAATTTCAAGCGTTAATAATTCCTTCTCAGATGATTTTCTCTCAAAAGTTTTTTTCTCAGGCAATTTCTTATCAAGCAATTCTCTTGCCGACAATTTTTTCTCAGACCATTTTTTCAGGATGGAAGACCTCCTCGAATCTCTCAGCACTTAGCAAGTTTAATTCTAAGCATGCTTCTTTGAGAGAGATATTTTTCTTATGGGCCAATTTCGCAACTTTCGCCGCATTCTCATAGCCTATAACCGGATTTAACGCCGTAACAAGCATTAATGAACGCGTAAGATTTTCCTTCATCTTCTCGCGGTTAGCCTTAATTCCAGCGACACAGTTATTATTGAAGGATATTATGCTCTCGCTTAACAATCTCACGGACTGCAAAAAGTTATAAGCACACACGGGCATAAAAACGTTCAACTCAAAATTTCCCTGAGACGCTGACATTCCGACGGCGACATCATTAGCGATGACCTGAACGGCAACCATTGTAACCTGCTCGCACTGAGTGGGATTAACTTTTCCCGGCATGATTGAACTTCCCGGCTCATTCTCAGGAATAAAAATCTCGCCTAATCCACATCGAGGCCCAGACGCAAGCCAGCGAATATCATTAGCAATCTTCATCATGTCAGCCGCCAGCGCTTTAACCGCACCATGAGCAAATACAATCTCGCTTTTTGAGGTGAGAGCGTGAAATTTATTCTCAGATGGTGAAAAGTTTTCTCCTGTTAAGTCGTTAAGGGCTTTCGTAACTTCCGCGTCGAAATTGGCCGGAGCGTTTAATCCCGTTCCTACTGCTGTTCCTCCGATTGCTAACTTGCTCATGAAGTTTACTGCTTCGCTCAACGTTTCCTTGTCAGCTTCAAGACTTGCACGCCAGCCCGAAATTTCCTGCGAAAAAGTCAACGGCGCAGCATCCTGTAAGTGAGTTCGTCCAGTCTTGATAATTCCTTCGTTCTCGGCTTCTAAACGCCTGAAAGTTTCGATGAGAATATCAACGGCAGGGATTAACTTTTGCTTGACCTCAAGAACCCCAGCAATATACATAGCCGTCGGGAACGTGTCATTTGAGCTTTGCGACATATTAACGTCATCATTGGGATGTAATAACTTTTTCTCGGCCAATTCGTTAGCTCTGTTAGCGATGACTTCATTAACGTTCATGTTGGATTGAGTTCCTGAGCCCGTTTGCCAAACAACGAGAGGGAAATTGTCAGCGAGTTCACCAGCAATAATTTCTTCTGAGACTTGAGCGATAAACTTTAACTTTTCGTCGGTCATCCTTTGAGGCTGTAAAATATTATTCGCGATTGCACAAGCCTTCTTGAGATATGCGAACGATTTAATAATCTCACGCGGCATCGTCTCAAGTCCAACACCGATTTTGAAATTTTGTCGACTTCGTTCGGTTTGTGCACCCCAATATTTATCAGCAGGAACTTTTACTTCTCCCATTGTGTCGTGTTCAATTCGATATTCTATGTTAATACACTCCCTTTTATATTTAGAGTTAACTGTGTAAAGTCAAAATTTTTACGCTTTATTTTCTCAGCAATTAGTAACTTCGTTATTCATCACGATAATTTTGTTAATTATGATGCGCGCCGTCCCACTCGAAATTTTCGCCGAGATAGAATTTTCTTGCAAGCTCATTATCCGCAACTTCTTCCGGAGAACCGGCGAGAAATATTTTACCGTCATGAATTAAATATGTCCTGTCAGTGATTGATAAAGTCTCGCGGACGTTGTGATCCGTGATTAAAACGCCGTAACCTTGTGCCTTCAGCTCATGTATCATCGATTGAATGTCAGCTACTGCGATCGGGTCAATTCCGCTGAAAGGTTCGTCGAGCAAAATAAACTTAGGCTTGAGGGTTAAGGCTCTTGCGATCTCAACACGTCTTCTTTCTCCCCCTGAGAGTGAATAGCCCTTAGTGTCGGCAATATGAGTAATCTTGAACTGTTCAAGTAAATTATCCGTGAGAGTTTTAGCGCGTCTTCGTTGTCCCGTTTCTTCCCAGACGAGATTAATATTCTCACGAACTGTTAAATTGCGGAAGACTGAAGCCTCCTGCGGAAGATAGCCTATTCCTTTTCGTGCTCGTGCATAAACCGGAAGGCTCGTAATTTCCTCGTCGTCAATCATAACTTTTCCCGAATCCGGACGAATTAACCCGACAATCATATAGAATGACGTAGTTTTTCCCGCTCCGTTAGGTCCAAGCAAGCCGACGACTTCACCAGGATTTACATTAATGCTAACTCCGCCGACAACTAAGCGGTTATCATAACTTTTGCGTAAATCTTCAGCTGTCAGTCCGTTCATTTTTTGCGCGTCTTTCTCGTTGAAGTTGATGATTTCTTCTGAGGCTGAGGCTGTTCCTTCGGTTTCGTGTCGATTTTGAGAGTTTGAGGCTGTTCGTTTTGTTTAGTGTCAGTCTGGATTGTTTGAGGCTGAGAGTTATTGTTTCGATTTCTGCGTTCACGTGTTAAGTCAATCGTAATCTCGGCTCTATCCGCGCTTACTGTTCCATTGGAATTGTTGCGTGTCATTCCTCCAAGTGCTTCAACTCTGTTTTGTTCGGGGAAATACACAATCGAATCCGATTTTAACGTTCTGCCTCCCTGAACTGCCGTAACATGTCCGCTCACAACAACACTTCCGCGTTCAAGAGAATACAGCGCGTTATCACCTTTGAGACTTACAGCGTCGCCCTTAGCTTTAGGCTTACCCTTTAACCAGACGTTTTTTTTCGCGGTCAACTCGTATAAATCTCCGGCCCTGATTATTCCTTCAACATTATCCGCGCCGAAGCTCAGGCCTCGTAAACTGTCCTCAAGATTTCTCGCTTTGATAATCCAGAACTTAGTCTGTCTGTCAGTCCTTGTTGGCTCAGAAACTCCTCCGGCCCCTGTAATTGTGAGACGGTCGGCATCGAGTTTCATTGTTCCGATTGAGCCTTTCACGACGTTTTGAAATTTACACGTTGGAATGTCATTAAACGAGAGCAATAATCTTCCTGAGTAAAGATTAATTTTGTCGCCGTACCATTTTCCTGAAGCCGTAATTCCCTGCTCAAAATTTACTTCGCGCCTGTCAATATTTCCCGAACCAACAGGAGCATTAACCTTCAAGTCTCCGGCAGTTATGATAACGTTTCCGTCAGCGAGAAAGTCTCCGGTTTGAGCGTCAAAGCGCATTCGATTAGCTGAGAGTGTAGCTTGGTCCGGCATTTGATCATCTGCGGCAAAAACAGGACATGTAAGAATTAAACATGTGATGATGATTAAGCATGCTAAAAATTTTACGTTACAATCTTTATCACTGAATGAAGCTGATTTAATTTCCTGTTTATCGATACGGCCAATTTCAACAGGAGCGTTTATTTCGGTCATTTGAGATTGTCCTCCTTCTTAAGAGTGAGTGAATGAGATAAATATATCATAATATGAAAATATAACTGTAAAATAGCATGATAAAATCATAATATGCAAACCAGTAAAACTTGTGATGAGATATGAAATTAGGAGGCTGAAAATGAAAAAAATTGAGAATGCCGAGATAAAGTTAGAACTTGGCGGAATGTTATTCACTTGGGATGACGAGAAAGAGAAGATTAATATCCGCAAACACGGAATTGATTTTACTACTGCGGCATCAGTTTTTAATGATTTCGATGCTGTATTTGAGGATAATTCGGTTGATGATTATACTGGCGAAGAACGTTTTGATGTCATAGGCTTGTTCGCGGGTTACTTAATGTATGTGGTATATGTAGAACGTTTAACAATAGATAATAATGATATAATCAGGATAATTTCTGCAAGAGATGCAAACAAGGAGGAAAGAAAACGTTATGTTAATGGGCATAAGTGATGTTCTAGCATTAGCTAAAACCCCTCAGCAGCGAGAAGAAATGAAACAGCGAATATTAGAAGGATTGTTGAGATTTGATGACAGTTACATTGATTTTTCTGATATTCCCGAAGTTACGGATTTTTCACGTTTTAAGCCGTTAAGACCGCGACTTGAAGCAATGATCGAACACAACCGCCAAGTCAACGCAGAACGTGAGCGCAAAAACGCATTACAAGCCGAGACACTGCCGGACTAACCCGCGAAGCTCCGGCAGAAACTCTTCACATCAACTTATCCGAAATTTCATCATAACTTACACTTGACGTAGCCCCCCTAACGTATAATTGCTGAAAAGTCAATAGGGAGGTTCAAATTGTAATGACAAGTGAAGAAAAAAGCAGATGCCACAAAATTATTCGTCCTGCGGCTGTTGCAGCTGGAGCAGTTGGGGGAGGTTTAGCTCAGCTTCCAGGTTCTGACACAGTCCCAATTACAGCAATTCAAGTTGGAATGATTATCAGCTTAGGAGCTTTGTCAGTTCTTGGTCGGCTGGCTTCCTGTTATCGGCAATGTTGTTAACGCTGGGACTGCTATCTCAATTACGGAAGCGTTAGGCTGGTTCGCGGCAGAAATGTTCGCTAAAGGATAAGAAAAAGGAGCGAATAAAGATGACTAGTAACAGCGTAAATTTGACGAAGGAAGAACAAATTAATTCATTCGATTCATCATATTTGCTTGCAACTATTTGGGTTTTAGTGCTTTGTTCTGCGGCAGGCTTAATACTTAATTATTTTTCGCTCAACTCTCCAAGATGGAATTTCATAACAGGCTTATTAATAATAATCGTTGTTGATGTAATTGTTTGTAAATATTATCATGCTACAACTCAGATAATTTCAAATTCAAATTTCTTTGCGTGTGTGATTAATCTCGTAATTTTCACTTTGATATATATTGCAATTAATGAAGAAGCAGCCGTTAATGTTGAGCATATACTTTTAGTAAATCTTGGACTTCTTGTTATAGCTATATGCTGGATATTGGCGGGATTTGTGAAATTCTTGAAATAGAATAAACGCCGGGCCTCCGACATTCAGACCCGGCTAAATATTTTTACGCCTGTTCTAAATCGTCAACTAAAACTTTCGTCAATGAAGGGTCAAACGTCAACGAAACCTTTTCGCCTTCGTCCCAAATCTTTTTGACATCGGGATTATCAATCTGGACTAAAACGTTGCCTAAGTCAGTTTTTACCCAAGTTTCTACGCTGTTGCCCAGATAAATATTCGCCGTAACAATGCCGTCCTCAACTCCTGCGCCGGGTTCACCGACTGAAAGCGATTCAGGACGTGCCATTACTAACGCTTTATCGCCAGTCTTAAGAGCTTTAGCCCATCTCGGAGCTGTGAAACTCTGCCCCTTAATCTCGACATGACAAGCATCATCAATTCCCTTGACCTCGCACGGGAAAAACGCAACTTTACCCACGAAACCGGCCACGAAAGTATCAACAGGATCTCTGTAAATGTCGCTCGGCGTTCCAATCTGAATGATTTTTCCGAGCTTCATTACGATAATTCGGTCAGATAAACTCATTGCTTCGACTCGGTCATGAGTTACATACATTGCCGTAATACCCAGCGACTTTTGCAGTCTCCTAATCTCAACGCGCATTTGTTCACGTAATAACGCGTCAAGATTGCTCAATGGCTCATCGAGTAACAACACAGACGGCTCAACGATTAAACTTCGTGCGAGAGCAACTCTCTGCTGCTGACCTCCTGAAAGTCTCGACGGCGGACGTTTTCCCATCTGGCCAAGTCCGACCATCTCAAGAAATCTTTGAACTTTCTCGTCAATATCCTTCTGCGCAACTTTCCTGAGCTTCAAGCCGTAACCGACATTCTCAGCTACGTTCATGTGCGGAAAAAGCCCGTAACTCTGAAATACCATCGCAGTGTCGCGTTTGTTAGGGGGCGTAAAAGTTACGTCATTGTCGCCGATTAAAATTTTTCCTGAAGTCGGCTGTTCAAAACCTGACAGCATTCTTAAAATCGTTGACTTTCCGCAGCCTGAAGGGCCAAGCAATGTTACTAACTCGCCGGGCTCAAGTCTGAATGATACATTGTCAACCGCTTTAACGTCCTGCTTCGATTGAGGGTCCCGGAAAATTTTTGTTATATTTTCAAAAGTTACTGACTTTGATTTATTATTTGCCACTTAAAATTTCGCTCCTTTCGCTATTTTCAAGTAGGAGTTAGGAGGCAGGAGATAGGAAGTTTTGATTTTTTTAGTTCCTGCTTCCTGCTTCCTCATTCCTGCTTGCATTAATTAACGCTCTTCATTAAGTTTGTATTTTCACGAACTAACAAACGCATTAAGCCGAATGCTCCGAAAACGATTATTATTAAAACCGTTGAAAGCACGCTCGCAAGTCCAAATCTTAAATTTTCAGAGAAGTTATAAATTAAAACGGTCAAGTGATACCATTTCGCCGAAATTAAAAAGATTACGGCACTAACCGCAGTCATTGAACGCACAAACGTATATGAAAGACTTGATAAAAACGCCGGCCTTACTAACGGCAATACAACCGTCCTAAAAACTGTAGCCTGATCCGCTCCCAAGTCCGTTGCTGCTTCTTCGATTGAAGGGTCTATCTGTCTTAATGACGCTATGCCGCCTTCAATTCCGACGGGCAATTCTCTGATTACGTAATTAATAATAATTATTGCCGCAGTTCCGACTAAAATTATCGGCGCATGATTGAAAGCTAAAATATAACTTATACCGACAAGTGTTCCGGGCAAAGCGAACGGTGTCATTAGCAACATTTCTAATAATCTTTTGCCGTGAAATTTTCTTCTGACAATTAAAAGAGCCGCTATCATTGCCGTAATTCCTGCGATTGGTGTAGCTATTGCCGCAAGCGTTACAGTATCAAAAAGTGCGTCAGTTGAGCGCGTTATTGCTTCGGTAATATTTTCAAGACTGAATGTGTAATCAATGCCCCAGTTTTGACGAAACAGCCTGCAAAAATTGTCCCGTAAAGCAAAATTAACATGAAAACTATCGCAAAAATTATTCCCGTTAAAATTCTTCTTACTAAAGGCGTTGTTAATTCCGTAATTCGTCCTGAAGGCTTGCCCGTTACTGTTACATATGAACGTTTAGCAACCCAAAATCTTTGAGCTAAAAACGCCGTCAACGTCGGAAGCAATAATAAAATCGAAAGTGCCGCGCCGTGTCCTAGCCTGTTCATGCCTGTAACTTCAATGTAACTTTCAAGCGAAAGAACTTTCAAATCTCCGGCCAATAATAACGGGTTTGCAAAGTCTGCTAATGATGTCGTGAAAACTAAAAGCCACGCGCTTAATAACCCCGGTATTGAAAGCGGAAATGTTATTGAAGAAAATGTTTTGAAACGTCCGGCTGATAAATTCAACGAGGCTTCTTCATAAGTCGAGTCGATAGCCTGCAAAACTCCGCTTAAAGTTAAAAACGCAATCGGGAACATTCCCATAGTCTGAACTAAAACAAGTCCGGGCAGGCCGTAAATTGAAAAATTTAATCCGATTACACGAAGCCAGCGAGTTATTAAGCCGTTGTTGCCGAATAATAAAATTATTGAAAGCGTCAATGAAAACGGCGGCGAAATTACAGGCAAAACTCCCATTGTTGAAATTAATTTTTTGCACGGGGCGTTTGTCCTTGCGACTACGAATGCAAATAAAAATCCTACAATCGTTGAAAATGTTGCTGTCCAGCAGCCTAATTTGAGACTTCCCCATAACGCGGATAAATAACCTTCCGAATTTAGAATTGTCTTCCAAATTGAAAGCGAAAAATTTCCGTTCTCAATGAATGAAAGCCTCAATGCCTCGAACAAAGGATAAGCAACAAATACAAGCGTCATTAAAAACAATCCTGCAAGCGCAAAACCTACTATAGGGTCGCGGCTTAACATTAACTGCCATATAACGACCGCGAATAAAATAAATGCTCCAAAGAATAAAGTATTTAACATTCTCATGAAATTTTGTTCGCCGTCAGTGTTGAAAGCAAAAACTAACGCGCCTTCTATGTCATGAGTTTTAAGACTTACAGCAGGAGCAAAAAATATCGCCTGTTCTTCTTTCGTTCCGACTGTCCAATTTTTTGAAGACCTGTAAATTTCTTCATATGCGGCGTTGTCGAAGCCTTTTGAAAATTCCGGGTCAAGAGCAAAATTTTCAGTTAAAACAGCTAAATCTTTATCTCCTTTAGGAGTTTCGTTTAATTTTTCGCCGGGCATGGGAATTTCAGAGATAAAAGCAACTTTGTATTCATTCGCTTCTTCTGCTAAACGTTTAAGCCAGTCTTCAACGTCTTCTGGTTCAGGATAGCCCGCCGCGACTGTCTCAACTGTTCTGCGCTGTGCCGCTCTTGACTGTTTCAAAAATTCGTCTTTAACGCTCGTATAAATCCATGCGCCGACAAGAATTACAAAAAGCATAGTCAACAAAAAATTTATAAATCGTTTATTCAATTTCATACCTCCTTTTTAGTTTTTTATAGTGAAAATCGAATTAAAGCCGGTCTGTTCAAGAATATCATTAATAAGCTGATTAGTTTTTTCTAAAGTTACGCCTTTTTGGGAAGATTTATGAATTATTAATAAAATTCTCAATCCCGCTGAAGAAATATACTCAAGTTTTTCGCAGTTTATAATGACGCTATCAATTTCATGTTTTTTTTCAAAGTCTTCAAAAAATGCGAGTACTTCAGGAGAATTAAGAGTGTCAAACCTTCCTGAAAAAGTTAATTCAAGGCAGCCGCTGTCAAATTTAGCATTGAAATTAGATTTTTCCGATTCAGTTGTTGTGCTTTCGGCTTGGGCGGCTTTATCAAGAGTAATTTTCCAGTAGCCGATTTTTTGCATTGCCGCGTTAAGTTCTTCTACTAGCTCTCTGCTAAGATTTGAAAGACTTTTAATTTCCGGCATATAGTCAGCGA
>JAFTCP010000165.1 GCA_017454625.1 Synergistaceae bacterium
CTTCCTGAAAAATTCGGGAGCTAATTTCATGCAGATAATCATGATCGTAACTCCCAAGCCGATAAACTGAAACTGTCTCAACGGCGGCAAATATGGATTTCCTCCGGCCATGCTCTTACGCAACGACAACGAAGAAATCATAACAAGTCCGCAACCGCTTAAAATCAAAGGGATTATGACTTCCATGAATTTATTTTTTCACGGACGATTTTGCAGAAGTGTTCTCCGCGAGCCTTGTAAGATTTATACATGTCCCAGCTTGTGCACGCCGGCGATAATAATACGACCATTCCGGGATTGGCCAATTCTGATGAGATATTCACGGCTTCTTCCATGTTTGACGCTCTCTTGAAGTTCATGAAGTTTGCGCGTTCCAAAGCTGACTGAATTTTTCCCGCTTCCTCGCCAATCAACACGGCATAATCGCATTCATCCTTCACGGCTTCAGCAAGAGGCGAATAGTCCTCACCTTTTCCCTGTCCGCCGAGAATGATAACTTTTCGGCCCTTAATACATTTCATAGCCGTAATCGTTGCCGCAACGTTAGTTCCTTTGCTGTCGTCGATGTATTGAACGCCGTCAAGTGTCCCGGCATCTTCGCACCTGTGAGGGAGAGGACGGAAGCCATCAAGTAAAAATTTCACGTTAGAAATATCAACGCCGAGAAGTTTTACAGCGCATAAGCTCATTGCGACGTTTTCGAGATTGTGTGAGCCGATTAAAGTTGTCTCGTCGTAGGCAAAAAGTTTTTGAGTTACTCCGTCGATAATTACTTCGGCTTCGTTTTCGCCCATGAAGATTTGATTTTTATTCTCGCGTTCCCAGCTCAAGACTATAATTTTCCCGGATGGCTTGAGTGTGTCAAAATCTCTTGCCTGAATTATTCCCCAGCCGTCTTTGTCTCGAAGTGAGAGGACGCGTGATTTTGCTTCAACGTAATTCTCATAGCTTCCGTGCCAGTCAATATGATCCGGAGCTAAGTTCGTGATTATCGCAACTTTTGAGTGTAAATTATTTTTCGCTCTTGCGAGTTGAAAGCTGCTTAATTCCAAGACGACAGCATCAAAATTTTCGCGAGTGAATGTTGATGAGGCTGTTCCGAGATTTCCGCCGGCTCCTGCTTTAAGTCCCGCACGATTAAGAATGTGGCCGATTAATGAAGTTACTGTGCTTTTGCCGTTGCTTCCGGTTACGCAGATTAAGTTTTGAGTTCTTATGTGAGGGATTACGTAATCGAGTTCGCCCGTCATCTTAACGCCTCGTTTTTCAGCTTCATGTAAAATTTCGGACTGCGGGGGAATTCCTGAGCTGATTAAAATCTCGTCAACGCCGTCAAAAACTTTCTCCGAATGTCCTTCTTCATAAGCAATTTTATTCTCAGCAAATAATTTCTTCACATCATCGCTAATCTTCTTCTGCTCGGACACAAAGACTTCTGCGCCGAGTTCATGAGCGAGAATGGCTAATCCCTGTCCGCTTACTCCTGCACCAATAACTGAAACTTTCAAGTGTTAATGCCTCCTGTGTAAATTTTCATGATTATTATAGTGCAAGAAAAAAGCCCTGCCCCCATTTTCACGAGGACAGAGCCGATTAAATTTACGTCAGAGCTAAAATCCTAAGCCTAAACTTTTCAGCCAGTTATCAATTGTCGAACTCGCTTCGTTACGTCTGTTCTGAGCTGTTGCTCCTCTCATCGCCATAACGTTACGAATTTCCGCTCCCTTGAGATTATTGCGAAGAGTGCTTGCGGTTCGTCCGGCTCCGCTTCCCTCGTGAGTGCAGAAGGGAATTACGGTTTTTCCGTTCCAGTCGTGAGCTTCGATAAACGTGTACATGCACATCGGAATATCTCCCCACCAAATTGGATAACCCAAGAAAATAATATCGTAATCCGAAATGTCCTTATCAGCTAAAATCGCCGGACGGGCTTTCTGGTTCTGTTCGCGTTTGGCTAAGTCCGTGCATTCGTCGTAATTGGCCGGATATTTCTTCGCTGGGGCAACCTCGAAAAGCTCTGCACCTGTCTTCTCTGAAATCATCTGAGCTAATACCATTGTGTTGCCGGTCGTGATATTTCCAACTGAGTAATTTTCATCGGCTCGCGAGAAAACGACAACTAACATTTTCGCATCGGCGGCCAATGCTGAACAAGTTACTACAAGAACAATCAATAATCCTAAAAGTATTGTACGCATAAAAATTTTACCTCCTTAAAAATCTGTTGATGCTGCTAATTCCGTCTGAGTTTTGTAGTCCGCAACTCTGGCTTCGAGCCTCTCAATCGTCGCGCGTAAAGCCTGTGAGCCTAAAACCATTCTTAACGGTGCGGGGTTTTTGTCGACGCTCTCAATAATTCTTGTTGCCATTCTCGCGGGGTCTCCGGGAGCAAGTCCTTTTGACGGGTCAAGCATATTCAAGAAGCCATGACATGAATCATATTCGGGCATTAAGTCAGCGACGTGTGCGCTTCCGTAACGAAACTCCGTACGCGCTCCGCCCGGCTCTACGATTGTTACGCCGATGTTGAACTGTGAGACTTCCTGAGCGACGCTCTCGCAAAATCCTTCAACTCCGAACTTCGTAGCATGATACATTGAGTTTGCGGGATAAGCAACCTGTCCGCCGTAAGACGAAAGCTGAATAATCCTTCCGCCTCCCTGTTTGCGTAAATAAGGCAAGGCATCGTGAATAATCATAATTGGAGCCGTCAAGTTCGTAGCTATGATTTTGTTGATGTTAGCTTCGTCGAGTTCCTCAGCACAACCGAATAATCCATAGCCCGCGTTATTCACGATTACGTCAATGCGGCCGTGTTTAGCGAAAGAGTTTTTAATTAACTCATGAACCGCCGGAATATCCGTAACATCTAAAATTTGGCAGTCAAAATTTTCCGGATATTTCGTGATAAACTCCTGAACGTTTTTTGTGTTGCGGACTGTTCCGATGACCTTATCGCCCCGTTCAAGAAGCTGTTTTGTCATCTCGAAGCCGAAGCCCGAACTTACACCGGTAATCAACCATGTACGCATTATTTATTCTCCTTTCGTAATTTTTCTCCTGACTGGATAACTTGAAGTATAAACTATTAAACTCAGCTTGAAGTCAAGAATTTTTCTGCGAGTTCAGGATTTCCCCAAAAGTTTATGTGCAAGTATGACGCTAAAATTTTCCCGTGTGAATATCCGCCGTAATATTTCTCCCCTGTCCTCGTCCTTATGAACTCAAATGCAGGTTCAAATTCTCCGGCAGCTCTCGAATAGTGGAACTCATGACCGCGAATAATTTTTCCAGCTTCACAAAGAATATTCGACGTTAAAGCTCTGGCTTCGATATAACCTATCACGGGTTTATCTGACATGACGGCATCACACGGAATAAGCCCGGCCAATTTGTAATTATTAATACTTCGACATAAATACATAAAGCCTCCGCATTCAGCGTAAATTTTTCCCTCGCAATTTCTCACGCTCTCTATCATCGAAATATTTTCAGCGAGTTCACGCGCGAACAACTCCGGAAATCCTCCGCCGAAAATATAAATATCAGCTTCAGGCAGTTTCTCATCATTAAGGGGAGAAAAGAAGATTACGTTTGCTCCGAAAAGTTTCAACATCTCTAAACTCTCAGGATAATAGAATGAGAAGGCTTTATCACGAGCGACGGCAATTTTCGTGTTGGCTGAATTGGTAAGTACAAGTTTTCTGTTAGCGTCAATCCTGATAATCTCGTCAACGTCAATACTTTTCTCACCCTCACGTGTCAAAGCCTTGAAGTAAAATTTTTTGTTATCCAGTTCGGGAATTGCAATTTTCTTATTGTGTCTCGCGGTATCATCAACAGAAGCACCAGCAATCCTGATAATCTCGTCAACGTCAATACTTCTCTCAATCTCACTCGTCAAAGCCTCGAAGTCAAAACTTTCATTCTCAAGTTCCGGCAAAAGTCCTAAATGTCGTTCAGGGATTGCGAGTTTCTCACCACGTCTTAAGGCTCCAAGAAATTTTATGTTAACTCGTTCGAGAGCTTCGGCGATAATTTTCACGTGAGAGCTTGAGCCTGTACAGTTCAAAATTACTCCGGCAATGTTAATTTCACGGTCGAACTCACGAAATCCCAGAGCTGCAGCCGCCGCACTTTCGCCGAGTGATTTCGCGTTGATGACGAGAATAACGGGAGCTTTTAACAGTTTCGCAATTCCCGCTGTGCTGTTAATGCCCCCGTCGTAAAGTCCCATTGCTCCCTCAATTATCGCGAAGCCCTTACCGGCTGAAGTCATCGTGAAAAGTTTTCGCGTCAAGTTTTCGTTCATCAGCCAAGTATCGAGGTTATAAGCCTCACAATTCCCCGCCCGTCTCAAATATTGCGGGTCAATGTAATCCGGGCCGGTCTTGTACGCGCTGACTTTTAAGCCCCGTTTTCGTAAAGTCGAGAGAAGCCCGCATGTTATCGTCGTTTTTCCTGAACTGCTCGAAGCTCCGGCTATGATTATTCTGTTCAATATCTGACTTAAAGCCTCATTTTCTCAATGCCGCAAGAATATCCCGCCGTTTTTCCTGAACAGTTCGACGATCCGGCAAAATTTATCCTGTTCAATCTGTTACAGGAAGTTCACGCTCTAAGACTTTCCACAAGATCATAGCAACAATCCATGAGACTAAATATTTTGTTCCAAGTACTGGCGCATTATACAGGAAAGAATATACCCAAGGGCTTTGACCCTCAGGAGCATACTCCGAGAAGAACAAAACTCCTGATAATATACTGCATCCCGTTTGTCCGATTGCCGCTAAAATCATTCCGATTATTGCAGGATGAGCCGCACAAAATCCTACGAAAGCATATGCTAACGGATAATCAAGAATTACTTGCGCAACGTTGAAGAAATATGCTCCGAATAAAATTTTCATTATGCCCATTAACATCCCCGTAAGAACTCCCCATTTGAAGCCCCGTCTGTAAGCAAATAAAATTAACGGCACAAGCTCAAAGTCTATTGAGCCACCCTGCGGCATCTCGAATAAATTAATCTTGGAGAATACGAACGCTAACGCTATACACAAAGCTCCTTCGATCATTATAATCGTGTGTGAATGCTTTCTTGATTTATGCTTGGCTTCATGCTGAGGTTCAGGCTCTGTTTCTGCTGCGGGGGCTGCTTCTTTAATGACGTTTTGTTTATGAAGGGCTAAGAATAATCTCTCCTCGTCAGATAAAACTTTTCCGCAGTTAGGACATTTCTCCGCGTCAAACTCTAATGGTGTGCCGCATTGTGAACATTTCATGATTTATTTATTTTTCTCCTTTGTCATGTAAAAATTTCAGGGCAGAAATTGTTGAACGGCTCCCTTCGTCGGCATTACCCGTTTCAGGTTCTAAGGGTCGATGCAGAAAACTTCACATCCTCTCAGCAAAAAGCTCCCCTGATATTTTGTAAAGCATGTAAATCATAGCATAAAATTTTAATTACAATAATATCAATTTTGAAGAGTTAGAATTTTTATGCAGGATGAAACATGAAGAGTTTTGTATTTTTAATGATGAAGCTGTTTAGTTATTCATGGGAAAAGTAAACAGGCAAAAATTTTTCTGTCTGAATATTGACGATGATACGCTGCAAAATTTATCCACACAAAAGCATTATAATCTGTGAAAATATTTATATGCTACAATCCGACAATAAAATTAAATTTTTAGGGAGGTAAAAGTTTTTATCATGAAGAAATTTTCACGCATAATTTATCTCATGTTCTTAGCCGTGATGGTTTTATCGCTGTCAGGATGCGGCAGTGATGACGATGAACCGTATTACGGACCTGACACACAAAGGCTTATAGTCTTAAGTTCACGAATATTCAACGTCAATGAAGGCTATAGAATTTACAGAGGCGATCAGGTCGTTGCTTGGAACTATGAGGAAGGTAAACGTGTCAGCTCAAAATATTACGTTGCTCCAGAGGCAGGAACTGACTTCGTAACTATGAATTTGCAATTTAGGGACCCTATAAGTCCTGATGTTCCGATGATAATTATTAGGTCCGATGATGAGAGGCAAGTTTTATTTTGCTACAATCCAGACGGAACAGGCATTGACACGACAACGCCATTCGGTGATATTATTCTCTGGGGAGGATTGCACCAGCAACTTAAATATTCAGGCTTCGGAGTATCTGGAGCTTCAGTAATGCCCGCCGCAGTTGATATTGATACTTCAGACGAAATTGTTGTTATCCTTGATGCTGAAGCTGAAACAGCGAAAATAAATAGCTTCGATGTCGACGAATATAATTACGTATGGCATGCTGACCCCAATCATCGAACGGAATATTTCACGAAAGGAATTAACGGCACGCAAGAACTCAGTGAAGCCGAAATGCTCAGTGAAATTCAGGAATCTATAGAAGAATCCGAAGGCGTATACATTGCGCGTGATATTCGTTACACTCCGAACAATATTAATTTTACGTCGACGGCCAAGAAAGACGAGGACACGGAATTTGTCGCGTATTATTCCGATGAAATTTCCAGCCAGGCCGCCGCTGAACTCGGAAGCGGATTTGAAGGCCCGTATATTTTCGCTACTCTTCCCAACAATAGAAAACAACAGCAGCCTCCTTCAGCACAAGTAGCAGCTTCTGATGTCGTAAACACGGATATTGACGCTTTCGCAACTATGACGCATTCAGCGCAAGACGCGTATGATAATCCCGTGCTTCACATCGTTAAATCCGGAACTTACAGGCTCAAAGGAACTTGGCACGGACAAATCTGGGTCGAAGTCGGCGAAAATGAAGATGACAAAGTTGCGTTAATCCTTGACGGCGTAGAAATTAGCTGTGATGTCGCGCCCGCTGTAGTCTTTAAAGAAGTTTACGAGTGCGGCCCAACTTCAAATATTGTGTCGTTCGATGTCGCAGAAAATATGCACAACACAACGCAGACTAACGCCGGAGCAATCGTGATAATCGCTTCTGGAAGCACGAATAAGATTACAGGCTCAAACGTTTACAGGATTTTACAGGCCGACAAGAAAAATGCATCAACAACGAAAATTGACGGTTCAGATATTTCCGACCAGAAAAAGTTATATAAAATGGACGGAGCTTTTTACTCGTTCATGTCAATGGTAATCGGAGCTGAAGAAAACAGAGGCGGCGGCAGGCTCAATATCACCTCAACAACTTATGAAGGGCTTGGAAGCGAGATGCATTTACTCGTTGACAGCGGAATTATCAAAGTTACAGCCGAAGATGATGGAATAAACGTAAATAAAGATGATACTTCGGTTTTCACGATGGACGCAGGAAGTCTCACTGTTGTATCGAAGAATGGAGACGGAATTGACTCTAACGGATATATTATTATAAACAACGGAACTCTCGATATTACAGCCGCGCAGGACAGCGACCAGCTTAACGCCCAAGCAGAAGGCCCGCTTGATGCTGATTTAGGCGTATATATGGGCGAAAACGTAACGTATACTCATCAGGCCTACAATGGGAATACGGGCGATGATGATACTGATACCGACAGTTCAACTGGCTCAAAAGCTCCTGTAACGATTAAGGACGAAAATGGAACTGTATTATTCAGGATAAATTACACGACACCTTTCCATGATGAGGAGGATACTCAGAGAGAGGCTGCAGGTGAGAGCGAGGTATTCTTGCTTGAACACAAAGTAAATAATTTCGGCGACGTAAGAATACGCTAAGAAAAATTTTTCAGGGGAGTAAATCAAAAATGCTCTCCTGAATTTTTTTTTTTTTGCGCTAAACATAAACTTTATGTAATAATTGTCGATATTAATAAAAATTTTTATAAGGAGGCATATTGTTTTTATGCGTAAATTTTCTACTACACTTTATTTTCTCATAATGGCAGTTTTTGTTTTATCGCTCTCAGGCTGTAACGGAAATTCAAACTCTTTTTCCGGCTCGACCTCTAAACCAGAAGTTAAGCAAGTTGCAGTTCTTAACTCACCAGTTTTTCAGCAAGGCAGTAATTATCAAATGTACAAGGGGGCTTCGGTTAATATTGACGGCGCAAAATATTATGTAGCTCCGGGCATAGGCACAGAAGACGGAAGTTCAACGCTTAATCTCGGCTTTACAGAAAAACTTGATGAATCTCTCGTGATCGTCAATGCTTCAACAGATCAAGTAGTCTTTGCGTATAACCCCTCAGGAAGCGGAGACAAAACCACCGGCACAGTAACTTTTGATAAGAATGCTAACGGCGGGAAAATATTAAAGTATGACGGCTTGACAATTACGCAGGCATCGTTTACGTCTCTTCCTGTTAATACTTCGAGCCGAAAAGTTATAGTTCTTGACGCAAGCACAGGGAAAGCAACAATTGACGGCGAAGAAGTTCCTGAACATGATTACGTATGGCATGCGGAGCCTGATTATTACGATGAATATTTCACGCTTGGTTCAAGCTCAACGGAGAAGCTCACGAAGAAACAAGTGAAAGCCGCAATATCTGATGCTGTTTATGTTGCTAGAGATATTCGCTACACGCCTAATACGATAAGTTTCACGGGAACGGCAGTTAAAGACGAAGATACGGAATACGTTGCATATTATTCCGATGAAGTCGCGGCTGAAATGAAGGCAGAATACGGCGATGATTTCGCAGGACCGTATATTTTCGCAACACTTCCTCAATCCGGCGGAATGGGCGGAGTTCCTGGAGGTAACATTCCCGGCGGCATGAACAGCAATAATCGGCCTAATTTTCCGGGCGGCAATGGAACTCCTCAGAACTTCAGGACATCGGCCATCAGCAACAGTGATATAGCGGCTTTCTCTACTATGACGCATTCAGCTTCAGAGGCATATGCTAACCGAGTTTTGCATATCACGGAGGCGGGAAATTACGAGCTTCAAGGCACATGGAAAGGTCAAATCTGGATTGAGATAGGCGAGGAAAGTACGGATAAGGCGGCAATTATCCTCAACAACGTAACAGTATCTTGTGATGTTGCGCCTGCTCTCGTCTTCAAAGAAGTCTATGAAGGAAATCCCAGCGATGGCGATGATGAAGAAGATGTTGCGCTCGTTGCTTCAAACTGGAAAACTCTCGGCACTGATGTTCTTGAAAATGCCGGAGCTATGGTAATAATTGCTGACGACTCAACGAATACTTTTACGGGTACGAACGTATACAGATTGTTGAAGGCCGAGCCGAAGAGTTCAGCTACAAAAGTTGACGGAACGGATATATCCGACCAGAAGAAACGCTACAAAATGGACGGAGCATTTTATTCTTTCATGTCTTTGGCAATGGGCGGCGGCACAAAAGCTAACGGAATTCTTAACGTTAAGTCCACAACTTATGAGGGCCTCGACGTTGAAACTCACATGACGCTTGAGAGCGGCGTTGTTAATGTTGATGCTGTTGATGATGGAATGAATTTTAATGAAGATGATATTTCCGTTTTCACTATGCTCGGAGGAACTCTCACGGTAAGTTCACAGAACGGCGACGGAATAGACTCAAACGGTTATGCTTACATTAACGGCGGAACTTTGAACATTACAGCAGGCAGTCAGAAAATTAATTCAGCAGGAGAAGCGGGGCTTGACGTTGAAAAAAGTTATGAAGTAACCTCGAATGCTACGTATAACTGGACAGCGGCCAGCGGAGGCAATGGAGGAAATAATCCGCCTGAAAATATCCCTTCAACTGGATTAACAATCACGACAACGAGCCTTGCAGACGGGACAGTTGGAGTATATTATAGTCAAACTTTATCGGCGAGTTCATCAGCAAGATGGAGTTTAACCAAAGGAGTATTGCCGGACGGTTTAACGCTTTCGCCTCTTGGGACAATTCAGGGCAATCCGACAACTGTAGAAACTCAAACGTTTACATTAACTGCTTCGGCTGATGCTGGTTCTGCCTCAAAGGAATTTACACTTAAGATTAATGCGGCTTCTGACAGTGCGGCGCTCGCAATAACTTCTTCGGCGACGATAAACGCAACAGTGAACTCGTCAATCAGCTTTACATTCACGGCTAATCTTTCTGGCGTAACCTGGTCAGCGTCAAATCTTCCTTCAGGCTTATCGCTTAACTCAAGCACGGGTGCATTAACTGGCTCACTTGCAAGCGAAGGGACATACAGATTTTCGGTAACAGCTTCACTTGGAGAGGAGACGGCTACACAAAATGTAGTTCTTACGGTTACACCTAAATCAACAAGCGATGATGAAACTGAAACTACCGAAACTGTTGAAGAAACAACAATTACGACTGATAACGGGACTACTACGGTAAAAATCGGCACTGAAAGCGTAACGCCTGTTGCTGATACAGACACTTCTCCGCGAGGAATAGCGACTTCGGATAACGTCTTCAGGATTAGGCGAAAAGTTAATACGTTCTCAGGTATCACGGAAGAATAAGAATTGCTGTAACTTAAAGA
>JAFTCP010000166.1 GCA_017454625.1 Synergistaceae bacterium
ACCGAAGTCGGATTTTACACGACCGACAACAACCAGAAATACGAAATAAGAGTTTACACGGGGCTTGGAACTTCGATGCCCTCATCAAGTCCGATTAACGGCTCACCAGTCGCGACAAAATCTGGAACAATGGCTTATGCCGGCTATCACACAATCACTCTTGATAGCCCTGTCTCACTCACGAAAAATAATTATTTCTCGGTCGTCGTAATTCACAAGAACACGAAGATGTCCCCAACCGAAAGCACAAACTCAACAATGACACCGAACGCCGCAATTGAGTCCGGAAGTTTCTTCTCGTATAACGGCTCTTATTGGGAAACGTCATCAACTTCAAACGCATGCATTAAAGCCTTCACGATTACAGGCGCATCAACAGGAACAGCCCCGACGATTTTAACAGCGTATCCCAACGATGGAATTATCAACACGGGGTATTATTACGCGTTCTCAGCTTCAGGCTCAACGCCGATTACATGGTCAGCTTCAGGGAATGTTCCGAGCGGATTAAGCATGAGCACGAGCGGTGTACTCTCAGGAACTCCGACGAGCACAGGAAGTTTCACTTTCACAGTTACGGCCAGGAATGATTACGGTTCAGACTCCAGAAACTACACGATGAACATTCAGGACTTGCCTTCGATTACTCCGTCAAGTTTCACGGGTTATGTCAAGACGAGTTTCAATCAGACAATGTCGCTTTCATATGGGAGTTCGTCAAATTGGAGCGCGTCAGATTTACCGTCGGGATTATCGATTAAGGCCAAGACGGGCGTAATTTCCGGCAAACCCAAAGAAACCGGGACTTTCAGGGCGACAATCAGCGCTGTAACTTCTGCAGGAACTTCAACGGCCAGTGTTACGTTTACAATTCTTCCTCAGCCTTCAAAGCCGAAATTTGAGACTACCACGCTTCCGGATGCTGTAATTGGTCAGTCCTATTCACAGACGGTTTCAATCACAGGAACAGCGCCTATCACTGTAAGTGTTACGGGACTTCCTGACGGATTGAGCTTTAACGCATCGACCGGGAGAATTTCAGGAACACCGACAACCGAAGGGAAATACACGCTGAAGTTCGAGGCGACTAATGCGGCAACGTCAAGTCCTGTGAAGAAAAATATCAAGCTCACAGTTACTGCGGCTCCTCCGAGAATTTCTGTGCCGACTTTAGCGATGGGATATGTCGGAGTTGTTTATGACAGTGTGCAGTTCTCTCTTTCGTCAGGCAACGGCGCAATAACATGGTCGGCTTCTGGTGCTCCGTCTGGAATATCAGTTAGCAAAACGGGGCTTCTCTCAGGAACTCCGAAGAAGGGCGGAAACTTCACGATTAAGCTGACCGCGAAGAACTCCGGAGGAACTGACACGCGGGAAATTCCGTTTACGGTTGCATTATTGCCGACGATTAAGACGACGAAAATCTCTGATGCTACGACGGATAAAGCATACTCGGCCAAGCTCACGGCGACGGGTTCAGCTCCAATCACATGGAACATTGAAGGATTGCCGAGCACGCTTAGAGTTACGACGGAGAAAAACGGCGAAATTGCTTACATCACAGGAACTCCGACAGAGGCAGGGACTTACGCGCTGAGTGTTACGGCGAGAAACTCGGTAGGCACAGCAACTTCTTCAATCTCGCTTACGGTTAAGGGAGTTGCTCCGAAGATTACAGCTAAACTCGAAAAAGGAACAGTAGGAAGCTCTTACAATGGCAGCACGATAACCGCGACAGGAACGAAGCCGATAACTTTCACGTATGCTATTGATGCGTCCCAGCAGAAGAAGCACGGTATCAGCAGCCTTGAGGAATTAGGGTTGAGCTTCACGAGCAATGCTTCAACAGGAACAGCCAGTATTACCGGAACTCCTACGAAGTCAGTAAAATCCTTGCAGGTAACTTTGACGGCGACGAACTCCGTAAAATCCGTTACTAAGAAAGTTACTCTGAACGTCTCAGGAACAGCACCGTCATTCTCAGTTCCTAATGACAACGGAAATTACACTCAGAGCGTGAATAGCAGTGTGAACATAAACTTCACAGTTACGGGCACGAGGGATATAACGTTCAGCATGAGCAAGGTTGCCGGATTTACGCTGACGCAGACGGGAGATTACACAGCGACTTTAACGGGAACGACTCCGGCCAAAGCGAAAAAGTTATCATTCACGATTACGGCGAAGAATAACGACGGAAAAGCCACGAAGAAGATAACAATTCAGACGGTAGAGAACACGACATCAGCGACTGAGAATGTCATTAACGATAATTCGGGCTATGAACTTTACGAGGATATTTTGAGCAAGCAAGATATTCTTGTTAATGACAAAGTTAATGAGCCTTCGAGTTCTGAACCTGACACTGAAACTTTGACCGAACAGGGTACTTCTGAGCCGGTTATAACTTTCGGAGCTGAACGGGATTTATCGCAAAACGAACGTGAGAAGCTCATTACGGAAGGTTATATTGTCGCTGAAATTCTGCCGGAGCTCACAGTGAATGAAAGCGGAATTTATGATATTGACTTTGAGCTTGATGAAAGTGTACCGGTCGGAGCAAAGTTATTCTGGTTCGCAAATTCTTCACAGCCTTCAAGTGATGATGAGTTTGCGGAGTTTTATGATGATACGGGAGCTGAGATTGAAGAGGTCCCTGAAAATCATATTATTACGGTTGCGGTCTGGCTTAATAAGGGAGTAAATTATTCTCCTGTTATTGCTGTGAAGTAAACGGAAAACTTTTTGTCCCCTCTGTTAAAGCGCAGGGGGGATATTTTTATGCTACAATCAAACATCTTCAATGAACACGGAGGATTTACAATTATGCGGATAAAAGGCTCAGTTGAGGACATTAGCACCGATAAAGTCAAAGAGTTTTACGAGCACCGAGCTTCAAGCTACAATGGAGAAAATATTTACAACGTTACCATGCTTCAGGACAAAAACCCCGAACTCTCAGAAGAACGAAACAAAGCCGAAGTTGCTAAAATTTTACCCAAACTGAAACTTGATGAAAATTCGTGCGTGCTTGACTTGGCCTGTGGAGTCGGAAGATTATTAGACGCAATGCCGGAGAACATAAAACTTTACAGGGGAATTGATTTCAGTGAAAGCATGATAGAACTTGCCAGCTCAAGAAATACTCGGACCAATGCAAAATTTTTCACGGGTTCAGTTCTTGATGTTGATAAAATTCTTGCTGATGAACTCGGAAGTTTTAACAGAGTTTTGATGATAGCTTTCTTTATGTATATGAATGATGATGATATTTTAGCTCTCCTGAAGAAAATTCCTGCATTAATGACACAAAAAGGAGGATTAATCTGCGTTAAGGCTTCAATCGGCGTAAATGAAAGGTTGACGCTGAAAGATTTTTACTCGGAAGAACTCAAGAGTGATTACGAATCAATATATAGAACTCGTGATGAATACATGAAATTTTTTGAGCAAACGTTAATTCCCGAAGGCTTTACGGTTACTGAGGAGAATTATTTATACGACGACGACAATCTTAATAACCGTAAGGAGACGACCCAATATTATTTTATTCTTGAGAGGTAAAAAATTTTGAAGCAATTGACACTTGACGAGATGAAGGCAATACAGCTTGAAATTCTCGATGTCGTTATGAAATTCTGCGATGAACACGAAATAAAATGCTGGCTTGACGGAGGAACTTTAATCGGAGCAATCCGGCATAAAGGCTATATCCCTTGGGACGATGATATTGACTTGGGAATGCTCAGGCCTGATTACGAAAAGTTCATGAAGCTGTTCAACGAGGAGAATACGCGCTACAAGTTTGTGTGCTATGAACTCGACAAAAATTTTTATATCCCGTTCGGTAAAGTCTTTGACACTCAGACAGTTTTATATGAGCCAGACGAAAAAGGGAACAAACTTTGCGTGAACATTGACATTTGGACTTATGACAATGCTCCGAATGATGACGAAATTATCAATAAAATGTTCAGGAAGCGCGATAAATATTACCTGTGTAATTTTGCGAGACAGGCGAGAATTTTTCAGCCTCCAAGAGGGAATATTTTACGGAGATTAACAGTTTATGCGTTTCGTTCTGTCGTGAGGATATTCCCGAAAAGTTACTTTGTCCGGAAAATTATAGACAATGCGAAACGTTATGCGAACTCTGACACCGGATTAATCGGAAACTTCTTCAGCATGACGACGAGCATTAAATGCGATAAAGCTATATTAACTTCGTTCGTTGACGTTGAATTTGAAGGCAAAAAGTACAAAGCTCCTGTAAGATATGATGAATATCTAAGAGAGATGTATGGAGATTATATGCAATTCCCGCCTGAAGATAAAAGAATTTCTACGCACAAATTCAAAGCCTATAAGAATGACTAGAATTTGCCCCCGATAGTCTCAAGCTGTCAGGGGCTTTTTTCTCCATAAAAATTTTACATTTCTCCGCGTTCCATCGCGACAATTCCCGTTCTGGCTAAGTCGATAATTCCGAACTCCTTCAATAAGCTCTCAAATGCCGCCGTCTTCTGGTCATCACCCGTAACTGAAAGAGTAATGCTGTCCGGCGTAATGTCTATAACACTTCCCCTGAAGATATTTCCAATCTGGATAATCTCATTGCGTGATGCTCGGTCTGCGGCCTTAACACGTACAAGCATTAATTCCCGTCGTATTGACTTTGAAGGCTCCAGAATTTCAACGTAATGAATTGGCACAAGTTTACGCAACTGACTGCACAGTAATTTTATTCTCGCTTCGTCAGAATATATCTCAATCGTGAAACGCGTAACATTCTGGTCAACCGTCCAGCCCGCCGCGATCGTCTCAATGTTATAACCCTTCCTGCTGAACAAATGAGCGAGTTGCGATAAAACTCCGGCTTCATTGTCCATCGCAGTAATAATCGTATAACGCTTCAAGTTCTGGTTATTCTCTTTTGCCTGCATAATAAATTCGCCTCCTGGACTAATAAAGCATGAAGTTTGTGATAAAGCTGTTTCCTCCGACCATTGGCCTGACCATCTCGTCAATGTCAATTCGGCAGTCAAGAACCCAGCCTTTTCCGTCCGAACGAGAATTTACAGCCTCAGTCAGAACTTGTCTCAAAGTTGCTTCGTCCTTAACAAGTCTTCCGTGAACTCCGTATGCCTCAGCAAGTTTCGTGAAGTCCGGGCCTCTGTCAAGCGTCGTCTGCGAATAATGCTCGTGATAAATCAAATGCTGCCACTGTCTGACCATTCCGAGCGTCGAATTGTTGAATAACAGTGTGATAATCGGGAGCTTGTAATATTCTTCCGTCGCTAACTCGTTGCAATTCATTCTGAATGAGCCGTCGCCTGTAACATGCAAAACTGTCTTATCAGGATTGCCGACCTGAGCACCGATTGCCGCACCAAGCCCGAAGCCCATTGTTCCGAAGCCTCCTGACGTAATCAATTGGCCTGGATAATCAAACTTGAAATGCTGAATTGCCCACATTTGATGTTGTCCGACATCTGTCGTAACGATTGTATCTTGAGGAAGAATTTCTGCCGCCGCTGATAAAATCTCTTTGGGAGTTAAAGTTCCGTCCTCTGGATCGTCGTATTCTGTCTCGCGTCGGAATGAGAACACGTAATTTTTCCATTCGTCATTATGTTTCTCGGTCGTCAACTTGGCAAGCAAAATATTCAAGACTTCCTTAGCGTCGCCGATTATGTGTAAGTCGGTCTTAATGTTCTTGTCGATCTCAGACGGGTCAATGTCGATGTGGACGATTTTAGCGTTTTTCGCGAAACCGGCAGGATTGAGAGTAACTCTGTCAGAAAATCTACATCCGACGGCAATTAACAAGTCGCAAGCATCACAAGCCATATTTGAAGCCTGAGAGCCGTGCATTCCTATCATTCCCGTAGCTAATGGATCCCGTCCCTTAACAGCTCCGCCGCCCATGACCGTGATAGCTATTGGAGCGTCAATTTTTCGTGCGAGAGTTCTAAATTCTTCGGAAGCTCCTGACCTTACAACTCCTCCTCCGCAAATTAACAAGGGCTTCTTTGATTGATCGATTAAGTCAACGAGATCATAAACCGCTTTTATGTCAATTTCAGGGTTGCCGATGCTCGGATGATGAGTAGCTTTCAGTCTCGCAATTCTGCCGTCGTTGCGTGAAACAAATTCTTCCGGAGTTGTCGGCGTATAATCGCATTCGTCAGCCGTCGCGTTCTTCTGAATGTCAATCAAAACCGGGCCCGGTCGTCCAGACTTCGCGATAATGAAAGCCTCTCGGACTGTATCAGCCAAATTATTAACGTTGCTTACGATGTAACTGCATTTTGTTATGGGAAGACTTACGCCGGTAATATCAACTTCCTGGAAAGAGTCTCGGCCGATTAAGTCAGAATTAACGTTGCATGTGATGAACACGACAGGTGAGCTGTCCATGTAAGCCGTCGCAATCCCTGTAGCTAAATTCGTTGATCCTGGCCCGGAAGTCGCAAAACATACTCCGACTTTTCCCGTTGAACGAGCATAACCGTCGGCAGCGTGTGAAGCTCCTTGCTCGTGAGCCGTCAAGATGTGATTAATTTCTTTGTGATCGTATAACTTATCGTAAACGTTTAATATAGCTCCGCCGGGATAACCGAATATAGTATCAACGCCCTGTTCGAGTAAGCATTGAATTAATATTTCTGAGCCATTTAATTTTTGAGTGTTCAAGTGAAGCATTTCCCCTCAGATAAAAAATTTTCGTTACAGTTTAGCACAAAA
>JAFTCP010000017.1 GCA_017454625.1 Synergistaceae bacterium
TAATCAGCACAAACACGCCCAATCAGAGCAAAGCGTAGAACACATACCAGAGCAGCCCACAGAATTTCCCGTTCCCGTTCCGCCAGCAACATTTTCAAGCTCCTCATCGCTAAGTTCGACCGGTTTGTCCTGTGCGACTTTCCCAGCAACAAACTCTTTCAACTCGTCAGCCGTCGCGTCGCAATCATGAGCCTTGAGAAATTCCGTAATCTTTCCGGATTTTGCGGCCTCAGCTAATGCCTTTTTAAGCTCATCGCTAGTCTTGACTTCTTCATAAAATTCTTGCAACGTTTTCATTGTAAAATTCCTCCTTTGATATTAACAGCAGCAAAGATCCGACGGTTGGCATACTTGAATACTGCAGCGATCCGTACAATGCAATGAATTAAGGTCTTCGCCGTCGCCGCCCGCAACCTTTTCTAGCTCTTCATCGCTAAGTTCGATCGGTTTGTCCTGTGCGACTTTTCCAGCAACAAACTCTTTCAGCTCGTCAGCCGTCGCGTCGCAATCATGAGCCTTGAGAAATTCCGTAATCTTCCCGGACTTCGCGGCCTCTGCTAATAACTTCTTCAGGTCGTCGCTCGTTTTGACTTCTTCATAAAATTCTTGCAGAGTTTTCATTGTAAAATTCCTCCTTCGATATTAACAGCACTCACCGCATTTGTCAGAATTACCACATCCTGCAGAGCATCCCAGACTTGGCATTGGTGCTGTTCCGCCCGCAACATTTTCAAGCGCCTCTTCGTCAAGCTCCATCGGTTTGTCCTGTGCGACTTTCCCAGCAACAAACTCTTTCAGCTCGTCAGCCGTCGCGTCGCAATCATGAGCCTTCAAAAATTCCGTAATTTTCCCGGACTTCGCGGCCTCAGCTAATGCCTTCTTGAGCTCATCGCTAGTTTTGACTTCATCGTAAAATTCTTGCAGAGTTTTCATTGTAAAATTCCTCCTTCGATATTAACAGCAGCAAGTAATGTCAGAGCAGTAATTAGTGCAGTAATCAGAGCACTCATCGGTACCGCCGCCAGCAACATTTTCAAGCTCCTCATCGTTGAGTTCAACCGGTTTATCCTGAGCCGTTTTACCAGCAACAAACTCTTTTAGCTCGTCAGCAGTCGCGTCGCAATCGTGAGCTTTCAGAAACTCCGTAATCTTCCCGGACTTCGCGGCCTCAGCTAATGACTTTTTCAGGTCATCGCTAGTCTTGACTTCCTCGTAAAATTCCTGCAGAGTTTTCATGATAAGCACCTCGCATGTAAGATGAATGTATCATACAATACAGATAAAAAAGTGTCAAGCTATTGTTGTGTAATCCCATAAAAAATTACCCCCCGCAATCTCTCACGGAGGGCATGAATATTTTCTCTTGATGCTATTTCAGGTAAGTATCGAAGAACTCTTTTATCTTGGCAAACGGGATTTTTTCCATATTGTCGTATAAATCGCAGTGTGAAGCTCCTGGAATGATTACAAGCTCTTTGTTGTCGCCCTTGAGACGCTTGAAAGTGTCCTCGCCCATGTATCTTGAGTGAGCATTCTCGCCGTGAACGATTAGGACAGCCGAGCGGATTTCTTCGGCGAACGTAAGCATAGGAACATTTATCATTGATACCATCGATGAAAGCGTCCAGCCTTCGTTTGAGTTTACCGAACGTTTATGATAGCCGCGCGGTGTCTTGTAGTAAGCGTGATAATCCTTCACGAATTGGGGAGCGTCTTCGGGTAACGGGTCAACAACTCCTCCAGCTTTCGCGTAAGTTCCGGCCTTGTAATCCTTCGTGCGCTGGTCGTTGATTGCTTTCTTTGTGTTGAAGCGTGTATCTTCGCTGTCGTTAGCGTCAAAATATCCCTTCGCTGATACTCGGCTCATGTCGTACATCGTCGAAATCACGGACGCTTTAATCCTCGTGTCAGCCGCCGCCGCATTAAGGCCAATTCCACCCCAGCCGCATACTCCGATTATGCCGATTTTGTCAGGGTCAACGAAATCTTGAACGCTCAAAAAGTCTACAGCTGCCGAGAAATCTTCAGTGTTGATTGACGGATCCGCAAAGTCTCTAACAGCTCCTCCACTCTCGCCGGTAAATGACGGGTCAAAAGCTAAAGCGACATAACCGAACTTCGCCATCTCCTGAGCGTATAAGCCTGAAACCTGCTCTTTCACCGCTCCGAATGGGCCAGCAACTGCAATAGCCGCGTATTTCTTGGAAGCGTCGAAATTGGCCGGTAAATATAAATCTCCAGTTAAGTCAATCCCGAACTTGTTATGAAAATGAGCTTTCTTCACCGTTATGTTTTTGTCGATATTAAACACTCTCGTGTCGTCCGTAAAGTCCTCGATTAAGTCTGCCGCGAATGAAGCCGAAGCAGCGCATAAAATCATTAACGCCATTAACGCAATTATTAAAGTTCTCATCATGTTATTAATTCCTCCTGTTTGCATGATGAGTGAATTATTGCAGTTGAAGCGAAAAATGTCTAATGCCTATAATATGCAGTCAGTAATGCTTGAATATGTATAACTGTTTGTGTCAGAATGATAATGTGAAGATTACGTAAAGAGAGGAGGGAAAATTGCAAATGGAATTGAGGTTGCTGAAATACTTTCTGGAGATTGCAAACGAGGAAAATATCACCAAAGCCGCCGAAAAGTTACATATTACACAGCCGACTTTATCACGTCAGATTGCCGGGCTTGAGCAGGAAATTGGCCGGAAATTATACACACGCGAGAGTTACGGGATAAGATTAACCGAAGAAGGAAGGTTGTTAAAGAAGCGTGCACAGGAAATTTTAGAGCTTGAAGAGAAAACTTTAACCGAACTTACAGGGACAAACATTCGCGGGACTGTCTTTATCGGGGCGGGTGAGACAGCAGGAGTTAAGAATATCAGCAAGGTGTTACGAGACCTGCGAAGGGATTATCCGGATATTAATTACAGGATGATTAGCGGGGACGCTGAGGATATTTCTGACAAGCTCGCTAAGGGATTAATCGACTTCGGCTTATTCGTTGGCAAAGTGAACTTGAAGGATTATGAATGTGTAACTCTTTCTGAGGCTGACCGCTGGGGATTAATAATCAGGCGTGATGATGAACTTGCAGGGAAAAAGTTTATTGCTCCGGAGGATTTGAGGGGAAGGGAATTATTGTTCTCTCATCAGGCAAAGTCTCACGGTGAATTTTCCGAATGGCTCGGCTATAACATGAATGAACTTGACATAATCGGCACTCACAATCTCGCGTATAATGCTTCCGTGATGGTTCGTGAGGGATTAGGAATTTTAATCACGATTGAAGGGATTGTGAATACGTCGAGAGAAAACGGACTGAAATTTATTCCATTGAGGCCGGAGATTAAAGCCGAACTCGTTTTAGCATGGAAGAAAGAGGCTGTGTTGTCTAAGGCCGCGCAAAAGTTTCTTGATATATTCAGAGCGTCAGTGTCTCCAAATCATTAGGGATAAATACTCCCCCGTCAAAATATCTTCTTGCTTCGTTCGTGTAAAGTTTGCGTCTATGTGAAAGAGTTTTATCTTCAGTGTGATATAGAAGCAAATTTTTCACGCCTAATCTCTGTGCTAACTCGCTCGTGTCTTTTACGGTTGAGTGGTGTTTTTCGTAAGGCTTGAAGATTTCGGCTTGAGAGTGAAGACAGAACGCCTCATGCAACAGCCATTCAGAGTCTTCAACGAATTTTTCGCATTCCTCATGACAGGGTTCATCGCCGCAACAGGTTAACTTTTTCCCGCCGTCGTAATTCATGACAAAACCGAACTGCTTAGTTCTGGACGAATGAATATCGAAAAATTTTACGTCATGATTGATAATCATGCGAGTTTCGCCGTCATTAATAATATGAAGATGAATACGCTTACCGAGAAAGTCAGCTTGATACGGAAGCAATAATTTTCTCACGAGTTCAGCGATGAGATTAATAACTTCGTCGTGCGAGTAAATGTTAATGTCCCCGTCAAAGTTATTCTTGTTCATGAGCTGTGCGGAAATCCTGATTATCCAGATTAAGCCAAGTAAATGATCAATGTGTGAATGAGTTATGAAGATGTCGTGAATATCCGAAAGCTCAAAGCCCGCATGTTTAAGCTGGTGCAAAATTCCGTTTCCTCCTCCAGTATCGACGAGAAAATTTTTATCTCCATCGCTCAGAATAAAGCAGGTGTTGTAATATTCCGTCGTTAAGGCGTTGCCGGTTCCGAGCATTGTAATTTTCATGATGATAATTTTTCCCAGCTCGTAATAATTTTTCGTTCGCGTAATTCATCAAGCTGACTTGCAAGATTTTCACAGGCATCAACGGGAACTTCACATGACACATTGACTTTTTCCGCGTAATCCCACCTGAGATTTAATCCTCCGCAACTCTCAAGAAAACGTGTAATTGTCTTCACGGCGTTATAATCAAGCTCGACATGAAACTTTTGCGTTAAAATTCTCTCGACGCTTCCGGCCAATTCTAGAGCCTTCGCCGCAGTCTCACCGTAAGCATCGATTAATCCCCTAACTCCGAGCTTAACTCCCCCGTAATATCGCGTAACAACAACAATAACATTAACAAGCCCGCTTCGTTTAATCGCGTTCAAAATTGGCCGTCCTGCTGTTCCGGAAGGTTCGCCGTCGTCAGAAAAGTATTCAGCTCCGGAACTGAGAAGATACGCCCGGCAGTTGTGAGTTGCGTCCCTGTGCTGTGAGATAATTTTTGCGAGAAAAGATTTTGCCTCTTCCTCGTCATGACAGATGGCAGCGTCAGCAATGAATACCGAGCGTTTAATTTTTTCCTCGTAAGTTACGGATTGTGCAGGTTCGTAATATTTTTCATTCATGACCAATAACGCCGAGCATCCTCAAGTTACAGTCAGCGCGAGTTTTTACATACACTCATCCCAAGCGTCTTTAATCTTCCGCCATGAATTAGCAATCGCGTCCGATAATACCCGCGTTTCACTGAGAACTGGCATAAAATTATTATCTCCGTTCCATCGCGGGACAATATGCCTGTGTAAATGTCCGGCAACTCCGGCTCCTGCTGTCTGGCCGAGATTAATTCCCATGTTGAAGCCGTCAGGACGCATAACTTTCTTCAAAACTTGAACGGCTTTCGCTGTGAGTGAATGAAGCTCTAAGACTTCCTGCTCAGTCAAAGTCTCGTAAACGTTCGTATGTCTATAAGGAATTACCATCATGTGGCCGGGATTGTAAGGATACAAATTCATAATCACAAAGCAGCTCTCTCCTCTGTGAACGATAAAATGTTCGTCGTCCTTATGTTCAGCCGGAAAATCGCAAAAGATACAGCCTTCATGTTTCGGAGCCTCGATATATGACATTCGCCAAGTTGCATATAATTGCTGCAAAATTTCATTCCTCCTGATTTAATGTGAATGTTAAAATTATAGCCGATTTTTTAGATGTTGATGAAAAACTTGAAGACTGATTATATATTTGTAAATCTTTCTTGATATAATTTTCCGACAATTTATTATTCACAGGAGGTTTTATTAATGACACGAAAAAATATAACATGTTCTATTTTGCTGCTGATATTTTTTGCTGCCCCTTCGTTCGCTGAGACCGTAATCAAAATTTCCCATCAAGGCCCGGCCAATCCTGAGACGAATATTCAGAATTACTTCGTCAAGGAGTTCACCGAACGAGTTACGGCAAAAACGAACGGAGCAGTCAAATTCGAGATTTACCCGGACGAACAGTTAGGATCAGAGGAGCAGCGGCTTGAATTAATCACCCGCGACGGCCTCAATCAACCTTTAGCCGATATTTCCTCGTTTAATGCGCTCGGAACAGTTTTACCGGAATTATACGCCTCAGCAATCCCCTTCATGTTCAACTCTTACGAGGCCGCTCACATATTCTTTGACACAAGCGAATACATGACAAAGTTAAAAGCTCTGTTCAGAGAACGCACCGGCTGTGTGATGCTTGAAGTTGTTGAAGAAGGAGGCTTCTTAGCTTTCACGAACTCGAAGCGGGAAATTCATAGTCCGAAAGATTTCGCCGGATTAAAATTTCGCGGAATGGACGAGGGACAAATCGCTATTTTTAACGCGTTCGGAGCAAGCGGCATCCCTATTGCTTGGGGAGAGTTATACATGGCTCTGAAAACCGGAGTTGTTGACGGACAAATGAACCCGGCGTTTTATATTTTGCTTGGAAGCCTTCCGGAAGTACAAAAGTTTATGACCCTCGCGAATATTCAATACAGCGACCAGTTTTTAATCATCAACGGAGATTTATACGACAGCTTAACCGACGACGAGAGAAACGCATTAATCGAAGCCGGACGCGAAGCCAACGCTTTAACCCGCACACGAATTGAAGCTCAGGACAGTGAACAAGTCGAAGAATGCCGCCAAAAAGGAATGAACGTTTACGCCCCGAACAATGACGAGATGAACGAGTTCCGCGAAATTGGCCAGCCCGGATATATTGAATGGCTGAAGAAACGACTTGAAGACGGTCAATGGCTTGATATGGCCGTAAAAGATGCTGAGAAAGCCAATGCACAAGCTCAGTAAATTTCTAGCGCTCACGAGCGGAATAATCGCATGTGTTTTTCTCGTGATTAACATTGTCGATATTCTGCTCGGCGTGTTTTCTCGTCAATTCGGCTCAAGCTCCTTCGTCTGGACTGAGGAACTCGCGCGAATTTCCCTCGTCTGGTGCGTGTTAATCGGAGCTTCGGCGGCTTTCTATGAGGGTGATAACATGTCGCTTGATTTTCTCGTGAAAGTTTTACCCCCGAAGTTTCAAGCTCTCTGCAAAATTTTAGCGTTCATAATCGAAGCTGTCGTTTTGGGCGTGTTGATTTATTACGGAGCATTGAACGTTAAAGGCGGATGGACGATGAAAACTATGGCGTTGAGACTTCCCCGCGCAATCCCATTAATGGCCGTCCCAATAGGCATGGGAATATTTTTAGCCGTCCTAATCGCAAAATTCTTAACCAGGAAAAATTGACATGTACGACATATTTTTATTCTTCGGGTTCATCCTGCAAATGCTAATCGGCGTTCCGTTGTATGCGGCTCTGCTTATGACAAGTTTGCTAGGCTTAATCGGCACAGGAAATTTGAGCTTGTTGCGCGTAATTCCTCAGCAGTTTTACGGCGGCATGGACGGATTTACTCTAATGGCTATGCCCTTCTTCATCCTGACAGGAACATTGATGAACCGTTCGGGATTGACAGATAGGTTAATTGACTTCAGCCGTTTAATCGTCGGGAGCGTTCGCGGAGGTTTGGGCTATGTTAATGTCGTCGGAAGCGTCGTATTTGCCGGAGTTAACGGGAGCGCGGCGGCTGATGCGTCAGCTTTGGGAGCAATCTTAATTCCTGCGATGGAGAAAGAAGGTTTTCCGCGAGCTTATGCGGCCGGTCTCACAGCAGGAAGTTCATTAATTGGCCCGATAATTCCTCCGTCAATCTTCATGATAATTTATGCGTCGCTAACAAATACTTCAATCGGCGGATTATTTGCGGCTGGAGTTTTTCCCGGTCTCGTTTTGGGCTTGGCGTTTATGGTTATGAACTGGTATTACTCGCGAAAATTCAACGTTCCAGTCAGCAACATTCAGGAAATCCGCAAAGCTAAATGGGAAATCCTGAGACGTTCAATTTTGGCCTTAATCGCTCCGGTTATCATAATGGGAGGAATTGTTGCCGGTTTCGTTACACCGACTGAGAGCGGCGCGCTTGCGTGTCTTTACTGCGTAATCGTCGGCGTTTTCATCACTCGTGAATTGACGCTGAAAAAGTTATGTTTATCCCTTTACGAGACAATCAGGAGCACGAGCGCAATTTTCCTTATTATGGGTGCGGCTTCGGTCGTCGGCTGGTACTTGAAGTATGAGCGTGTAACTCAGGCTTTCAGCTCGTTAATCATAAATTCAGGTCTTCTTGCTCACTCGTGGCTGTTAATGATAGTTCTCAGCATGATTGTATTTGTGATTGGGATGTTCATGGAGGAAGTTGCTGTGCTGACACTCTTAACTCCGATTTTCACGCCTCTTGCAATTCGTGCGGGGATTAATCCGTTTCAGTTCGGTGTAGTGATGACGCTCAATGTTACAATGGCATTAATAACTCCTCCCGTTGGAGCCTGCAATTACATCGTCGCGGCAATCGGTAAAATTCCAATCGGCGAGTTGTTCCGTAAAATCTGGCCGTTCATAATCGTAACGTTGATTGTCCAGTTGATAATAATTACGTTCCCATTTTTGACGACGATGATACCTGAAATTTTAGGCTTATGAGCGCATGACAGTGAATTATTTCGGAAAACTTGCCGTTAATAATCACATTCCCTTTACGACACCTGAGATTTGGGGATTATGAGAGCATGACTAGGAGCTGTGAAGAGATTTCACGGCTTCTTTTTATCGTAACGCAATAATTATGTTCCCCATTTTTGACGGCGAAATTTCAGGCTTGGTGAGAGCATGACGAGGAGTTGCGATGAAAATTCACGGCTTCTTTTGTATTAGTCAACGCAATAATCACATTCCCCATTTTTGACGACGAAAATTGAGGCTTGGCGAGAGCATGAGAGGAGTTGTGATGAAAATTCACGGCTTCTTTTGTATTAGCCAACGCAATAATAACATCCCCCATTTTTGACGGCGAAAATTTAGGCTTGGTGAGAGCATAACGAGGAGTTGTGATGAAAATTCACGGCTTCTTTTGTATTAGCCAACACGATAATCACGTTCCCCCATTTTTGACGGTGAAATTTGAGGCTTATGATTGCAAATTCATTCTCATTACTTATCACACTTTAACGGACTATGATAAAATTACACGTAATCCAATCAGCAAAAAATTTAATCAGTGAGGAGAGATTTACCTTGTCAAAGAGAAGATTAATCGCTTCTATCTTGTTGTTCGTGTTCTGTTTCGCTCTAGTCGCCAACGCGGCAGTCTACGAAGGTCAGCGCGTCCGTATCGTCATCGGTTCAACCGCAGTATCCGGAGACAGCTACATGGTTGCTGACATCGTTAACCGCTATTTGCAGAAATACTTGAAGTGTAACTCCAAAGTTGACCCAATCGGAGCAAACGAAGCCTTCGCGACAATTCAGACGGCCGCCCCCGACGGAATGACATTCATGATCTTCCATGATATGACGTATCTCGGAGTTTTATTCGGAAGCTACGGAAAAGAATACGACCTCGAAAATATGGTCATCGGCCCGCGCGTAGGACAAAATCCCGGCTCATGCTTTGCTGGAAAAGTTAACGCTCCCTACAAGGACATGAAGGAAATGGCCGAGTGGCTCAAGGCAGATCCGAATAGAACCGTCAGACTTTCAGTCGAACTCGGAAGCGTCAGCAATCTTGCATTCGTGATTTATTACGTCTGGTTGAAGGACACTTACGGAGAGAACGTAGCTAACCAGCTCAGATTTGTTCTCGGCGGCTCAACTGACACGAAACTTCAGCAGTTATGGGACAACAACGCGGATGTAATTTTCGGCGATTACAGCTCATTCCTTCAGTACACGAAAGAGGGCGTTGATGAGCAGTTAGCATTAAGATACGTCGGCATTATGGACAGAATTCCCGGACGCGATGACGTTCCTGTTTACGGCGATATGGGAATTACGATGGACGGCAAACCGTTATACTTCTCGAAGGACTTCTTGATTTACCTTCCGAAGGGAACACCTGACGAAGTAGTTGCTGAACTCGACGCGGCAGTAGCTCAGATGCAGGCAGATCCTCAGTTCCAGGAAGATATGGCGAAGATGACCTATGCCGGCAACACATTATCAAGCAAAGAAGCTAAAGAGTTCATTTTTGCAAAACGCGACGCAATCAAGAACGTACTTGCAGAAGCTCCGAACATTGAAGATTTAGAGTAATTCACGCGAAAAATTCATGCCTCCTCTGAAACGGGGGGGCTTTTATTCATTAAGAGAGGTGTATAAAATTGCAGCAATTTCTCAGGGAATGGCTAAAAATCAGGAATATGCACTTGTTTTTCCCGTATTTAATCGGCTGGATATGTGCAATTCTTTTCGTGATAATTCTAATTCAGCGCGCTATAAAATGCCGTAAAGACAAAACCCCGTTTATCAACTTCAAGGGTTATCATTTCTTCAAGCCCAATTACGACAAAGTAAAGCTCTGGGGCTCATTGATATTATTCATTCTGTATATTATTGCGCTTCCCATACTTCATTTTGCTTGGGCGAGTGTAATTTTCATTTTCCTGTTCAACGTTTTATTCGAGATGAAGCCGGGAAAACTTTTCGAGTTCAAGAGTGTGTTAATCTCAGCGGTTATAGCATTGGCCGGATCATGGGGAGTTTGGTATTTATTCTTCCAGGTCTTCAACATAACTCTTCCGTAAAAATTAGGCAGGTGAAAATTAACTATGTTATTAAATCTTAGTCTCGCGCTTTTAGGTACGGCAGTAGGAATAATCTTCGGAGCAATTCCCGGAATGACCGCGACAATGGCCGTTGCCGTATTTCTACCTATGACTTATGCGTTTAAGCTCGTTCCTGCGTTATATTTATTGCTCGGCTTATACGTCGGCGGAATTTCAGGCGGCTTAATCCCAGCAATCTTAATCAACGTTCCCGGAACTCCTTCAAGTGTATGTACGGGCTTTGACGGTTACCCTATGGCTCGTCGTGGAGAGGCTGAACGTGCGTTAAAGATAGGAATTACGGCTTCTTTCTTCGGCGGCATAATTTCGTTAATTGTTCTGGCTCTCTTAACTCCTCCGTTGGCGAGAATGGCGATTAAGTTTTCGGCGATTGAAAAATTCTTGATTATCCTGTTCGCAATGACCGTTATAGCGGCACTCTCTAAGGGCTCAATGACAAAGGGAGTATTCGCGGGTTTCTTGGGAGTTTTATTAAGCCTCGTCGGTGAACTCTCAATGAATAACCGTATGCGTATGGTTCCTGACATGTTGAAGAACGAACTCCGGAGCGGATTTCAGCTTCTGCCGTTGTTGATAGGATTGTTCGCGATAGCTCAGATGTTCCAGGAAGCGGAGAAGGGGATGCAAAGCAATAACCTTGACGAAGGAGTTACGGTTGAGGGAGCGCGTAAGTTCTCATTCAGCGACTTCAAAGGCAACGTAGTCAACGTAATCCGTTCGTCCTTACTCGGCACGTTCATGGGAATTCTGCCCGGTGTCGGAGGAAGCGCGGCCTCATTAATCGCTTACAGTCAGGCGAAAAGTTTCTCGAAACATCCTGAGTTAATGGGCAAGGGAGCACCTGAAGGATTAATTGCGTCGGAGTCCTCGAACAATGGACTTACGGGCGGAGCATTGGTGCCGTTGCTTTCACTCGGAATTCCCGGAGATGCTACAACAGCGGTGTTGATTGGCGCGTTCTTGCTTCAGGGTATTCAAGTCGGGCCGTTATTCATCGGACAGAACCCGGACATTTGGAATCAGATTTTATTGGCTCTGCTTGCGTGCAACATCTTAATGTTCGTCGTAATGTTCTTCCCGATAAAGTTAATCTCTCAGGTCGTGAAAGTTCGTAGCGCGAGAATGTATCCGGTTATATTGCTTATGTGCATAGTCGGAGCTTACGCGACACGTTCGGGAGTAATGTTCGATGTCTGGTGCTTGTTACTCTTCGGAGTTATCGGCTTTGTGATGAACAAGATAGGACTTCCGACGGCTCCGTTCTTAATCGGCTTCATTCTCGGCAAGGACTTAGAGAAATATTTCATCGAGGCCGTAAAAGGAAATAATTACAATCTCGCTGTGTTCTTCCAGAGGCCAATTGCGCTGGTAATCTGGGCATTAATAGTTATATTCTTGGGTTACTCAATCTACGACAACTTCAAAGGCGGAGCGCTCGAGAAAATGGGAGTTAAGGATTAAGCAACATAAAAGCCCCCTTCAACGTGAGGGGGTAATTTTTTTGTGGGCGGGCGGGTGGGAATATATACTGATTTACTTACTCTTAAAATCTCGTCAGCATTTCTCCATCAGCATCAAATATTAACTCTTCAGGTTCGGACAAAACGCTTAAGCCCGGCCATCTTCCAGCTTTCACGTCGTCATAATATGCCTCGCTCAACATGATATTTCCGATATGTAAGCTGTTAGGAATTCTTATCACTCTTACGTTATCTTTGTCAATTCCCGTGCAGGTACGTATACACATTTGGATTGCTTCTTTATCGTTCGCGACGACGCAGGGAATACGCGCACTTGCTAAGACGGTTGAAGTTATACAGTTCGGATACATTTTCTCCGGATCAATCTTGTCAAAAAACTTTTTCGTTATGACGTTCGCAAGCCCAACGCCGAGAGAATTTCCATGACTTTCATCACTCAAGTCCAGAAAACACGTACGCTGAACTTTCACGCCTCCCGTTGCATATTCCGTTGAGAATGTCCCTGTGATATTTGGGTCAACACCTGTTCCGCTGTAATTCTTGCCGGTCTCGTCAACGATAAGCACATCACATTCACCGACCAAAAGCGAAGGCATCTGAGTAAACGCGAATTTGAGGAGTTCAGGCTCTCTCGTCAGAATATCTTTTGCGTCGACAGCCTCAATTTTACACGTCTCATCGTAGGCATTCTCGATTGAGGGGATTGCGAAGAGGACCGGAGCTTTTGAGATTACGACTTTAGCGATTGACGGGATATTAATATGTATTCTTCCCATTCCGTCGCTGTGAACCTGTTCGGCTCCCTTTTGCTTGCCAAGTCCGACCGCCATCATTTTACATGGCCCGCTCTCGTAAGCTCCTCTGAAGGCATTATGAGGTTTAAGCCTGCATGAGATAATTATTCCGTCGGAGTTAAACGCGTTCTTGTCGATGAAAACTTTTCGGCCGCTGTCAGACATTCCGAGTTCAAGAACTTCCATGCTTGAACGAATTTCACATCCCATTGTCGACGGCGTAATATCGTAACCCGCGAGAACTTCAAGCTGACCTTCTGCCGTTGCTCCTCCATGACTGCCCATTGCCGGAACTATGAAAGGAATTGCGTTTTTGCTCTTGACGAAATCGACGATTGCCCGTGTAATTATTGCGACGTTAGCGATACCCCGACTTCCGGCCGTTATGGCTATTTGCATTCCCGGCTTAATTTTGCTCACAAATGGCTCACGCGAAAGCTCCGAGAAAACTTTTGCGGGAATATCCTCAGGCTTGATTACTTCTCGCGGGAAAACTTGCTTAGCTCTGAACATTCGTGGAATTTTTACGCCCTCAAGAAGTTTTGAGACAACTCCGCCCCGTTTAATCTGCATCAATATCACCTCTTAATATAATATCTATCCTGAAATTTTCGCGACTTCAAAGAAATTTTGCCTCGCTGTTAATCGTGATGATAAATCCGGATTTTTTAACGTTCTCAAGAAATAATTGTTTCATGTTATTGATAATAATTTCCCGGTCTCACAATATGTACTCATATGAGATTTATTTTATGCTGCCGCTAATATTTCCCCGCTTCGTAAATCTCGCACGTCCTCACGTTAATGTTATTCTTTATCCGGAAAATTTCACCCTCGCAAAGAATTTTCGCATTATTGTCAATCAAACCAGCAAAGATATTATAATAATGTGAGCTTAAAGTTAAGGAGTGATTAAATGAATTTCACAAAACATGATGAACCATTAGTGCAAGCAAGCCTTTATCCAGAGAAAATTTTAGCGCGGAGCTGGTATTTTGGCGAGGGCTTAAGAGGCAGCATCTCGGATATTTGGTTACGTGAGAGTGTTTACGAGAGATTATTAGTTGCGGCGGAAAGTTTACCTGATGATTTACGCTTTGTAATTTGGGACGGCTGGCGTTCGTATGAGCTTCAATCTGAACTGTTCAGCATATTATTCGCAAGACTGAAGGCTAAGGGACTTTCTGACGATGACGCATACAAGCAGACAAGTGTATTCGTAGCGATACCGTCAAAAGAAGATGAAAACGTCTCAGGACATTTAACCGGCGGCGCAATCGACTTAACGCTTGCTGATAAGTTCGGACATTATTTACCGATGGGAGGAAATTTCGACGAGACAGAGGAACATTCACGCACGTATTTTTACGCTGACAAGCTCGAAGACAAACACAACGCAATAGCTCACGCAAACAGAATGACATTAAAACGAGTAATGGAAGATGCCGGCTTCTCAAATTATCCGTCGGAATGGTGGCACTTCGATTACGGCAATAGAAAATGGGCTTTACGTACAGGCTCAAACGAAATTTTTTACGGCTACACAGAACCCCCGTTTAAGTGGCGATGAGAGAATACAAATTTTACGGCTGGGAAAACTCGCAGGACATTCACGCTATTAACGACGACTTCAAAGGGATAAACACGCCCTGTGATTTATACGATGCATTGTTAAACGTCTGGTGTGAATATTCCTGTACGTCGAGATTACGCGAAAAATGGAGTTATGAGAATATCACCATCGGCCAATGTTCAATTACGGCGTTTCTTGCTCAAGATATTTTCGGCGGAGAAGTTCACGGAATTTTCAGGAATGAGGGAAATTACCATTGCTATAACGTTGTGGACGGAAAAATCTTTGACCTGACGAGTGAGCAATTTCAAGGTGA
>JAFTCP010000167.1 GCA_017454625.1 Synergistaceae bacterium
CCGAATAAAATTTTCCCGCTTCCCAACTTCAACGCCTTAACTCATATCAAGCCCGCAATCACACGTCCTAATATTATAGTCGGCGAGTTCTCATATTTCAGCGGCCAGGATTTTCAAGAACATGTTACTCATCATTACGAGTTCATAGGCGATAAATTAATCATCGGTAAGTTCTGCCAGATTGGCGAGGGCGTAAACTTTATCATGAACGGTGCTAATCATCAAATGAATTGTGTTTCAACTTTCCCGTTTTACATCTTCGAGGGATGGAATGAAACGCCTCCTTCACTTGAAGATTTGCCGCTCAAAGGTGATACGATTATCGGCAATGACGTATGGATTGGCCGGAACGTTACGATTTTGCCGTGAGTTCACATAGGAGACGGAGCAATCATCGGATTGAACAGCACAGTAACGCGAGACGTTGAGGCTTACACGATTTATGCGGGAAACCCAGCGAGATTTATTCGTAAACGCTTTGATGATGAGTTGATTGCTCTGCTCGAAAAGTTTCAATGGTGGAATAAAACGATTGATGAAATTCAAGCCCTCATTCCGATTTTGACGTGTTCAGACTTGGAAAAAGTTAAACGGGAACTGCGAAAACTTACTGTTGCTAATGCTTGACATAAAAATTTGGGTATGTTAAAAAAGGTTATCCAAATTACATTAAGAGGGGGTTTAACCCATGAAACGCTATGCTTTTATCATTCTATTACTATGCGCTATTTTCCTAAGTGGTGTCGCTAATACCTCACAAGCCGCAGAACGAAGCTACATCGCTCCAACTTTCACAACCAACTCAAACGGCCCGACAATCGGAACAACCGTTAAATCCGTGCTTAACGTGAACGGGAAATATTACCGAGACTCCAACGGCAACGGAACTCTTGAGCCATTCGAGAACTGGGAACTTACCGTTGATGAACGCGTCGCAGATTTAGTTTCCCGAATGACGATCGACCAGAAAATTGGGTTAATGATAATCGGCGACAGAGGGTCAGGCTACGGCCAAACTGAAAATACTTCGATGGGCGGCATCTTGGACGAATTTACCGGTGAAAGACGCTCTAATTTCGGAACAAGCTACGTTTACGGCACAACACTCGCGATTGAAGATATGGGACTTCGACGTTTCATTTTCCGACAGAACTTAACGCCCGAACAAATTGCAACATGGAACAACGCAATGCAGCAAATCGCAGAGGACACGCCTCACGGTATCCCTGTCGTTATCGCTTCAAACAGCCGCAACGAAAACGGAGATATGGCCTTCGGAATGAACGACGCTTCAGGTGTATTCTCGACATGGCCCGGAACTTTGGGACTTGCCGCCGCCGCTATGGGAGATATTAAAGCCGGTGGCAACGCGCAATTAATCACGGACTTTGCAGAAATTTCACGCACTGAATGGGACGCTACGGGTATCAAGAAAGGCTATATGTACATGGCTGACGTTGTAACAGATCCCAGATGGCAGAGAGCATACGGCACACTCGGTGAACGTCCTGATTTCGTAGCTGATGCTATCGGTCGTTTAATCAGAGGCTTTCAGGGCGGAACAACGCTTCAGACAAACGGCGTAGGACTCACGACAAAACATTTTCCTGGCGGCGGAGCTCGTGAGAATGGATTTGACCCGCATTATGAGTTAGGCCAATGGAACGTTTACGCAACTCAAAACTCACTCGAAAAATATCATCTTCCCCCATTCAAAGCCGCTATCGAGAACAACACTTCGTCAATCATGCCTTATTACGCGAGACCTGCCAACGATGAGAGAACTGCTTCACAGTCTTACGAGGGACAGGAACTCGATTTAACCGAAGAAGTCGGATTTGCTTATAATAAGTTCTTCATGACAGAATTGCTCCGTAACACGATGGGACACAAAGGCTATATTAATTCCGACACTGGAATTTTGGGCAATATGGCTTGGGGAATGACACAGTACAGAAGCGACCCGGCACTTCAGGCGGCTTATGCTGTGAACGCGGGAACTGATATTATCTCAGGACTTTTGGAGACTTCGGCATTGAAAGAAGCATATCTGAGAAGTTTATCGGATGACTTCAAAGCTATTGACAGCAATGATGCTCATGTGTTGACCGAAGCAAGAATTAATGAGGCCGCAACTCGTTTACTCAAGGAAGAATTCCAGCTCGGTTTATTTGAAAATCCTTATCGTGATACGTCAGCCGCAACTTCAATAGTCAACACAGCAAGAGCAGATGCACGCGTAAATCTGGCTCATCAAAAGTCAGTCGTCCTCCTGAAAAACACCAATAATACCCTTCCTCTTAGCGGCGATAAAGTTTCCGGAAAGAAAGTTTACGTGAAATACTTCAACCAGACAGGCGAGACCGACGATGCCACGAGCGAGATTAAATCATCATTCACAACGCGAGGATTTTCAGTAACAGATGATTATAACAGTGCCGATATTGCTGTACTCTTCCTTAATCCCAGCTCAGGAGCTTATTTCAACGCTACACCGGGATATTTGGAGTTAGACATTTGCGACGGAAAAGTTGTTTATGACGTTGACAGCACAACTGGCGTTCCTCTGGAGACAACTCACGAAGAGAGAACCCTTGCGAGCGCAGACTTAATCAAGGATATTTCTGACACGTTACATGCGAAAGACGGCAAAGTAATTGTTAATGTCAACGTAAAATCCCCCTGGCTTCTAGGAAATGTTGAGCCTTACTCAGACGCTTTAACAGTCGGCTTTGACACAAATGCTGACGCTGTTATCGACGTTATGACCGGCGCATACAACCCGACCGGAGTTTTGCCCTTAACTCTTCCGAAGGACGACAATGTTATCAAAGTTACAAATGTTAATGGACATGCAATTTGCGTTTCTCCGAACGACGTACCGGGCTACGACAAGGATAAATATTTACCGGCCAATTTGTTAGACGCAAACGGCAAGGGATATGCTTATGTGGACAGCGAAGGGAATTATTACGAGTCAAATTTCGGTCTGACATTATCATCATCATCGGGCAGTTCAAGTGGCGCAGGAAGTTCAAGCAGCGGCTGTAACACTGGCTTGAGCGTAATGGGACTTCTTGCAGTGATCGGACTAGCAGCGAAAATACGCTAATCATTAATCATTCGGGGCTCGAAGGAGATTAACTCTTTCGGGCTCCTTTTTCTTGCAAAATAAAAATTCCGTGATATAATTCACTCTCACTAAAAGCACATACAGCAAACCTTATTGGATAAAATTTTGACATCTCAAGTTAAAACTAAGCGCGTTCGATCCGTGCGTTGTGCTTTGACAAATTTTTCTAAAGGCGCAGACAGCAAACCTTTTTTCACACACACAGTGTTCACTATATTAAATAGACAGCGTTCCTACGTTGTCTGACGGCCTGAAAACCGTCCAACAAAAGGCTGGCACCGAACCTTACAGTCGATGCAAAAGTCAGGCGGGACTTTAAAGCGCAGGTCCGACGAGACTATAAACCGCCCAAGTCCGCACGGGACTAAAATCGCTGCAAGTGCGCCTTGTTTCTCTTTCTAGGAGGTCAATATGTTTCTAGATGATATGAAGTCAGAATTATCACATTCAGTTCACAGCGAAGACCCCGAAAATCCCAGCGCAGTTTACAAATCACCGTTTACGTTGACAGAGAACGGAGCAATCACGCATATATCTTCCGGCTCAGAATGCGTAAATCTCTTCGGGACAATCGGAGCGTTAAGGCGTTCAACTCCTGATGAAATAAGATTAAGATTTTCTGAGGCTTTCCGCGAGAATAAAGATATTGCCGTGAGAATTGCGTTTTATGCCCGTGATGTTCGCGAAGGACTTGGCGAGCGTAAAATTTTCCGTGTAATTTTGGGCTGGCTTGAGAAATATTCTCCGAACTCGATCAAGAAAAATATTGCGCTCATTCCTGAATACGGACGCTTCGATGATTTGTTATGCCTCCTGAAAACTTCATGTGAACCCGAAGCCGTCTCACTCATAAAGTATCAGCTTGAACACGACCTTAACGCCGAAAATCCTTCGTTATTAGCAAAATGGCTTCCGTCGATTAATGCCTCAAATTCTGATGTGAGGGAGCTTGCGAGAATTTTAGCGAAAAAATTCGGCATGAACTGGAAGGATTACAGGCAGATGCTCTCGAAATTGCGCGCTAAGTTGAGCCTTCTTGAAAATTATATGCGTGAGAGAAATTACACGTTCGATTACTCAAAACAGCCTTCTCAAGCGATGCGCCGACACATTAAGGCTTTCATGAGGAACGACGGAGAACGCTACAATAATTTCTTACAGGCTGTCAGAGAGGGAAAAGCTGAACTCAAGACGAAAACTTTAATGCCCTATGAAATTGTTCAACCCTTCTGCGGTGGATATAACGAGCTTAGCCCGGAAGAAATCAACGCGCTAAACGTAACCTGGAACGCTCAAGAAGATTACACTAACGGCGAAAATGCAATTGTCGTAGCTGACGTTTCCGGCTCAATGTTCGGCCAACCGATGGCGGTTGCTGTGTCTCTTGCAATTTACTTCGCTGAACGCAACAAGGGGAAATTCGCAAATCATTTTATTACGTTTTCGGGAAATCCTAATCTCGTTGAAATTCGCGGAGGAAATATTGCCGAGAAAGTTGATTTATGTATGAAAGCTGACTGGGGAATGAATACGGACTTACAGAAAGTCTTTGAGCTAATCCTCAAGACGGCCGTAAAAAATAAAGTTCCTCAAAACGAGCTTCCTGCGATGATTTACATAATCTCGGACATGGAATTTGATAGATGCGTCGGGAGTTCTGAGACGACGAATTTTGAGTATGCCAAGAGAATTTTTGAGCAACACGGTTATACTTTGCCGCGCGTGGTTTTCTGGAACGTTAACAGCCGAAATCGCCAACAGCCAGTTACTAAGAATGAGCAGGGAGTTTGCCTCGTGAGCGGACTTACAGCGAAAATTTTCCAACTTGTGGCTTCAGCGCAAATCGAGGACTTCACGCCCGAAAATGTCATGATGGAAATTCTGAACAGTGAACGTTATGTGCATATTATGGCGTAAAAACTTGACAGAATAAATTTTCCACTGTAAAATGCCTGAATTGTTGAAGCCGGTGTAGCTCAGTCGGTAGAGCAGCTGACTTGTAATCAGCAGGTCGGAGGTTCGAATCCCCTTGCCGGCTCCAGTAAGTTGAAAATTTAATAACGTGGTGGAATGGCCGAGTGGTCAATGGCAACAGACTGTAAATCTGTCGGCGGGAGCCTACCATGGTTCAAATCCATGTTCCACCACCATTTTTTTAGGGAAAAGACGCGCTTGCAGGAGAAGTACAGGCGATAAGCAGTTGATGTAGCAATAGCGAGTTCGTGAGGAAGAAGCTCCTGTGAATGGCAGAATGTCGGGTTATCGTTTAGCACATAATGTGTTTGGGTCATTCATCCTGATAGAAACATAATAAGCTACTGTGAGGGGTAAAATATCGAGTTATGGCTTAGTGCAAATGTGTTCTCGTAATTACTTCCGATAGACACGATAACTTGAAAAATGACTCGACTACGTCGAGTACCCGCCCACCCGCCCCCAAAAACAAAAGCCGATCTAGCTCAGCCGGCAGAGCACATCCATGGTAAGGATGGGGTCTTCGGTTCAAATCCGAAAATCGGCTCCATTTATGAAAATTACAGCTTCGGAGATAAAAAATTCTTCGGAGCTTTTATTTTTACACATTTAGTTAGCGGCAACGTGCATAATTCTCAAAGTTCCACATTATCGCATCAACAGCTACTGAACTTCAGCAAAAATATTCTCGCGAGACAATTAGCATTCGTTTACTCAATGAATATATCACAATTCACGCCTCAATAAGCCCGAACTTCTACAAAATTTCCAGTGAGACACCTAGCAAGTGAATACATCACAAAAAAACTTTCGCTAATGTCAACTTACAGCTTCTACAGCGTGAGAGCAACGTTGAAGTTTTTTGCTTGGATTGTTAAGAATAAATATCTAAACATTCATAAAAATTTTCCTGTTGAGACACATCGTATTCGTAATACATCATAAAAAAACTTTCGCCAACGCAGCTTATAGCTCCTGTAGAGTAAGAGCAATGCTGGAGTTTTCGCTCGGGTTGTTAAGAATATTCATAAAAATTTTTCCGCGTGATAGAATTAACAAATCATGAATAATAAAATTGCATTAATTTTCACAGGATTATTTATCTTGATTTGTCTGCTTCTCAGCGCAGGAGTCGGCTTCTCTTTGCATGAACTCCGGGCTTATCGTCAAGAATATGACATGCTCGACTCTGAACGTAATAATTATACCGGGACAATCATGAGGCTTCAGCAGAAAAATAAAACTCTCACGGAAATCAACAGCCTTAATATTGCTCATACAGGCACAGCACAAGACACTTTAGCGTTTTATTCCGAAGTCAGGCAGTGTGCAGAGAATAACAGAATGAATATCCTATCAATGGCATCAAATCAAGGCGAAAACGGCGGCGAAGGAAATATCTTAAAGCTCAAAGTCGAAGGCAATTATTATTCACTAGCAAAAATGATTGCAGACTGGCGGCAGATTAACTTTGCTTCACGGATTAATTCTCTCGTTATTCGTCGTGATGCCGCTGCTCCAACTGAATTTGTCGAAGCTGATATCGAGATAGAAGCCCAGCTCACGGGAGAGTAATTCATCATGGACAATATTGCTGCCGGATTTACTGAGTTCTGGGAAATATTAACAGGAGTTTTAAGCGATCACAGGTCTACGATTATAAGGCTGTCTTGTTTCGCGCTGTTAGTTTTGGGAGGAATGTATGCAGTTCTCGGCTATTTCAACGCTGAAAGAATTGCAAATACTAATGAGCCTCTTGATGATAACGCGACGTTTGATTTTGCTTTTCCGCCTCCGAGCGATGAAGGACTAAACAGGATTGCCGAACTCGCCCAAACTGTAAATACAATGAGACAGGGCAGTGAAGTTTTGGCCGGATCACTCGGAGGAATGAACAGAAATTTATTCACGGTTGACGGTTATGATGAATTTGGACTTGAGGACTTGAGCGGAACAGGAGTAAGCGCGCCAGGTGAAAATAAGCAAGCCCCTCCTCCGATTGAGGTGAAAGCTGTAATAATTTCCCGTAAACAAAGAATTGCTGTGATGAATGCCGCCGGTGAAATGGGACTTATTGTTCGTCGCGGCACGGAACTCCCGGCTGGAGCGGGAAGGGTAATAAAAATTACTCAAGACGGAGTTACTGTAAGAGTAAACAAGGATGAAATAAAATACACAATAAATTCTTCAACCGAAAATCCTGCAAAGTAGTATAATACAAATTACCGAATTTTTCAGGATAAAGGGTGAAGATAATATGTTCAGGAAAATTATATTCGCTGTCCTTCTCATGTTCATAATGTCTTCATGTGAACTTGTGCAAGCAGCTCCAAAATCAAAAAAATACACCGGGCCTCTCGTCAGGGATTGCAGTATTTATCAGCTCGGCGGGGATGAATTTATCCTGAAAATTAACGGTTCAAGACTTCCTGAGCCTGAAATTGACATTGATAATAACTCGATGAATATAATTCTCAGTGAGACCAGCGCGGATAATCCCGAAAAAATTAATTCATCAGTATTAGAGTTTATTGAAATTTACCCATTAATTTACGGATTTTTCGTTCTTCCGGTTCTTGAAGAGAATGATAATATTTTTACGACTTACGTTCATATTGATACGACAATACCGTTGAAATGTTATTCGTCGACACGTTCAAACGAAGGATTAACGATGAGATTTAAGGCTGAGCGCGGACAAAATAATTTCTCGCTAATCGATAATATTTCTTTATCCAACATGATGCCGCCGCCTTCGTTTTCATCTAATAAAAATGCTAATAAGCCTTCAAGCAAATCTTCAAATATAGTTTTCCCGGAGTCAACGCTCCCTTTCAGGTCAAACGCAACTATTACGATCGTATTTCGTGATGCCGAGCTTCAAGATGTCCTGCGGGCCTTCATGGAATATTTAGGGCGTAACATGGTGCTTGATGCTTCGTTTCCTCGTGATGTGAAAGTTACAATGTCGCTTGTCGATGTTCGAGTTGATGAAGTGATAAATTATCTGCTCAGGACTTATGACTTAGCTTGTTATTCTTACGGGCCTAACATTACGGCGTTCGGGACAAAAGCAGGCTTGTATAAATTATCAGGAGCGGGCGAGATAAAAATTTTCAACATTTCGTTTGCGGATCCGACGAAGATACGTGAATATTTGAAGAGTATAACCGGCGTTGAGGACAGCGCTTTAACTCTCGACGAAAGAATGAGAACGCTTTACGTCAACACGAACCCGGCCAAAATGGAAGAAGTCGAGGAAATTATCAGCAAGCTGGATGTTCCGCAGAAGCAGGTTTTAATCCGGGCAAGCATATTTGAGTTCAACGACACAGTTACACGCGAAGTTGAGAATGCTTTGGAAATTGCTTATGACGAATGGACAATTAATTTACGTCGGGGCTTGGACATGAATTATTACGAGAGCAGGCGCGGCGGAACTCCTTCAACGTTGAGAACCCTCACAGGAGTATTTACAGCGCTTGAAGCTAAGAACAAGGGCAAAGTTTTAGCGAACCCTTCTGTTATAGCAATTGACGGGCAGGAAGCAACGATAGAATTAACGCAGACTTACGTATATTCCAACAAGAAAGACGAGGCAGGAAATTTAATTACTGACGAAGAAGAAGTAGGCCCGACATTGAAATTTACGCCCAAAGTTGAACGCGACGGGTTTGTTTATCTCGATATTGACCTTGAAACAGGCGACGTTGTAGGTTCGTTCAATGATACACCGATAACTTCAAAGCGTCATGTTCAAACGAAAATCAGGGTTAAAGATGGACAGCCTTTTGTTATCGGCGGATTGTTCCAGGATAATAAATCCCGGACAGTTTCAAGAATTCCTGTTCTCGGCGATATTCCATTGCTGGGAAATCTTTTCTCGTACAGGACTGGCACAAATTCACGAACTCAGGCCGTAATGGTCGTAACTCCGTATATTCTTGATAATTAAGGATTGTTCAAGTTATTAGCAGTCAAGCCGTAACTTGTGTATTTTTGACAATGATTAATGATAATGTCTCACGAGTTGTAAGTCTTGACAGCGATTATTTTTCATGTCAGACTTTTCGCCCGTCATGATTATCATAATTGTATGATGAACGTGTATATCCTTGACAGTAATCAACGGGGATATAATATAATATCTTTCGCATTTACACAGAACATTTCAGGAGGTTAATAAATTGGCACAAGTAGCAGACACTACGACATTCTACGTCGGCTTAAAATTACGCTGGCAGGACGGCATATGGGAAATTGTAGATTACGATCATCATAAAATGGGACGAGGCGGAGCAGTTGTCAGGACGAAATTACGCAACGTTGAGACCGGTTCAATCGTCGAAAACTCGTTCAAGCCCGGCGAAAAATTCGAGCGAATAATTTACGAGGATAAACCTGCGCAGTATTCATACAGGGACGGCGAGGATTACGTGTTTATGGATTTGGCGACGTATGAAGAGATGAGATTATCGCCGCAAGTTTTAGGTGATGCCGCGAAGTATCTCGTTGACGATATAGAAATTCAGCTTGAGTTTTTCGAGGGTAAAGTCATGGGGATTGAATTACCCAAGAGCGTAACGATGAAAGTTATTGACACTCCCCCAGCTTTCAAGGGCGACACAGTAACAGGAGGCGGAAAACCTGCGACGCTTCAGACGGGATTAGTCGTAACGGTTCCGGTTTTCATTGAGCCTGGCGAAGAGATAGTTGTAGACACACGAACGGGCGCATATCTTGAACGTGCCAAAAAGTAATTGTTGATGTCAGAAAAAAGTCCTAACGGCGGAGCAATTCACATTTCCGAAGACGTAATAATCGAGCTTGCCCGGAAAACGATACAGGGAATTCCGAATATCAAGGTTGCGTCGCCGATTGTCTCAAAATTTGGGCTTGGCCGGAAAAGCGCGGGGATTAAAGCGGATGTTGAGCACTCCAAAGGGACAATCTCAATTGATGCGTTCGTCCTCGTGAAATACGGTCAAAGAATTCCGGATTTAGCTTGGGACGTTCAGGAAAAAATCAAAGATAATCTTGAACGTTACACCGGCTATGACGTTAAAGAAGTTAATGTAAACGTGCAGGGAATTTACACGAATGCGGGCGATGATTTCCAGATTAATATTGCGTCGCCTGAACTTGATGAAGAGGCTGATTAATGTATTTTCTTTGGAGAAACACGCCGTACGGAATTATTCGGGTATCATGCGGGGGGCTTCATGAGTTTGCTGATGATGTCTTCAAGTCGAAATTGAAGCTCTACAGCGTAACTTTATCACCTGCCGGGAAGAAAGATCACGCTGACTTGACAATTGTAATCTCGGAGGAAGATTTATCACAGGAGACGAAGAAGCAAGCCGAAGATCACATAATTTCGATATTGAAGCCGATGGGAATTAAAGCGTCAATTGTGTGGGCTGACCCTGAGCGTGGAATTTTCCCGATTTTGCGCAGTCCGTTTACATGGGGAGTAATCGCGTCGTGTTCGGCTGTGATAATTACGGCGGGACTTGACGGGTTTTTCTGGACGGTATTCTGGGGAGCTGCGGCCTGGTTTGGAGTTTTCGGGCTTGGTAAAATCGCAAAAAATTTGAGGAGGTCAATGCATGGCTAGAAAGTTTATAGGCCGTAAGTTCGGAGCAATTCACCGGTCGCGGGAGCTGGCCGTGCAATTTTTATACTCGCTTGATGTTTGTCCTGAGCAGGATTTTGCGCAGTCGCTTGAATTATTCCTGAACATTGACGACGTAACGCAGAATGATACGCCGGAAGTCAAAGCTCGTTGTCGGAAATTGGCCGGAGAAGTTTATTCACGGAAGAACGAGATTGATGCGGTATTAATTCGTGTTGTTACGGGCTGGAGACCTAAAAGAATGTTGAGCGTTGACCGAACAATTTTGCGCTTAATGGTCATGGAAGGATTTATGTTGAAGACGCTTCCGGTGAAGTCAGCGATTGCTGAGGCTACGAATTTAGCTGACAGTTTCGGCACGAAAGATTCTACACGATTTGTGAACGGAGTAATGCATAACATAGCGAAATTTTTCGAGGACGAGGAGAAAGACGAACAGGAAACAAATCCCCCCGAATGAACTTTCACAACAGGGGGATTAATTTTTCTTTACTTCACAGCTTCTGCAACAGCTTCCGCGACTTCCTGAGGTTTAGCCTGTCCCTTCGTTTCCTTCATGACTAAACCCTGCAGGAATTTTAACTTTTTACCCTTCTTGTCCTTACCTGATTTAATTTCTTCGAGAACGTCAGGATTTGCCGCAATCACAGACGCTATAATCTCACTAAGAGCATTCCCGGCAATACCGCCCTCAGTAATTCCAAGATGCTTTATTGCCTCGTCAATGCTTGAGTTGTTCGCGCACATGTAATCAAAGACTTCTTTACCCTGAGTTGTTGATAATTTCCCCTCGTCAACACGAGCGACAAGTCCGGCTAATGTCTCAGGAGAAATTGTGAACTCAGAAATTTTTTGTCCTCTCTCGTTAAGAACTCGCAAAACTTCTGTACGTACCCAGTTTGCGGCTCTCAATGGATTAGCTCCGGCACTCACGCACGCTTCAAAGTAGTCGGCTAAATTCTTGTCATCCGTGAGAACTTCGGCGACTTCGCGAGGAATTTGCATATCATTAACGTAACGATTGGCCTTAACGTCGGGCATCTCCGGCATCATCGCTGTAACCTTGTCGATCCACTCTTGATTTACGATTAACGGCGGCAAATCCGGCTCAACGATGAACTTTCTGTAGAACTCCTTAACCCTTGAAGCCGTCGTTACTCCTTTTGCGTCGTTCCAGTGGCGTGTTTCCTGCAGGACTTCTCCGCCAGCAAGCAAGATTTTCTTCTGACGCTTAATCTCAAACTCAATCGCTCGTTCAAGTGCTCTAAACGAGTTCATGTTCTTGACTTCAACTTTTCGTCCCCAGCGTCCGTCTGAACATTTTAGTGAGACGTTAGCGTCAAAACGCATCATTCCTTTGTCCAAATCAGCGTCGCTTGCTCCGGCATAACGAACTCGCCTTTGCAGGTTCATAGCGTATTCGACAGCTTCAGCGGAAGAGGAAATATCCGGCTCCGAGACAATCTCGCCTAATGGCATTCCCGCGCGGTTGTAATCAACGTATGATGTCGCTGCTCCTTCAAGTCTTCCGTCTGATGCGCTGTGATGCATTGCGGCCGCGTCCTCCTCAAGATGTAAATGGTTTACGCGGATTTTCTTCAAGTTTCCGTTTGCGTCGTGGACCTCGATATATCCGTCAGCGACAACGGGCAAATCACACTGGCTAATCTGGTGTCCCTTCGGCAAGTCCGGGTAAAAATAAGACTTCCTGAAGAACAACGAGCGAGGCTGAACCGTGCAATTCAGGGCTAAACCTGCGAGCATTCCTTTTTCTACGACGTTGTGATTAAGACGAGGAAGTGAGCCGGGTAATCCCATGCAGACCGGGCAGATATGAGAGTTCGCGGGCGCGTCAGTGTTCGTTGAGCATGAGCAGAAAATTTTCGTGTCAGTCTTAAGTCGTATATGTATCTCAATTCCTATTACAGGCGTAAATGTGAGTTCGGCCATGTTAATTTTTCCCTCCGTTCGCAATTTTCGGTGTGCCTAAGTGAGCTTCAAGAATTAATCCGGCATTCAAAAGTTCGGGGTCGCTCCATCTTGGGCCGATTAATTGAAGTCCAACGGGTAAATTTCCAGCATAGCCCGTGAAGAATGACAAGCCCGGAAGTCCAGCAAGATTAACAGGAAGCGTGTATAAATCCGTCTCGTAACCCTTCATTTCGTCGTCGTCAACTTCACCGATTTTCGACGGGAGCGAGGGAGTTACGGGCTGGAGGATAAAATCAGTTTCACCGAAAGCGCGCGTAAATTCCTGAGCTATGAGAGTTCTGACTTTTGTTGCGGCAACGTAATATTCATCGCATCTTGACGGTTCAGTTAAGCATGTTCCGGCGATAATTCGTGATTTTACTTCGGAGCCGAAGCCGTAAGACCGAACACGCTCGAACATCTCTTTAACTCCCGAAGCGTCCGTAACTGTGTAGCCGTAACGTACTCCGTCGTAGCGTTCTAAGTTCGTGTGAGCCTCACTCATAGCGAGCGCGTAATAGCATGCAACGGCATATCTTGCAACAACAGGAAGCGAAACTTCCACGATTATTGCTCCCTCGTCCTCAAGGATTTTGCGGGTTCGTGTCATTGCGTCGGCGATTGGAGCGTCAAGCGTGAAGTCCTGAAACTCTTTCACGAGCGCAACACGTTTTCCCTTTATGCTCACTTTGTCTTTGTGGGAGAAGTCAGGGTTTTTCTCGCGGAAACAGCTTGAATCCATCGGGTCATGCTTGGCAATTACGGACATGATTATTTGCAGGTCTCTCACAGTTCGAGCGAACGGGCCAATTTGGTCGAGTGATGAACCGTAGGAGATTAAACCGTAACGGCTGACCATTCCATATGTCGGCTTTAAGCCTTGAACTCCGCAGAATGATGCAGGCTGACGGATTGAGCCGCCTGTGTCGCTTCCCAAAGCAAACGGAACGTAACCAGCACTGACAGCCGCCGCGCTTCCTCCTGAACTTCCGCCGGGAACTCTTGTAATATCGTTCGGGTTGTATGTTGGGCCGAATGCTGAATTTCCGCACGTGTTGCCCATTGCGAACTCGTCCATGTTGACTTTTCCCATCAAGACAGCTCCAGCCTCACGCAGATATTTCCAGGCTGTAGCGTCGTAAGGAGGCCGCCAATTTCCCAAAATTTTGCTGGCCGCCGTAGTCCGAATTCCCTTTGTGCACAAATTATCTTTTAAGACTGTAGGAATTCCCGCTAAAATTCCGTCAGCATTCTCGGTTTGAGGCTCTTTGTCGTCAGTACGTGTGATAAATGCGTGAATGTTCCCTTCGCACTCGTCAATTCGTCTCTTGCATGATTGAAAAATTTCGGAGGCTGAGAACTTTTTCGCCTTCAAGCCTTCAAGTAAGAAATGTAAATTTAATTCGTAAAGTTCCATGAAAAATTATTCCTCCATAATTCTCGGCACCTTGAAAAATTGGCCGTCAACGTGTTCGCTCTCGTCAAAGATTGCCTGAATATTCGAGAAATCATTAACTTTATCTTCTCTCAATGGGCATTCTAAGGCTTCGGCAAAACTGAAAGGCTCGACGTTCTGCAAGTCTAACTCTTTGAAACGGTCTAACATGTCAAGAAAATTATTGATGTAACGAACGGCACCGGCTAATTCCTGTTCGGTCAGGAGTAAGCGGGATTCTAAAGCTATGTCGTTAACTTCTTCGCTGGTAAGTTTCAAGATTAATTCTCCTTTATGAAAATGTGAAAATTCCTGTGTATTATATCAGCGTGAGTTAGCTTCAAGTTTCACGATGTCAATTATCATTGTAAAAGTTTATTCAAAATTCCGGCCTCAAGTTCGGAAATATTGTAAATTGTCGGGAGAATATCAAAAGTTTCACGAAGATTATTTTTTGCGGACTGCCAGCCTAATCCGTCAGTTATCCAGATGAACACGAAGCCTCGAATTTTTGCCGCTTCTTCAGCTATGAGCCTGTAACTTCTGGCGGTCTCGTTGAGCTTTGAGCCTCCTGAAGTGTAAAAATTTGTCTCGATCGCGTAAATGTTCGAGCGTGTTTTTACGGCGAAGTCCCAGCGTTTATTTTCTGCAAAGGTTAAATTCATTCCCCAGTTTTGATTTATCTCTGATGTCGTAATTTCCTTGCTGTAATTTATTCCTGACCTCTTAAGATAATTTTCAACGAGACGTTCCATTTGGTGGCCGCCCCTGTTTTTTCGAGCGTTGCTGTCTAGTCCTGCTTCAACGCCTGTAACATAATCATGAAGATTTGAGATTATATGATTTTGCAACAGGTCAAATAATCCTGTCTCACGCATGAAGTAAGTATATTGCTCTGTTGTCTGGTTGAGATTGTCAAAGTTATACGTGAACGCGCCGAGTTCATCCTGACAAAAAATTTCATGTTCCCTTACGGCCAATAAAATCGGGACAGCTTTCAAGCATTCGGGATATTTTGAAATTATACGCTGAAATTTTGCCTCAATATCTTTAGCTCCTATCAGGGCATTTAGTATATTAATCTCAAGCTCCATTTTCGCGGCATTCTCAGCAATTTTCTTGAAGTCTGAATAATAATCATAGCCGTTTATCGAAGCCCTGAAAGTTTTGAGCCATTCCTCAAAGTTTCGTTTATTCATGAATGCTTCAGCCTCTCCATAGATAAAGTTATGTATTCTGGATTGTTGTCTATTCCGATATATTTACGTCCGAGTTTTTTGCAGGCAATTCCTGTCGTCGATGAACCGCAAAAAGGATCAAGAACAAGTTCACCTTCTCTTGTCGATGCTAAAATTATTCGCTCAAGAAGATAAAGAGGCTTTTGCGTCGGATGCTTGCCGTAAACTTTTTCACTTCTGGGCGTTAATGTCCCTGTCCATACGTCTTTCATTTGCTTGCCGTCGTTAAGCTCTTTCATCAGCGGATAATTAAAATAATGATGAGAATGTTTATCATTTTTCTGCGCCCATAAAATTGTCTCGGTGCTGTGCGTGAAACATCTGCATGCTAAATTAGGAGGAGGATTAGTTTTCTGCCACGTGATATTGTTGATAATCTTGAAGCCCTCCTGCTCTAATGCCATCCCGACAGAATAAATATTGTGCAATGTCCCGCTGATCCAAATAGTTCCGTCAGGTTTCAATATTCTTCTGCAAAGCCGCAGCCATCTTCGGTTGAAGTCATGTTTTTCCTCGAGAGTTTCTAGTTTGTCCCAGCTTCCTTTGTTCACTGAAACTTTCTTTCCTCCACTGCAAGAAATTCCGTCATTGGAGAGAAAATAAGGAGGATCAGCAAAAATCACGTCGACACATTCAGAATGCATCTGTTCTAATGCCGAGAATGTATCAGATAAGTATAATTCGGAGCTTTCATCAGAAAAATATGGCTGTAAATCGTCAAAGTATTTCATTCTTTACGTCCAAGAAGATAATCCACATACTGCCGCGCTGTTCGTCCTGACATTCCTCCGTGCCGAATTTCCCATCTGTTAGCCCCCGCAATCAACTCATCTTCACCGATATTAAGCCCGGCTCGTTTCGCGAGAGTTAAGACGATTTCATGATACATTTTCCGCATCGGCGTTGAGTAATTTATCAGAATGCCGAAGCGTGAGGCCAATGATAATTTCTCTTCAACCGTATCTGACCTGTGAATATCCCCGTTATGTTCCATGTCGTCGCGGTCCTTCCAAATTTCCCGCACAATATGCCGCCTGTTCGATGTCGCGTAAATCAAAATATTCTCCGGCCTCGTCTCAATTCCTCCCTCGATTATCGCCTTGAGATATTTATACTCGCTCTCGTTCTCCTCAAATGATAAGTCATCGATGAAGATTATGAACTTGTAATTGCGTTTTCTCAGTCTCTCCGTAATCTTCAGAATGTCCCGGAATTGATGCTTGTAGACTTCAATAACTCTCAGGCCCTTATCAAAATACTCATTCAAGATTGCTTTTATGCTCGTAGATTTTCCAGTTCCTCCGTCGCCGTAAAGCAATACATTATTCGCCGGCCGTCCTGCTAAAAACGCTTCAGTGTTGGTGATTAATTCATGCTTCTGTATCTCATAACCTACAAGGTCATCAAGCCTTACATCTCCAACATTCTCAACCGGCACAAACTCGTCATCCTCAAACCTGAACGCACGATTTAACGCGAATAATCCCGCTCCATGACGTTTATAGAAATTCGTAACCAGCTCAAAAATTTTCTGTGGAGTTTTCATCTCAGCTATTGCCTTGCTTATCTCACATACGAGCGAAGTGTTATTGTTGTCAGCGACGAAATTATCAATGTAGTGCATATGCTCATTCTCAAGGTTATACAGCTTCATGAATGCCGAAAAATCTCGTATGGCTATATCCCTCAATGAGCCCTTCGGAGGATCCCGCCGTTCACAAGCCAGCGAGAAAAAGTTTTCGTTAGTCAGGATAAAATGTGTAAGGTAATTCTGCCAGATATTCCCGGAAGCGTAGTTGTTCTCGTATGCTTTGGCTATAAGTTCATGAAACAATATGTGAATTTCTAAGCTGTCATCACTGCTAAACGCTGTACTAAGTCTTACTATCATGCTGTCCGCTGGAGCTTCATAGGCGAGTAACACACACATTCAAAAATTCCTCCCTGAATAAAAGTTTAATGCATTATATCAGCCTGTAAAAGCCGATGCACAAATAGTTTTTCACATTATGTTGACTGAAAAATTTTCACTTTTACGAATAACACTCACATGCAAAATAAAGACCTCATGCATTTTCACATGAGGCCGAAAAATTTTTACTGCTGTTGAATTTCTCCCATCCAGTAATACCCCCAAGCTCTGGATTGCTGAGCTAGAACCGGCATATCTTGAGCGTACCACTTGAAGCCCGAATCCCCCACTAAGCGTTTAATCTTTGACTTCTCATATAGAAACGTATTCTTGATTGAAGATTTTACGTTGATTTGATACCAGGAATTACCGACCCAGACATAAATTACCTGAGGTTTTTTTCCCTTCCATGCTACAGGAACATTCGGATCGCTTAACACGCCTATTCTATCAACCGTACCTTTCCAGTTACCTATTGCCATGAATGTCGGGCTGAATGTCCAATCAGGCATGTACGTAGAATACTTTTCGCCTCGTGCCATCTCCGAACGTGTAAAAGCTCGTTGACGAACTTCGAGCATCTCTTGATTAGGAATTTTTCGGAGTTCCGAGATTTGAACGTCGCTAATCCATTTGGTAATTCCTGCCATTGACGGGATAATCGAACCGACAATAAAATTCGTAGCAACTAAGTTCGGTCCTTCCGCAGTTCCATATACCCAAGTTCCGTCGGGATTTTTGCGAACAGGATAACCGTCTAGCGTAATGTACCAGTCTTTAGGCATATTATAAGGCTTGTAGACGTAAAAAGTCATTCCGGCATACGGCGACTGCGGAACTAAAAGCGGCTCTGTAACATAAAGTTTCGCTCCAGCCTCAGAACTCACGAGTAAAGCCAGAATAACCAGTAAGAATTTTTTCATGTTAATATTTCCTCCAAATTTTTCTCGGGCATTATCAAAGGCAATCACAGCGAGAAATTTTTTCATGATTAATAATTTCTCCATAAAATAATTTGTCCGAGCCATTCATAGCCCCACATAACGGCGTATTGCGATAAAACGTGAGTATCATCAATCGTCCAGTTCAGTAAACTTGATGCCGTCGTCGTCCGTGTCAACTTGAAAACGTTTCGTTGTAATGCAGTCGCCGCGTTTACTCGTGTTCCTCGCGGAATAATCTGCTCCCATTGTAAGCCCGTCCACGCGTAAATTACTTCCGGATAATCCCCTTTCCATGCTACCGGGATTGCCGGACTGTCGAGAACTCCTATTCTGTCTACGCTCTTCTGCCACTTTGAAATCGCCATAAAGTTTGGGTTCTGCGTCCAATCATCCGTGAATTGGCCGGAATAAGTGTAAGTGTTGCTGTTCGCTTCAAGTCCTGACGACGGAGGCATGTAAACAACTCGCGCATA
>JAFTCP010000018.1 GCA_017454625.1 Synergistaceae bacterium
AGCTGATAAACTTTCGACGTAACGGCGCTGACCTTCAGCATAAAGAGTGTCGAAAGCAAGCGAAGATTTCCCGGAACCTGAAGGCCCGGTTATGACAACTAATTTTCCTTTTGGGATTTCCAGACTTACATTTTTAAGATTGTGTTCTCTTGCACCTTTTATTATTATCTTGTCGTTCAAATTTCCTTCTCCTCATATTACAACATAAAACTCACAAGTGATTATCTTTAACGCTATAAATAATGTGAAGATTTCCGGCTGGTTAAGGCTGTCAATTTTCCCTCCAAATTTGTCCGTAACTCACAAACAAAATCATTAACGTGTTGATACGCAAAAATTTACATGCTATCTTCACTCAGAATAACAATGTCAAAATTGGAACACTCACGAGTGATATTATCGTCGATACTACAACGCAACGTGCCGCAAATTTATAGTCTTTCCCGTACATTTCCGCAATAATCTCCGTGTTCGCCGCCGCCGGCATCGCTGTCAAAGTTACGGTTACCTGCCACAAAATATCCTGAACTCCTAATGACCTGAATATGAATAAAAATATTAACGGCTGAACTACTAATCTCACGAAAGTCAACTTGAAAGCGTCAATGTCGAAAGCCTCACGCAAATTAGATTCACCCAGAGCCGCACCGATTATCATCATTGAGAGCGGTCCGGTCATATCGCCAATATTCTTAATCGCCGTCGACAAAACTAACGGGAGCTTAAACGGCATGAACATTAACGCAATCCCGATAAACACTACAAGAAGGCTGGGGGTCTTAAGCAATATCATCATGCGTTTCTTGAAATCCTTCTCGTCAACGAATAATGAAAGTCCAACCGTCCAGATTAAAACTCTCACAGGTAATAAATAAAACGACGCGTAAAACACTCCCTGAGTTCCGAAAACTGAGGCAACAATCGGAAGTCCAGCATTGCCGGCATTTGAGAATAATGTAGAGAACTCTAACACGGCTTTACGTTCTGTTGACTGATTACGCCAGAAAATTTTTCCCGTAATCCACGCGATTATTACGCAGACTGTCGAGATTATCATGATTTCTCCGGCAGCGATTAACTCGTCAAGGCCAATCTCAACGTTAAACGAGTTCAATATCATACAAGGAAGAGTTATATCAAGCAGAAGATTTATGAAGCTCGAACGTCCTTCATGTTTCAAAATTTTTGTCTTAGCCATTATGATGCCGGTAACAACATAGATAAACATTAAGGCTTGTGTATTCAACATTCTCTGAAATACGCTCATAATAAATTTCTGCCCTCTTTCTTCACACAAAATTATTCTCACAATTATAACAGGGCGTAAAAAAATCCCTCCGGTTTAGCGCGAGTTTCCGGAAGGATCGTTAATCATATAAAATTAATCGTCTCATTTTATGAAAATTTAGGCCGCAGGTATAATATTTTGCAACTGCAACTCTTTCACAGCCGCCAACACCGATAAAACTCCATTTTTCTCGGGGTCTTGCTGTTCGTCCTCTCTGCTGACTGGTTGAATTATCGGAGTTCCCTTAGCAACAGTCGTTTTCTTTTCGTCGCTATCACTAACTCTTTCACGAGCAATCTCACTCCGAGCCCTCGAAGCTATAGCCGCCGCTTTTGCCGCAACCTGTCTGTCCTGTCCTGATGGATCCGCTGGAGCATTGGCCGCCGCTTGAACCTTCTGCATGTTCCTTAAAGTCTCTTCGGGAGTGCTGCCTTGTTTGAGCTTTATGGGAACTTCTCCGCCAGTAATATAGCTCTTGCCGTCAGGGCCTTCGGTGTAAGTGTAGCTTATTCCTCCGCCAAATTCCCCAGCCGCCGCCTTGTGAGCTTGTTCATGAGCGATAACTTCATTCTGAATATTCTTAAGCTCGCGAACTTGTTCGTCCTCGTTCTCTTCGGCTTTAGCATGAGCTTTGTCGTCAGCTTTTCGGGCTTCTCGTTTTTCGGCTTCAGCTTTAATGATATTCTGAGTGTCGGTTTCTTCCTGTTTCTTGTTCTTGCCCTTGCTCTGAATATCTTCCGTGAGAACTCCTCCGCTGACTTTGTTTAAGTCCTCCTCGCTCCCTTTCATAGTAACAGAAGCGCCGGTGATGTAATTTTTTCCGTCAGTCCCCATCGAATAATGATACACAACATGGACTTGCGCATCACTTCCGAGTTTCGCTCTTAAGCTCTGTTCTTCGGCTAAAATCTCCTGCTGTTTAGCCTGCTTGGACTCGTCAGTCTCGCGGGATTTCTGAGTGAGCGAAGTTTTCTGCATCATTGGCTCTAAATATCCCGCAGAAAGCATTGATGTAACCTGCATGATTTCTACACCTCCTTGTTCGTAGTACGTATATTATACTAGATTTGCTTCACTTAACGAATAATAGAGTGTGAAATTCGTGCGGCACGAGTAACTAAGAAGAGAACATTTATTCAGTCAACAATCTTAAATCTTCCTTCGTGTAATTTCTTGGGTGAAGGTTCAGGCCCGTCAATATATCCCAGCAAAACGAAACAATGAGCAACGTAACCTTCCGGGATTTCCCAGTCAGCGAGAAATTTACGGCCTTCGGGATTACTGAAAGTCTCCTCACCTCGCGCGATTATGCACGACGCAAGCCCGATTGAATGAGCCTCAATAATCATATTCTCAGCACAACAAAACGCATCAGCCGTGCTGTACAGGAAATCTTCAGGCCCGAAAATTACGCATACGCTCGGAGCTCCGTAAAATCCGCTCTTAATATTCGGGTCATCAATAATGCTGGGCTGTTCGTCTGATACATAATTTCCTAAAAGCGCTGACCTGTCGAATTTCGCTATGTTAAGTTTTCCGAGCTTCTCCGTGAGTTCTGAATTATGAACGCCGATTATTATGCTGCCTTGTCGTCCTCCGGCGTTCGGTGCGCGTAATCCTGCCTCTATGACTTTTTCGAGGTCTTCACGTGTTATCTGCTTAGATTGATATTTTCTGATTGAGTGCCGAGTTCTGATTACATCTATTATGTCCATGATTATATTTTCCTCCAACATTGCGGGTCTTCCGCGTAAAAATCTCCGTATGTTCCCATAGCCACAGCAGGACACCCGCGACAATAAGATAATAATTCACATTTTGAGCACTTCACGAATTTATCATATTCCCTGAATTTTTCCATCTCATTCAACCATAAATCAGATAACTTATCCGTTAAGACATTGCCGACTTTGCTGTTACGAACTCGCCGACAAGCATAAACATCTCCTGAAGGTAAAATCGTAATGTGAGCATTCCCGCAGTTGCATCCGCCGTAAATTATTCCCTTCTCTGCATCGTCTGGGATTGAAAATCGTCCGGCCTCGTAATCGTAAAGCGTCCATAGGTGATCTTTGCGGTCAAAATATGTCTTACAGCCTTTAGCCTCGTAAGTCCTGAACTTTTCATCACAAACACCGAGAAATTCACGATACTTTTCGGGAGTTATTCCGTTTCTTTCACCTGAACTTGTCGGGCAGTAGCGGGCAAATGAGAATATTTCTGCTTCATTCTCAACGGCTAAGTCAATCACATCTGGGATTTCGTCAATGTTCAAGCCTGAAACTGTAGACATTATAACCGAACATATTCCGGCTTTGTTGATTATGTTAATGGCGTTCAAAGTTGCGTCGAATGAGCCGGGCTTCCTGAAATAGTCATGAGTTCTTCTGAGACCGTCAACTGATAATTGATATTTCTCACAGCCGAGCGCCTTTAACTTTTCGCACGAGTTATCATCAATATTAAAAGGATTGCCGAGAATTGAGAAGCCAATGTTATTATGCTTGAATGTATCGAGGATCTCCCAGAAGTTAGGATGAAGCACAGGATCTCCGCCGGTGATATAGAAATATGGAATGCGTCCGAATGTCTCACAGAAATTTATGCAGTTATTGAATGTGGCGTGAATATCTTCAAGGCTCATTGTGAGCGGTGAATGTGAGTTAGTCCCTGAGTATATGTAGCAATGTTTACAGCGTTGATCGCAGTTGTCCGTGATGTGCCACTGAAACGAGAAATAACGCATTATGTGAAAAATAAAACCCGCCGACTATATCAGCGGGATAACAATTACTTTTTTCCGCCGCATGATGAAGGTTTACTGCCTCCGCATGATGCCTCTTTCTTGCCGCCGCATGATGAAGGTTTGCTTCCTCCGCATGATGATGCTTTACTTCCCCATTCCGCTAAATCCTTGAGTGCCATGATATTACCTCCTAATGTGATTTACACGAATTATATTGACAACGGCGCATTCAAACAAGAACGCACTAATTTGTTACCGGCTGTATAATTATTCATTATGGTTCACAAAGACGAATTACCAGAATGTCCGGCGGCTACAGCAATACAATTAATCGGCAGCAAATGGAAATTGTTAATCATTCGCTGTCTCCTTAAACGTCCTCACAGGTTCAACGAACTCAAACGAGAACTCGCGGGAATAAGTCATAAAGTCTTGGCGGAGTCTCTGCGCTCAATGGAATATGACGGGCTGATTGTCCGCAAAACTTGTAACTCCAAGCCTCCTGTTGTCGAATACTCAATGAGTGAGCTGGGAATGACATTAAACCCGATATTGCAGGAGATGGAGAAATGGGGAAAATTCTACAAGTCTTCGATTAAGCCGGATTAAATTTACGTCATCAACTCCCAGATTAATAACTCAAAGCCCGGCCATCCTTCAGCCCGTGAAGTCTTCTCCCAAAATGAAAGTCTCGCGGCTCCAAGCATAAACTTTTTAATCTTGTCAGCTCCAAAATGTTTTAAGGCTGTTCGAGAATTATTAAGCGCGTAATTAAACTTTTTAGTCATGTCAACTCCAGAGGCTTTTAACGCGTCATCAGAATATCTTCCGGGAAAAATTGAGATTATCAACGCCGGCCGAAGTCGATTAGTTATCGCCGTCAAAACTGGAAGCAACGGAGAAGTCCGCAAATATTTCAAGGCATGAGCGACATCACGAGGCTTATTGTTACATAAACCGTCAAGAAAAATCATCTGCGCTCGTCCGCCCTCGTCAAAAGATAAATTGTTCACATCCTCAATCGTAATTTCCCGATCTTCCGCGTAAATTCCCAGCTTGATAATTTCAGTTCGTAACTCCTCCTGAGATTCGATGCTGTCAGCTAATAATTGGGCGGCATCATCTGAGATTGTGAATTTGTTTTCCTTCGATAGTGAGATTAACCAATCCTTACGCTTCCACGGGGGAATTTGAGACTCAGGCTTTATCAGGGTAATTAAGTTCGTAACGGCCTTGAGATTTTTCGCGTCAGTTCCGTACACGAGAATTAAGATGCAATCGGCTTTGTCATCCTCAACGAAACTTGCTAACTCTTCGGGGAATTCCCCTAATGCTTCGGCCTCCTCAACAACGATAGCTTCACGCTGAACGAATAAGCCGGGATTAATTACGCTCTCAAAAAGTTTTTCCCATGTCCCGAAAGATTGAGCTTCAACACGTGCGGATAAAGGCCAGCCCCTTTTTGCAAGTTCCGTGAGTTTTTCGCTGAGCTGGCGGCGCTGAGCATCTGAATATTCAATTGCTATGATATGCGGCATAATGAAACTTCCTCCGTGAATATTATACCCATAAAAAAATAACGGCCAAGCTGTGAATAGCCTGACCGC
>JAFTCP010000168.1 GCA_017454625.1 Synergistaceae bacterium
AAATTTTACGCCGCCGGAATGTGTTTATACCGCTCACTCGTCAGCACATTTTTTAATCTCGGAGGCCTTCAACTCTTAAAACGTAAATACAAAAATGACATATCCGAACGAATTGGCCAAATCTCAAATATTCCTGAAGGAGCAATCTGGGTTCACGCCGTCTCAGTCGGAGAAGTCCAATCCGCAAGCTCATTAATCCGACGAATACGGAGCAAAAGCGTTCTTCCCTGCATAATCTCAACGGTAACGCCGACGGGCCGCGACATGGCTAAAAGACTTCTTGACGGGATTGTTGACAGGATAATTTACAGCCCTTTTGACTCAAAGAAATTCGTAACTCGTGCGCTTGATAACATCAAACCGAAAATTTATATCTCGATGGAAACGGAATTATGGCCTGAAATTCTCTCACAGCTTAAAGCCCGCAATATTCCCGCATTCCTGGCTAACGGCAGATTATCGGAGAAGAGTTTTGCGAGAATGAGACGGACAAAATTTTTCTGGGCTGGAGTTCTCGAAAATCTCACAAAGTTAATGGTTCGCTTCAACGACGACAAGGAAAAGTTCATGACGCTTGGAGTTCCTGAGAATAAAATTGTCGTTACGGGAGACTGCAAAGTTGATACGCTTTTAGACAGACGAAAAATTACGGGGCCGGAAAATTGGAGCTGGCTCAAGAAAAACGACAACTCTCCTTTATTCGTCGCAGGAAGCACTCATCAAGGCGAAGACGACGTTGTTATCTCGGCTTTCAGGTTAATCCGTAAAAAGTTTCCCGACGCGAGATTAGCAATTGTTCCTCGACATCCTGAACGCGCATTAATGACGGTAGCCGCCGCGCTCCCTTACGATGATTTACACGCGGAGTTATTATCACAAATTGACCGAGACAACTCGCGAAATGATTTTAACATTGTCGTTGTTGATAGAATAGGCGTGCTGTTTGAGCTTTATGCTGCGGCTGATGCTGTTTTTGTCGGCGGAAGTCTGGTAAACAAGGGCGGACAAAATCCCTTTGAGCCTGCATTGTTCGGACTTCCAGCGATACACGGGCCGAGCATGTCAGATTTTCCCGACACTGAACGTATGAACTCAATGGGAGCGGCTGTATGCGTTCACAGTGATACGGAACTCGCGCGGGCTTGGGAAGAATGCCTGAAACCTGAGAATATCAAACTTTCATTGAAGAATTGCGACGAGTATTTTAACACTCTCGGAGGCGCGGCAAAAAAAACTTGGCGTGAAATTGAGACGTGTATGCTTGACATAAAAGAAGGTAAAGCGTAAAATAGCCGTTGTGTTCGACGTAGGGCGGATAGTTCAGCGGTAGAACACCTGCTTTACACGCAGGGGGTCGTAGGTTCGAACCCTGCTTCGCCCACCAGTGATTTAATAACGCGGGGTCGTAGCTCAGTCGGTTTAGAGTGTCGGCCTGTCACGCCGAAGGTCGCGAGTTCAAGTCTCGTCGGCCCCGCCATTTTAGATCATGAACAATGCGAGGCGGGATAGCTCAGTTGGTAGAGCAATGGACTGAAAATCCATGTGTCCCCGGTTCAATTCTGGGTCCCGCCACCATCGATAAAGAGATAATTGCGGAAGTAGCTCAGGGGTAGAGCACAACCTTGCCAAGGTTGGGGTCGCGGGTTCAAATCCCGTCTTCCGCTCCAAAATGAATAGATAACAGAGAATAATTTAGCCTTGAGGATTAAACCTTGAGGCTTTTATTTTGGATTTTTCAGAGTTATATTTAGTCTTAAAGCCGTGATATCTGCGGAATATAAGAATGAAAAGTGTATATTCTGAAGAAGCAAAAGCTGTTGTTCCTGGAAAGCAATCATTTATATTTTGAAAAAGCCAAAGTGTTATGATCCGCGAAAATAATGGTGTACTGTTACGAAAAAGCAAAAGTGTGTGTGTCAGGAAAAAATAGATTAAAATATACCACTAGTTAGGGCAATTCAGCTTTCGCTCCCACCCTCCGGCTACGCGCAACGACACATTCGGTGTCCTTGCCCCGCTCCGCTCAAGCCTAATTGCAAAAAATTTTTCTTTTCGTGCCTTCAAGTGTTAATATTATGCATATTTATAATCAGGGGGAAATATTATGCGTAAGTTTTGGGGATTATTTCTTGTGATGAGTTTATGCGTATTCATGTTCTCAGGATGCGGCGGAAATGTTTACGATGAAGGAACATCCGAAACTCCTTCAACGGACGAGACACCGAACAATTACCCGGATTCGTACGACACTGCGAGCGTATTAAACGGAACGTGGATTATGATAGAGGGAGCTGATTCAATCACACTTGATTACGATGAAAATTCAATTGAGCTTCAACAAATCTCAGGCACAACAATATTCTCAAATACTCAGCTTAAGGAAGATACAGGAGTTTCATTTGTTACTAGCCATACGAGCTGGCATGCTTTTCTTGATGGAGATACACGCTCATACATGGGAATTTTGCCAATTGATATTGACGATAAAGTTGTTAGTATGACGCATATAGGCTCAAACAAATGGCGCGGTGAGATTTATGATACATATCGTACTGTTATGGAGATTGAAATTTTATCGGATAAAACTATGACAATCCAGCAGAAGGGCGTAGTCTTTATTGATGATACGCATGGGGTTGACTATGATATTACGTTTACATTTAGGAAGCAGTGAGAAAATCCCCGCTGCTTCTTGTTTTTTTCATTCACGACCGCAGTAAAACCTGAAATCACACATCTTGCAAATATCCATGTCCGTAGTCCTATGCTCAAAATCCTTACTCATAATTTTTCTCACTGTCTCATCAAGCCCAGCAATAATTTTCTCGGCCTCAGATTTATCATAATCATAAACAATTTCAGGATTCCCAGCCTCGCCGGTGTAATATAATCTCATCCTGTTTACATTCAGCCCAGAAGATTTTTCGACAAGATACGCGTAAATATTCAATTGTCTCCTGTAAGTTTCTAACCTATCACGATCGCGGGTGATATTGATGTTCGGCTTGCTGCCTGATTTGAAATCCGTAATCTCTGTTTCTCCATCCCTGACGCTGATTAAATCCGTCTTACCCTTCAAGATATAATCCTCACGCACAAGACTTATCTCATATTCTGCCCTTCGAAGCGCTGACCAATCGCTGCCTTGACGCTTCACATAATTCATAACCTGAGTTAATATCGCTTCACGCGCAGCTTGAGACAAATATTTTTGCTGACTTCGTGATAAATTCTCATAATTCGTGTTGAACCATTCTAAAATATTCTGCTCCGTTAATTTATTGCCTTCTTGTTCAAGAACAGCCCGATGAATTTCTTCTAAAGTTAAGTGAATTAAACTCCCGACAAATTCAGCCTGAGTAATTTTCTGCGGAAATTCAAGCTCAGAGTAAAATTTATATTGCATGGGACAGGTCTCATACATCAAAATATCCGTCGTGAATGAAAATGTTTCCTTCAAGCCCGCCCCTTTAATCCCGCTTATCTCGGCATTCTCAAGCGAAAATACTTCATCGGCATCATCAAGTTTGTTATAGCTTGCTTCAAGATACTTTGAGGGCGTATTATTATTTTCTGAGCATGTGAGAATTAACAAATCCTGAGCGCGCGAAAACGCAACATAAAATAATCTCCAGAAGTCAAAATATTTTATCTGGTCCTCAGGCTCAAACTCCGGGCGGCGTGAATATTTTCGAGTAATTGAGTTTATGAGTTTATCGTTTCTGTCTTTATGAGTTTTCGGCATCGGAGAGCTGAACATAGAATCGACGAAGACAATCGGAAATTCCATACCTTTTGCCTGATGAATTGTCATGAAGGCAATATGTCCAGCCGGAATATTTTCCTTGTCGCTCTCGTATTCATCAAGACCGTCTTCATACTGAAAACGCAGAAATATATTCATCATGTTCACGAACTGAGAGTTCATTGACTTTGCGCTGATATTATTAATGTTGTAGCTGCTCTCGTAACTTTTTATGATCTGCATAAACTTTGAGAGATTTCTAGCAGGCCGCATGTTCTTCACCGTGTCATTGGCATTAACATTAAGAGCGTGATTAAATGGCATGAAGGCGAATAATTCGTATAATAAATCCGAATAAACATAATCAGCATTGCCCGTTAAGTCCTGATGAAATTTACGTTTATCCAGCAAAAATTTCTTAAGTCCTGAATACGCGGGCTTATCAATATATCTTGCTACAGTCTTCAAGCAATTCTTGTAATATGCTATAAAACCTGGCTGAACTCCCCTGAAATTAAATGCTCCGGAGCCTAAGGACTTGAGATATTCCGGGAAAATTGAGATTAAACAACCTATAGCAAACTGGACTTCTGCCCGCTTGAAATACATATCAGAACGAGGCGAGTAAATATTTATATTATTATTCTCTAGAAATTGGGCGAGTTCCTGAGCATCTTGAGCCTTCACAGACCTGAACAAAAACGCAATTTGGCTGTAATCCGTGATTTTCCCGGAGTTCTTGAGCGAGTTGATGAAGTGTAAAACTTTTTCGTGCCATTCATCTTTGTCATCAATCCCCGCTAATCTCATAACAGCCGGATATTTTCTCTCATTGTTCCTGTAAGCCTCAAGAGCTTTATCATGGCGAAATTTCCCCCACGTGAAAAATCTTGTGTCGTTCATCCATTCGCTAAAGAAATTTATTATGCCGCGCTCGGATCTATAATTCAGCATCAATTTTACAATTTTGCATTCATTTTTGCCGAACTTGTCAGGGAACTCCAGAATATTACGGACTTCAGCGCCTCGAAATCTATATAAGCTCTGGTCATCATCACCGACAACACAGATATTTTTGCTCTCACCGGCCAATAAGAAAGCTAACTGCTCCTGAATATAATTTGTGTCTTGATACTCATCAATCATGACGTATTTAATCTGCTCGTGAATGTCGTCAAGAATTTCGGGATTGTCGCGTAAAAGCCTGTAAGTCTCAACGAGTAAAGCTGACCAGCTCAAAGAATTATTCTCGGCTAAAATCTCAGCATGAATTTTCATCGCGTGCCCTAAAAAGTTTACGGATTTATCAGTGTCCCGCAACAACTCTTCCGGGTCAATCAACTCTTCGTAAAGAATATTCATGTAATCCCGCAACTCTTTAGCTCTCGTCCATCTTCCCAATGTTCTGAAGACATCATCAGCGCCGTCAAGCTCAAGAAATTTATTGAGACTGCGCAAGATTAAGTGTGCGTGTTCAAAGTCGTCCATAATTCGGAAGCCGCGTTTAAAATGGGTAAACGAGATATAATCATTGATAATTCGTTCGCATATGACGTGAAAAGTTCCGACGAACATTGAATTTGTGTCAGCATGAATACTCCGATTTGATAACTCTTCCGTAATTCTCGTTGTAAGTTCCCGTGCCGCTTTGTCAGTGAACGCCGCGAGTAAAATATTTTCGGGCTTAACTTTTCGCTTCTGAATTAAGAATACTGCGCGTTGAACGAGTGTAAAAGTTTTTCCCGTTCCAGGTCCTGCGATGATTAACACGGGGCCGTTTGTTGAGGTAATTGCTTCTTTTTGGGCTTCATTCGCTCTTCCAAAGTCGAAATCAGAGAAATCTTCAGGCGAAATCTTTTCACGTTCGGATTGTTCTTGTTCGATTGATTGGGCTGTAAATTTGCCGTCTTCGCCGAGATATGAGAGCAAAATTTTTTCAGGTTCCTTATCATCGCAGAACTTTATCACTGATTTATCAACGTTTCGTAATGCATTTCTTGAGACGAGCAGGAAGCAGTCAGCCTTAGAAATTCCCGCACAAGTAATCTGCTGTGAGTAATCCCCTAAATTTTCCGGCAAATCATAATGAACTACAAATCTTGCATCATGACTTAGAGCTTCACGATAGAGAACCGACGGCAGAATAATAACTTTTTCGTGATCCCTGAAATTTTCACGTAGCTTGTATGTATCCTCAGGAGTTGAACAGTAAACTACTCCGGGCAAATCCTTTTTCTGCGTGAGAATATCTCTTAAGGCTTCAAGTTTGTGTTCAGTGCGGGTAATCTTGAACGTGAAATTTCTTCTCTCAAAACCGGCGACAATTTTCAACGGTGAGCGTAAATCAGCGAGTTTCATTAGGTCGTTTCTCAACGCCGGACTTGTCGAGTTCGTGAATAATCCCGTAGTGAACTTTGCTTTAGTGAAGTTGACGAGAAAATCTTTCCAGTCAGCAAGCTCATCATGAACTCCCCAAAACGAAATTAACGCCGCCGCCGAGATCTCAACTTTGCTTAGGGAACTTGCAATGTCATCTTGGGCCAATTCACTTAAAGCCGAGTATAAAATTTTGCAGCTTCCATTTTTAACTTTACGTAAAATCTCGCGCTTCTTCGTTGCTGACAAATTCGGAGTGAGAGCCTCTGAGTGTAAATCAGTCTTGAAATCTTTGGGGACTTCGGGGACGACTGCGAGAGTGAGACCTGGCATTAACAGAGCAGGAAGCCTGAAGCAAATACTTTTTCCGTAACCGTCAGGCATTGAACAGAACACATCACGGCCAGATAACAACGCGTTAATAATTTCTTCCTGGCCCGGCTTGAACGTGTCAAAGTTGAAGTGCTGCCGTAAAAGCGAGACGAGATAATTCGGCTTCTCCTGAGGCTGAATTGTCGGCTGTGTTTGAGGCATGGGCTTATTCTCTTGGACAAGCGATAACAACTTTTTATTCTGCTCCTGATATTCTGAGACTTGGGATTTAAGAGATGAGACTTCTTGTTTTTTTGCCTCAAGTTCAGCTGTAGTGGTCGCTAAACGTTCATTCAGAGAATTAATGTATTCGTCCTGCTGTGCAACTCTTTCTGTCAATAATTTTGTCCTGGCGTTGATGATATTCTGAACTTGCCTCTGTTCTTCTTCGGTCAAATATGCTCACTCCCTGTTGAATATGAGAGTAATTATACTGGATAAAAAAATTTTCCTCCGCATTATGCAACGAGAGGAAA
>JAFTCP010000169.1 GCA_017454625.1 Synergistaceae bacterium
CGAGCAGGGCAATTCTTTATCCCGAAGGCTTAAGCTCCGATGCCGTTATCGAGATAAGCAATGACGTAAAATTATGGCGGTTCGTCTACTCAGCACGAGACACGGAAAGAGCACCTGAATATTTTTACTCAAAGCCCGGAAAATACACTCCAGCCGTCGAGTTAATCAATGAAACGGGTTACAGGCCATCAGGAAAAATTATCACGAGCGGAATTTATGAGATGAAAGAGCCTCTCAATGTCATAACTTCATCGGAAATTTACGAGATTAAAGCCGCTGAGACAAAAGCCATTGACAAGAAAACTTCACCGGATATTCCCTCAGGTTTCGTGTTAATCTCAGAGTTTGCGCCGGAGATTTTGCAGGAGATACGCTATTACTCGGATTATAATTTTGTCGGTGAACGAATAGACGGCTACGAAGCTCCCGAAGCAATTTTGACGATTGAAGCCGCCCAAGCCTTAAAAGACGTGAACGATGAATTGATGCAGAAGGGATATACGTTGAAAATTTACGACGCTTACCGTCCGCAAAGAGCTGTAAATCATTTCGTGAGATGGGCTAAAGACTTGAAGGATAGGAAGATGAAGAAATATTTTTATCCTGAACTCAACAAATCCGTCTTATTCAAACAGGGCTATATCGCGAGAAAATCAGGCCATTCACGAGGAAGCACAGTAGACTTGACAATTTTTGACACGAACGCCGATAAAGATTTAGACATGGGAGGAACTTTTGACTATTTCGGCAAGCGTTCACATCCAGACTTCAAGAAAATCACGAAGGAGCAATATGCTAACAGAAGGCTTTTGCGTGAGACGATGATTAAACACGGCTTCCGGCCAATTTCAACGGAATGGTGGCATTTCACGCTTAACAATGAGCCCTACCCGAAGACATATTTTGACTTTGTGATTAAAGGCAGTAAGTGAAATGTTTGAATATATTATGCCTAAGGAGTAAGAAAATGTTGCAGGTTAATTCGTCTTATGCCGTAGGGGGAATTATTACACTATGCTTAAGCCGTCGCCTAGTCTCGAATAACAGGAGCAAATAAAATGTGGAAAGTTATCATGTCATACTTACCTTATGCCCTAATCACGACTTTCACGCCCGGCCCGAATAATTTAATGTCGCTTTATTCCGTAAGTTCCGTAGGCTGGAAAAAGGGCAGCAAAGTTATTCTCGGAATTTTTACGGGGTTCATGTGCCTAATGCTTCTGGTTGTATTATTCTGTCATGAACTCGCTAAATATCTTCCGGAATTTGTGAAATACTTGAAATACATCGGAGCAATTTATATTCTCTGGCTTGCTGTGCATATCGCTAAAAGTGAACCTGGTGAAGCGCTTGAACGTTCAATAAATTTTAGGAGCGGTTTTGTTCTGGCAATCTCGAACGTCAAAGTCATTCTCTATCTCATCACAATTTTTACGGTTTATATCATTCCATCCGGCGCAAATTTCTATGAGATGTTGTTACATGGAGCGTTTATCATCGCGATTAGTGCAGTAAGCTGGTGCATGTGGGGAGAAGCCGGAAGCGTCTTGCAGAGATTTTTGACGAGATATTACAGGCCGTTCAATATTCTCATGGGAATTTTATTAGCCTGGTGTGCCGTGAAAATCCTAATGTAATAATAATTACACGCTCCAGTCATAATTGGCCGGAGCAATTTTTTTATGTCTCGTAAATTGACAAACTATTTTGACAATTATTGCAAATCGGGATAATATTTACGCTTAATTTTTGCGAGGGAGTTTTTATTATGGCAATTGCAGAAGAATTATATGCTTATTCCGGCGGAGTTAATGAGCTTCTTGCACGTTACGGCGTAAAATTTGGGATTTACAAAAACGGAGAATTTCACGAGCAGTTATTTCCGTTTGACATCATCCCGAGAATTATAAATCACGATGAATTTGCTCAACTTGAACGCGGCTTGAAGCAAAGAGTTTTTGCGTTAAACGAGTTTCTCAAAGATATTTACTCAGACGGGAAAATCATCTCTGACGGCGTAATTGCTGAGGAGTTCATTTATTCCGGGACCGGCTGGCTTGCTCAATGCGCGGGTGTAAGTCCTCCAAAAGGGATTTACTCTCACATATCCGGGATTGATTTAGTCCAAGCAAAAAACGGAACATGGTATATTCTAGAGGACAATTTACGCATACCTTCGGGAGCATCTTATCCGATGATTGCGCGCGAACTCGGCAGGAAATCTTTACCACCTGAATTTTTCGAGAAACATCACGTTGAAGATAACAGGAATTACGCGGAACTATTGAGCCGAACGATGAACTACGTAAACACCGGCGGGCTCTCTGTAATTCTCACGCCTGGAAGATTTAACGCGGCATATTTCGAGCATTCATATTTTGCGGAACTTACAGGCGCTCATTTGGTTACGTGCGAAGATTTAGTTGTTGAGGACGAAAATTTATACTTCAAGGATTATTCAGGCAAAAAAGAAAAGATCGGCGCGATTTACCGCAGAATTTCCGATGAATATCTTGACCCCGTAAACTTCAACAGTCAATCATTAATCGGAGTCCCTCACATCTTCGACATCTACAGAAAAGGCAATGTTGCAATAATAAACTCTCCGGGCAACGGTGCGGCTGACGACAAGGGAATTTATTATTTCGTTCCGGCTATGATTAAATATTATCTTCATGAGGAGCCAATATTAAACAATGCCCCGACTTATTTGCCTTATTATGAAGATGACATGAAATATATTCTCGCAAACTTTGATAACTTAGTGTTGAAGGACGTAGCTGAAGCCGGAGGATACGGAGTTATCTTTGGGAATAAATTATCGAGTTCGGAGAAGGAAAAGTTTATCGCCATGCTTAAGGCTGAACCGAGAAGATTTATTGCTCAGGAAGTCATAGATTTTCAGGATATAGAAATTTTTGAAGGCAGCTCACAAGTTCCGAGAAAAGCAGATTTGCGGGCTTTCGTGTTGATGAGCGATGAACCTGTTGTGTGGAAAAGCGGACTTACGAGATTTTCGCGCAACCCTGATTCTTTTATCGTAAATTCATCTCAGGGCGGAGGCTTCAAAGATACTTGGATTATGACGGAGGAAAAATAAACATGTCGATATTATCACGTGAAAACAGCGAGAGATTATTTTGGCTTGGCCGTTACAGCGAGAGAGTTTATACCGGCTTACGTTCGATAATTGGGAGTTATGCAAAAAATTTCTCTCTTGACGAGACTAATCCCGAATCCGCCGTATTCAGCCTAGCACGAGCTTACGACAACGCGATAGTTTTACGCGACGAGATAGGCAGTGAGACTTTCAGCTATATTCAGCTTGCTGTTTACGAGATTAACAAGGCGAAAAAGTCATTGACACCGTTAATTCATCTTCAGAAGGTCATTGACAATATCGCGGCTTTTTGTGGCATGGCTGATGACAGCATCGAAGATGAACACGCGCGGGGAATTATCAAGCTCGGCAAAAGAATTGAACGAGTTGATTTATATTCAAGAATGAACGCAAACGTTGAAGACATTCGTCGGGAAATTCGGAGATTGATTTACAGGCTTCCGAAGACGGGCTTGCGTTATGATGCTGAAACTCTCGAAAGGTTAATTATGCTCGCGAATGATGACAGTTTGAAGCGTCCTGAAATTGTGAAAGAAGTTGAGGGCCTTATAAAATTTTTGGAATGATGCACAGACTTCGATATATTTATCAAATGCGGCTGAACTTTGAAGAGCCTGTTAGAGAGCATCATTTCAAGCTGAGATGTTTTCCTTCGAGCGACGAGAGGCAGAAGATTTTTAACGAGCATATAAAGATTTACCCCGTTCACTTCAGCAATGCCGAGAAAGACTCGTTCGGGAATTTATGCATTTACGGGACAGCTAACCAGATGCACGATCATTTTGCTGTTAATGTCGACGGCGAAGCTGAGATAAATTCTGAGGGGAAAGTTCCGGCGGCTTTGAACAAAATCGGAATGTTCAAGTATGAGACGAATTTAACCAGAGCAGGAAACTCAATCAGGGAATTTCACCGAAGTTTTGAGCCGATGAATTACATGACGGGTTACGAGCGCGCAATTTACATGATGAATGAACTCTACGAAGAATTTTTATATACGCCTGGAATTACGGGAATATTGACGAGCGCGGAAGAGGCTTTTACTTTGAGGCGTGGAGTTTGTCAGGATTACGCGCATATATTACTGGCTTTGTGCAGGCTTGAAAGAATTCCATGTAGATATACCGCAGGAATGATACCAGGTGAGGGAGCAACTCATGCATGGACGGAAATTTTTGATGCCGGAGCCTGGCGAGCGATTGACCCGACGCATAACAGGGAATGCGATGATACATACATAAAAATATCTTCTGGGCGTGATGCTCAAGATTGCGCGATAAATCAGGGAGTGTTTTACGGCGGAGGAAGACAAACGCAGGAAGTAAAAGTTATCGTTCATGAAATACTGCCCCAGTCATAATTGGCCGGAGCAGTTTTCGTTATTGTCTAGTTTTCTTCGTCCTCGTCGTCTTGGCTTGAGCTGTAATCTCTCTTAATATCATCTGACCAGTCGTCAAAGACAGACCCTAACTTTCTCAAGCTGAAGAATGCTCTATTGACGCTCCTGTATGCGGCGGCTGTTCCTTTTTTGCTGGAGCGATAATTCACTGACCGGCTGCGATCAATTCCGAGTTTTCCTGCTTCAGTGATTGCGTCCATGTTTGCGCCGATGAATAAGAATTCCCAGCCGTATTTTTCACGTTCATGTTCGACCATGCTTTTAACTTTCTCGGCGGAATATTCTTTGCTGGCATTTTCGAGGCCGTCAGTGATAATCACGAACATTGTTTTTTCCGGAACGTTTTCAGGGCTGGTGTTTCTGTGAACTTTCACAATGTGATTAATCGCTCCGCCCATCGCGTCGAGTAATGCCGTCCAGCCTCGTGTGAAATATTCTTTGTTGGTCATTTGGGGAACGTCAGCAAGTTTTATTCTGTCGTGAAGTACCTCCGTAACGTCATCGAATAAAATTGTTGACACGAATGCTTCGCCTGGTTCCTGCTTCTGCTTGTCAATCATGGAGTTGAAGCCGCCGATTGTATCGCTCTCAAGTCCGGACATTGAGCCGCTCCGGTCGAGGATAAATACCATCTCAGTAATTCCGTTTTTGATTTTTGCCGGTTCATGAATAGCTTTGTCCCATGCTTTAGCCTCTTCAATCATGAAGTCATCCAGAACATGCATTACCATATTTTCGAGACGTTCAGGAACTCCCCATTTTGCATGGGAGATTGCGCCGGTGATACAAGCGATTGTGTCAGAGTCGCCGCCGAGTGAGATTGCGTTTCTGATTGCGTCTTCGAAGTCCTCACCTTCAAGATATGCGATTATTGCCTCTGGAACTGAGCCTTGACATGATACATCAAAGCTGTAATCCGGCCTGATTTCGTCGCATGTCCTGTTCAAATCATAATTATATTTTTCGGTGATGTATTGTTTTATCTCTTTTTTGCTTTTTCCTGTTCGTGCTAAGAATACTACGGCGGCTGTAGCCTGAGCGCCTTTGATGCCTTCGGGGTGATTGTGTGTAACTTCGGCGCTTAATCTTGCAAATTTTTCTACGTCTTCGAGATTGTCAAAATACCATGCGACTGGAGAAACTCTCATTGCTGAGCCGTTGCCCCAGCTGTTATAGGGTTCAGGATTATCTGATTTCAACCATGCTCTGAATTTTCCGCCGTAACCTGCTTTAGGGTAGCGATGGCCGAATTCCTGCATTGATTTTACTAATTCCGTCTTGAATGCTTCTTCGTCGATCTATTCGCCTTTCTTCCATTTACGCAGTGTGTGAGCTACGGCCATTGTCATAACTGAATCGTCAGTGAAGCGGGTTCTTTCTGTGATTAATGCAAAATCCTTCTCTTTTGTGTTGTGCCGTTCATAAGGGCTTCCGATTATGTCTCCAACTAATGCGCCTAACAACATGAATATCAATTCTCCTTCTTAATGCTTAAAGGGTGCGAATGAAGACCGAAAGGCTTTATCTAGTAAATTGATTTTGAGTGAAGGGAATTGTAGCACAAAACGTGAAATTTGCAAGTAAAACCCTGCGCACAAGTTTCATTCTCATACGCAGGGGAAATTATTTTATTCTTCTGTCATGTGATTTATTTCTCTGTGGAGATTATTCACGTTTTTTTGTTCACCACATGAAATTTCATAGTCGCAACGCTTATTCTTACGCAATTATTCTTCGGTCATGCCGATTAAGTCAAATTTTTCTGTGGAGATTATCACATCAAAATCTTTCTTACGAGGAACACGGAACTTTACCCAGATTGTCCGGTCAGAGAGATTGTAATACCAGCCTTCAGCCGCATCTTCCCAGTTGTCGCGGACAATGAAGCGCGCAATTTTTCTTCCGTCGACGCTTACCCAGAAAGCCCCTTTGAGTTTGCTGATTAACTTTATCGTCATTCTCTCAACAGGACAATCATAGCTTCCCTCAGTTTTGAACGAGATAATTTTTCGGTCTCCTGCTTTTACGCCGATTTTCGTTTTCGTGAAAACTCCGCGCTTGTAATCCTCCGTATGGCCGTCGTCGTCGTAAAACGTAAATTCGCTGTCGTCATCTGCTGATATTACGAGGTCTAATTGCTTCATCGTGTCGGCAAGAATGCGTTTAACGTCGTCGCTCGTGAAGAAAATTCCGTTTCCCCTAAGGAACATCGGAATGCTCGCGAGATTAACGGGAAGATTTATCGTTTGTCCGCCCTCGTAAAGTTTGAAGTTGTCGTTGAAGTCGTACCAGTTTGAACCAGACGGCAGATAAACTTTGCGATTTTCAGCGTCTTTATCGAGAACGTTAGCAACTAACACAGACGGCCCGAACATGAAGCATAAATTTTCATCGTCATAGCAATTCTTATCATCAGGGAACTCAAGGAACAACGGACGAATTACCGGCATTCCGTCAGAATTGGCCTGATACATTAGCGAGTAAAGATACGGCAGCATCTTATAACGCAACGCGAAAGCCTCACGAACAAACTCTAAAATTTCAGGATACATGAAAGGCTGAGTTACGGTGTTGTCGTTATTGGCTGAGTTTATGACAAAGCGAGGCTGAAAAATTCCGTTCTGTATCCATCGCAGCAATAATTCACTCTCAGGAGCAGGCCCGGCAAATCCGCCTATATCACATCCCATGTTCGCGCAACCCGATAATCCCATTCCCATAATCGTGGCAACGTTGAATTTAAGCGTCTTCCAGCTGGTTAAATTGTCTCCGCCCCAAACTTGAGCGTAACGCTGAATGCCCGCATATCCCGCGCGGTTAATCACGTAAGGCCGTTCATTCGGGTAAACGTTCGAAATCGCCTTAATCGCGACATAAGCCATCAAGTTTGAGTGAATAATCTTGACTTCTGCCATCGTTCCAAGTTCACATTGAGCGTCCCTGTCCTCGATGCCGTCCATCTCGCAATTATCGTTCCAGACGGTTTTTGTTCCCTTGCGCAGGATATTCTTCTCTAATAACTCACGCCAAGCCTCGCGACCTTTTGAGCTTGTGAAGTCAATAAATCTTCCTTCGCCGCCCCACCATCTGCCGAAATAATCACTTGAACCGTCAGCAGTCTTAATGAAAACGTCGCGTTCCTCGTAAAACTTCGCGTATGGATGATTTTTCAGCACACCAGGCTTCAGGTTGCAGATTACGTTTATTCCTTTAGCGTTCATGTTCGCGAAAAACTTTTCAGGGTTCGGGAAACGTTTATAATTCCAGTTGAACGTGTAACGCAGTCCGTCAGCTTCTCCAGAAGAATAACCCGACGCAAGCCAGAAGTTATCAATGTAAATTTTCTCCTGTAAATGCTTGTCGATAACTCTATAAATTTCCTCGTCGCAGTTTTCTTCAAGTTCAGCGTAATACATCGTCGACATGCAATAGCCTAATGACTGTTTCGTCGGTAAAATTGTTCGGCCGGTTAACCAGGTATAGCGAGAAATTACATCTTTCATGCTTGGGCCGTTGATGATGAATAAATCGATGTCGCCGCCGTCGGTCTGGTAATAACAGTAACGCTCCCAATATCCCGAAATTTCCTGTCCCATGTCAAAAACGCAGTCATAAGAATTATTGTAGAACATTCCGAGCGCGTGCAAGTTGCTTTCGTTTACGCGGATGTAGAAGGGTATGTGCTTATACATCGGGTCGCCGTGTTCTGGGTCATGACCGATTGCGTCTTTGGGGGACATTCGCAGACGACGAAACTTTTTATCGAGATGGCCCGTTTTCTCACCGAAGCCGTAAAAATGGTCAAGCTCCCTGTCCATGCAGGAATAATGACTTAACCGGCCTAACTGGTCGCGTTCAAATGCACGTTCGGTTAAATCTCGGTAAATGCATTTTCCTTTATTATTATAGAGCGTGGAAGAGAACGGGGATTTTTTTAGAACGAGTTTTAGCGTCGATGTCGTAAACGTTAAGGCTTCGTCGGTCTCCTCACATGGAACATTCAGCGCGTCAATTCGTATTCTCTCGCCAGCGAACAAATCATCAAGTTCATCTTCCCAAGCTGTTTTTACGAGAGCAAAGGACTTTTCACGAAAACTTTTAGCACATGACAGCTCACCTGAAGCCGTAACAGCAGACTTCTCGCGAAATGCGACACGAACACGAATTACATTATCGGTCATGAAGATTAACAGGACATCCGCGCAATCCCCGTGAATTATGTAGCCGTTATCAACTTTTTCACACGATAAAAACTTTTTGAGTAACATAATTACACTCCTAATCGTCCGTGCCAGCCGTGAGCGTTTATAGCTTTTTCACACATGACTACTTACATTCCTATCAAGTCAAAGTCCTCAAATGAGACCGTCAACGTTATGTTTTTCTTGGGATTGGGATATTTCACGATTACGGCCTTTTTCGTCTGCGAATAATACCAGCCTTCGGATGCCGCCTCAAATTTACGTCTATTAAGGAAGTGTTCAAGTTTCTTATCGCCGAGTGCAACCCAGAACGGGCTTCTGTCCTTGCGAACCATCTCAACAGTTACGTCATCAACGAAGTCTTCATAGCTTCCTTCGCTCGTGAACTCAACTTTTACGACGCTTGAACCCGTCATCTTGATGTTCGTCTTACGGAAAATTCCCTTCGCAAAATTATTCGTAACTCCGTCGTCGTCATAGAGCGTGTAATCCCTATCAGCTCCGGGCGTAAGTGTGAAGTGAAGCGAAGTAACTTTGTCGCGCTCCATGCTCATTGGCTGATTTCCGGCCATTGGGATAATTGCTCCCTCACGAATGAACATTGGAATGCTCGCCATCGTAACAGGAATATCTACGAATTGGCCGCCCTCGTAACACTTGAAGTTGTCAGCCCAGTCATACCATTTTGTGCCCGCAGGAAGATAGGCGCGTTTAACTTTCTCGCCAGGTTCAATTACGTTAGCGACGAGAATATCACGGCCGAACATGAACTCAAAACTTTCTTCCCAGACGTTAGGATCATTCTGGAACTCATAAACAAGCGCGCGCATAATTGGTGAGCCTGTCAAAGTCGCCTCATACTCCGCAGAATATATATAAGGAAGCATCCGATAACGGAACAAGATAGCGTTGCGGATTAAGTCCGTCGAGTTCCTAAACATCCAAGGCTCAGTTACTGTGTTGTCGTTGCTGGCTGAATGTATCGAAAATCTCGCCTGGAAAATTCCGTTCTGAACCCAGCGAACAAATAACTCTTCGTCCGGTGCCGGCCCTGCAAAACCGCCGATGTCAGCTCCTTCATTCGGTTGTCCTGATAATCCCATGCCCGTAATAATCGGAATGTTGTACTTCAAACTTGCCCAGCTCGTGTAATTATCACCGCACCAAGTCTGAGCGTATTTCTGAATGCCCGCGCTTCCGCTTCTGCAAACGATATAGGGCCGAGCGTTGGGGTCATGTTCTCTTACAGCGTCGCCGCCGATTTTGCACATAATCGTTGACATTAAGGGTTTGAGCTGAGCGATTGTTCCGCCTTTTCCGTCGAAGTCAACTTTTGCGTCCTTATCAATTAAGCTGTCGTATTCGCAGTTGTCATCCCAGATTGAATTTGTCCCGACATCGATAACGTTTTTAATAAGATAATCTTTCCATGCTCGGCGTGCCTCAGGCTTCGTGTAATCCCAGAATGCTCCGGGCCCTCCCCACCAAGAACCGACGGCAAACTTTGAAGCATCTTTGCTGTCCTTGACGAATACGCCTTTGCTCACGAACTCATCAAACAACGGGTGAACTAATAAAATTCCGGGCTTAACGTTGGGGACATTCTGAGCGCCTTTGTCGTTCATCGCTGAGAAATATTCACGTGGATTTTTGAAGCGTGTTGTGTTCCATGTGAATACGCAGCGTTTTCCGTTGACGCTCGTGTATCCAGATGAAAGGTGAAATCCGTCAATCGGGAAGCCTTCCTCTTTAATCGTGTCGATGAAGTTTAACACGGCCTCATCAGAATTTTTCTCAAGTTCAGGATAATACATTGATGAACCTTGATAGCCTAATGCTCGTTTGGGAAGAAGTGCGGGCCGTCCAGTTAAGAAAGTATAATTGTCAACGATGCGTTTAATGTTCTCACCGCCGACGAAGAATAAATCAATGTCTCCTCCGTCAGCCTGCCAATAAGTATAGCGCGGCCAATAGTTACTTTTCTCGCGTCCCATGTTGAAGACGGATTCATAAAAATTGTGATAGAAAATTCCGATTGCTTTACGAGTTGACCTGTTAAGGCGAATATAGAACGGAATATGTTTATACATCGTATCGCACTTCTCCGGGTCGTAACCCATTGCATCGGTCGCGCGCTGACGTAAAAACTCCTTGTTCTTGTTGAGAGCTCCGCCCTTTTCGCCGAAACCGTAGAAGCAGTCATCTTCATTCATGCGGCTGTAATGAGTTACTCGGTTGTTGCTGTCGAGAGTGAAGGGATTTCCGGCCAATGATGAATATAATTCAGTTCCCTCTTCGTCGTAAAGCCTCATGCAGATATTTTCTTTGTCGAACTCAAGCCATAATTTTCCAGTCGAGAACGTAATTTTTTCGTCCGTCTCCTCAACGTCGGGAGTAATCGGTTCAAGTTTTACGCGCTCACCCTCGAAAAGTTTATCAAGTCTGTCATCCCATGCTTCCGCCGAGAGAACATATGACTCTTCAGCAAACTCCTTATCGAACGATACACGAACGCGGATAATCTCATCAGTCAGGAAATATATTTTGATGTCGGGGCTGTCAGTATGAAGAATATAGAATTTCCCTGCTTGCTCACAACTTTTTATCTTCGTGCAAATTTCCATTAAACTTTTTACCTCCTTGAAAACTTTAGCTTTTCTCCCAAAAATCGCCGAGTTAAAGCCTCTTGCGGAACATCGCTGACGTAAGCAATAACATCTTCATCAGAACATAGCTTAACTCATTTTCGCGAGAGTGGGGCTGAGTTCATATCGCATAAAATCTCTTACAAAACTCCGCTGATGTAAGCAATAACCTCTTCGCCGGAACACATAGCCGAGTTCATAAAAGTCCGTAGAGTTTTCGCCGTAATCTCGCAATCGTGTAAAACTTTTTGTCGCTTTCAACTTTGAACGTCGCCGATTAATCTTCAGGAGTAAAGCTCACAATAACAAAAAGCGATCCCCTGAAACTCTCAGAGAACCGCATTAACTTTAACTTATCTCAGCCAGCCCATACTCTTAA
>JAFTCP010000170.1 GCA_017454625.1 Synergistaceae bacterium
CATGAAAGGCTCTGCTCATCAAATGTTAATGAAACTGAAAAATACAGGCCGACTTAAACAAGCTGAGATAAAAATTAACGGTCTCACCGTGATTGGCTGAAATAATAACACAGGAAAAAGCACTATCGGGAAAATTCTTTACTGCATTTATGAGGCTTTCCATGACCTAAGAAAAATATTCGCAACGATAAATTAGAAGCCCTGATAAATCATATTGAATACTTCTCTCTGAACTATAAACATGTAGGATATACAGCATCGTTAATCGAAAAGCTCGCGCAAGACATTATCGATAAAAATATTGCGGAAAAAGAAATACTCGACAGGTTGAGAAAAATATTTGCAGGCGAGAAATTTGATATTGATATTGACAGAATTAATCTTATCCAGAACACAAGCGATTATGACATAGCCAGGAATTTTTTGATGCGCTGTATTGATGCCGAGTTCGGTTCAAAACTTGGAAACGTAAATCACACAAGACAAAGAGCCATTGTAGAATTAATCATAAAGGGAGAAAGCATAAAATTTTATTCCATAGGGAGTAGTCATAGAAGGCTGGTGCTTGAAAAATACTTCAACTTGAACAAAAACTTAATATACATAGATAACCCTTTTATATTAGATGATATCAACGAAATTATATATATATACGTTAACCAGAAAAATCCAGATCATCGAAGTAAAATGCTCATGCTCATGATGAAGACCAGAAACAACACAGCATCAGAAGAAGTAATTGCGGCCAATAAACTTGAGGGAGATAATCAACGCGATAAACTCAGTTTCAGACGGTAATTTAATCCTTGAGAACGGAGAATTTATGTACAAACATTCGGGGCTTCGTGAAAGTTTAAGCCTTCAGAGCGTCTCAACAGGGATAAAAACTTTCGTTATCCTGAAAAAATTACTACTGGACGGAATGCTTGAGGAGAACGGCATAATGATTGTTGATGAGCCTGAAGTTCATTTACATCCTGAATGGCAAATAAAGTTCGCTGAAATTATCGTGCTTCTGCAAAAAATTTACAAATTAAATATCGTCCTGACAACTCACAGCATGGATTTTTTGAGAGCAATTGATTACTTCTCGCAGAAATACAAAATTGAAGATGCTTGCAGTTATTATCTCGCTGAACTTGAAGAAGCAAAAGGCCCTGACGATTTCCCTTATGCAATCATAAATGAGATGACGGACGATAAGGAGAAATTATACGCTTCGATTTCCGCGCCGTTTTTGTCGCTGTATAAACAGATGGAGAATTAAAACGCATGGACTTCTCAAATCTAGGAAAAATAAGCACGCTGAAGACAGCATAATATGATTCTGCAAACGGCGAATATATGACAGATTCACAGCTTCTAGTAACTAATTTCGATGATGTCAAGACGGATTACATGAATATATTGGGATTGTCGGAGGAAAAAGCTCATTCGGTAGATGCAATTGCGAGGGGGAAAGATAATTTATTCTATATGATTGAGTTCAAGAACGGGAACTGCAAAACTGAAGCCGCGAAAATAAACTTGAAGATACGGGACAGCCTGCTGATTTTATGTGATATGCGCAGTAAAACTTTGAAGGTTAGCTGATTGTCCGAATTTTGAGCTTGATAAAGTTGAAGGTTCATTTGTGAAGAAAGTATTAATTTTTGACATTGACGAGTTCATAAATAAACTTCTTCCCAAATTAACGAATATATAGCAAGCCTCCCGTAAAATTTCATCGGGAGGAATTTTTTTTACTTTCACTCACAGCTCCGCAATCTCGCATTGACCCAGAACTTTAATTCCCGAAGCCTTGAGTGCTGAAATCGCCGCGTCATTATCATCCAGCTTGAAGACTATGCAAATCCTGCTGAAACTTTTACGGCTGAAAATCGTATACATGTATTCAATGTTAATCTTGGCTTCCCTCATGATATTAAACACGTTATTTAAGCCGCTCGGAGTGTTCGGAACTTCAGCCGCAATTACATCCGTGAAGCTCGCGAGAAATCCCGCCTCCTTAAGCAAATTCACAGTCCATAAAGCATTGTCAACAATTATTCTTACCATGCTGAAATCGCTTGTATCTACAACAGTCAATGCACGTATGCTTATCTCTTTTTCCGCGAATAATTTCGTCAGCGCGTAAAGACATCCCGACTTATTATCGAGAAACACGGAAATTTGTTTTACGTTCATATTTTCACGCTCCTAACACAAAAAAGGCCATCGTTGTAAAAGCGACAGCCTCAAAAATTTATCACTTTATGCAGAAAGTTTTTACAACGCTGATAACTCCTCAGGCTCCATAATCTTCACACCTTCAGCCTTCAAAGCCGCGCCGGCTCGTGAGTTGTCGTTCACGCGGAAGATCATATATGCTGTGTCGGACTTCTTGTTGCCGAGAATTGCGTACATGTATTCGACGTTAATTTTCGCCTCGTCAAGGATTTCAAGCACACGATTTAATCCGCCCGGAACGTTCGGAACTTCAACAGCCAGTACATCCGTCAAGCTCGCAACAAAGCCCGCATCTTTCAGGACATTCGCGGTTCCGAGTACGTCATCAACGATTAATCTCACAATTCCAAAGTCGCTGGTCTCGGCCAATGACAAACCGCGCAGGTCAATCTTCGCATCAGCTAATGCCTTCGTCATATCATGAAGACTGCCCGGACGATTTTCCAGAAATACAGAAATTTGCTTAACGCTCATAATCTCTCACACTCCCACTTAAATTTTCCTGTTGTCGATAACTCGAACAGCCTTACCCTCGCTCCTCACGATCGTCTTCGGAGCAACAAGAGTAACTTTCGCCGTAAGTCCAAGCATTGAGCGTAAGCCTTCGACAAGTTTAGCCTGTCTCTGGTTGACAACGCCGAGATTATCCGTGAACATCTCAGGTGTCATCTCAACTCTAACGTCGAGTGTATCAGTGTTATTAACCCTGTCAACAATAATCTGGTAATTGGCCGGATAACCCTGATTGATTAATACCGTTTCAATCTGGCTCGGGAAGACGTTAACGCCGCGAATTATCAACATGTCGTCAGTTCTGCCCTTGAGCTTCGTCATACGAACGTGAGTTCTTCCACACGGGCATTTTTCGTGAGTTAAGCTCGTAATGTCTCGTGTCCTGTAACGAATTAACGGGAAGGCTTCCTTGTCAAGTGTCGTGAAAACGAGTTCGCCTAAACTTCCTTCGGGTAAAACTTCGCCGGTCTTCGGGTCAATAATCTCCGCGATAAAATAATCCTCGTTGATATGCATTCCCTTTTGATCCGAACACTCAAACGAAACTCCGGGCCCGCAAAGTTCAGTCAATCCATAAATGTCATAGGCTTTAATCCCCATCGTAGCTTCACGATCACGGCGCATCTCTTCACTCCACGCTTCAGCTCCGAAAATTCCGGCCTTAAGTGGAATATCGTCGGGCTTCATTCCCATTTCTTTCATTCTTTCACCGATAAAAGCCGCGTAACTCGGTGTACAGCATAAAATCGTCGCTGATAAGTCCTTGATGAACATAATCTGCCTATCTGTATTTCCTGAAGATGTCGGGATTGTCAATGAACCGAGTAAATGACTTCCTCCGTTTAAACCGGGCCCGCCAGTGAATAATCCGTAACCGTATGAAACCTGCACAACGTCTTTATTAGTTCCGCCAGCCGCGACGATCGCACGAGCACACATTGTTTCCCAGATATGCAAGTCATGCTGAGTGTAAAACGCTACAACCCTCTGTCCTGTTGTTCCTGAGGTCGACTGAATACGCACGCAGTCTTTTAACGGCTTACCCATTAAACCATAAGGATATGCCTCTCGTAAATCAGCCTTCGACAAGAACGGGAGCTTGTACAAATCATCCTTCGATTTAATATCGTCAGGAGTTAATCCCTTTTCCTGCATTTTCTTGCGATAATACGGAACATCTTCCCATGCATGACGAACTTGCTTCAATAACTTTTCGTTCTGAAGTTCTTCGATTTTGTCATGAGGCATTGTCTCAATTTCCGGCTGATAATATCTCTCCATAAAAATTTATACCTTCTTTGCTATTTATTTCTCATGCGCTGATTTCTGGATGAAACGCAAAATTTTCCGGTCATGCGTTACGTCCAAGTTCAAACGCTTTCATGTTTAACTCTAAGAATTTCGGGGGAACACAGGCTTTTATTGCTTCATGCCAAGTTTCGAGTTTGACATCACCGAAATAATGACTTAATCGTCCCAGCAAAACAAGATTTACGGCCTTAGTGCTTCCGGCTTGTTCGGCCAATTTCACGCAATCCAGAGCATCAACTTTCACTCCAGACGCTTGAATTTTCGCGAGTAAGTTTTCGGGATATTCCATTGCTCCGGTTAAAACTGGCATAGGGTCAAGCTGCTGTGTTGAAGTTACAATCTGGCCGTCGGGAGCAAGATACTCAAGCCATCGTGCCGCTTCGAGCAACTCAAACGAGACGATAAAGTCAGCTTCTCCCTTGTCGATAACCGGTGAATAAACTTTGTCGCCGTATCGAACATAAGTTACAACGCTTCCTCCTCGCTGGCTCATTCCGTGAACTTCCGAGACTTTCACGTCAAAATTCTGTGTCGTCAGCAAATGTCCTAAAAGTTTACTTGCTAAAACGCTGCCTTGTCCGCCAACTCCGACAATCATAATATTTCTCGTCTTCATGATTATTTTTCTCCTTGAATGCTATGAACTTGCAAAATTCCCGTCAGTGATTTACGCGATAAATTACGCATTACGCCGATAATAATAATCATGATTATTCGCCCTCCTGAAATGCTCCGAACTTGCATAACTGCTTACACACTCCGCAGCCGACGCACAAAGTTTCGTCAACGTGAGCTTTTCCGTCTTTCATTGATAACGCAGGACAGCCGATTTTCATGCATGACTTACAGCCTACGCATTTTTTCACGTCAACTTTCAGAGGCGGCTTATGCTTGACGTATTTCAATAACGCACAAGGACGGCGCGAGATTATCACGGAAGGTTCTCCGGCTTCGAGTTCCTCTTTTACGGCCTGTTCACATTCAGCGAGATTATACGGGTCAACAACACGAACACGATTAAAGCCCATCGCTCGGCATAAGTTCTCCAAGTTAATTTTTCCTGCCGGGTCTCCCTTGATGTTATAACCTGTCGTAGGGTTCTGCTGGTGGCCGGTCATTCCCGTAATCGAGTTATCAAGAATTATTACGACAGAATTGCTCTGATTGTAAGCGATGTTCGCTAATCCCGTCATTCCTGAGTGCATGAACGTGGAATCACCGATTACAGCCACAACCTTTTTGTTGGAATTGGCCGAGTTCGTTGCATTAATAGAAGCTCCGGCATGACTATTTTTTTCGGGGTTGCTCAAAGCTCCGGCATCAGCAACATTTTTACATTCACAGGCTTTATTGAAACCATGTGTTGCGCTCACTGATGCTCCCATGCAGAGTGTCATGTCCATTGCCGAAAGCGGCGCGACTGCTCCGAGCGTGTAACAGCCAATATCGCCCAGAACCGTACACTTCAGCTTATTTAGAGTGAAGAACATTCCGCGATGGGGACAACCGGCGCACATTACCGGAGGACGAGGAGGGATTTTTACATCGTCAAGTTTCTTCCCGGCCAATTTCGTAATTCCGAGTTTGTCAGCAATAATATTCTGGCTGAGTTCACCGAGATAACCGAATAAATTCTTGCCCTCACATTCAATCCCGATTGACTTGCAATAACCCTCAATGAAGCCGTCAAGTTCCTCAACGATGATTAAACGCTTCACACTCGCCGCAAAACTCTTGAGCTTATTATCAGGCAGAGGCCATATCATGCCCAGTTTCAAGACAGGATATAAATCTCCGCAGGCTTCCTTTACGTATTGATAGCTCGTTGACGACGTGATTATTCCGATTGAGTTATCTTTGCCCTCGTCGATACGGTTAATGTCAATCTCCTCCGCAAGAGCCTGTAACTTCTTCATTCTCTCTTCAACGAACGGATGCCGTCTAATCGCGTTGCCCGGCATCATTACGTATTTGGCGATATTTTTCTCGTATTCATGTTCAGGAGCTTCAACTCGTTCATGAGTTTCTACGAGAGACTGTGAATGAGCAACACGAGTACACATCTTTAGGATTACGGGACTATCAAAATTTTCTGACAGCTCATAAGCACGCTTGAAGAAGTCTAATGCTTCCTGAGAATCCGAAGGCTCCAGCATCGGAAGTTTCGCGGCTCTCGCGTAATGTCGTGAGTCCTGTTCGTTCTGTGAAGAGTGCATTCCGGCATCATCAGCGACACAGATTATCATTCCCGCGTTAATCCCCGTGTAAGACACCGTGAATAATGGATCTGCCGCCACGTTTAAGCCGACATGCTTCATTCCGCAAAAACTTCTTTTTCCCGCTAAGCTCGCTCCGAACGCGACTTCCATAGCAACTTTTTCGTTCGGTGCCCACTCGCAATAAATCTCGTCGAACTTCGCGGCTTCCTCCGTAATCTCAGTGCTCGGAGTTCCCGGATAACTTGACGCAACGCAGCAGCCAGCTTCATATAATCCTCGTGCGGCTGCTGTATTCCCTTGCATCAATCGTTTCATTAATCTTTTATCCCCCTTTAAAATTGCTGTGAATTTTAACATTATACTTGCATTAACAAATCACTCATTAATAATTCATAAGCACATAAAATATATCATCAAGAAAATATAACACGTTATATTTTTCCGACAAAAATTTTCACGCCTATCTCATCAAACGTTTTCTTTAATCCTCTTTCTGCTCTCCTCATCAACATAACATAGCACAACCTAATCTTTGACTTTCTCAATCTTGCATTCTTACAATATCACAATTGCCAACCTGACAGCATCAAGCCAAGCACAACATAACGGCTAATGTCAAAATCTCAATCATGCATTAAAATTTAGTTAACTAATTTTTCAGGAGAATTATTATAATCATGCAGAACAGGTTTGAATTTCTTGAAGAGGATTTTCCCAAACTCGCAGATTACGGACGGCGCGCGGAAGAGAGCCTTAACGTCGATAATAATATCTGTCTGCTTTACATTGGGAGAATTGCCGAGAGTATCACGAAAATTTTATGTGAACGCAATAATATCCATGATTACGATGCCGGCGAACTTTTGAAGCTGGGAATAATTGACGAGAAAATTTACGGGAAAATTAACGCTTTGCTTGAAGTTGAAGATGAAGCCGCAAACTCTGAATATAATTCTGAAATGGCATGCTCAAGATTAATTTTGACGGCTGAAGAGTTATGCAGATGGTTTGTGTATGAAGCTGAAGCAAGCAAGTTTAGTTTTCTAGCCGATTTATTCCCGGAAAATTCGCCGATACCTCCTCTCGCTAATCTCGCATTGTACGGAAAAGAGGCTGAGGAAAATTTATCGCCTAATACACGTTATGCCTTAATTTGTCTGGGCGATATTGAAGAAGCCGTTGTGAATTTCCTTCTAAACTCCGAAAATCTTAACATTAACCAGCGCGATAATGACCAATCCGACAAGATTAATATTCTCTATCGTGAGGGAAAAATCAGCAAGGAAATTAATGATATTCTTCACAAAATCAGAATGGCCCGTAATGATGCCGTTCACAGCCGCTATAACTCCGAAGAAGAAACAAGCGATTTATTATCACAAGCCTTGACTTTGTGCGAATGGATATTCAAGTTCGTAATGTCTGCCGGAGATTTTCTCAGAGCAAAAATTCAGAGCGTCAACGAAAACTTAATCGAAGTATCAACGGGAAGATTTCAAGGCATAGTTGAGAATGAAGACTTTGACGCTGACGACGTAAAAGCCGGGACACGAAAAATCTTCAAAGTTATTGACACTGACGGCGAAAAAATTTCTCTCAGCTTAAAGGAAGTCTACACAAATCCTTGGATTAATGCCGCAAGACGTTACGAGAAATATAAAATTGGCCAGGACTTGAAAGTTAAAGTTACGCGTGTCGAAAAAGATATAGGCGCAACAGTTGAGATTTGCGGGACTTATGAGACAACGGAGGCAAGAATACCCGAAAACGAATACGGCTCAAAAAAGCCTAATGTTCATGAAGAAATTAAAGCGCGCGTAAAATGGTTCGACCCTAAACGTTATCCCTATATGATTTTGTCGGTGAAAGATGCTCCACAGGAAATTAATTTTATCAGGTTCTGTGCAAACGCTTCACCCGAAGAAATTCGCGAAAAAATTTCAGAAGTCGACGAAATCAACAAGAAGAATAAATCAGGCATGACGGCTCTAATGATGGCGGCTCTTCATAATCCTAACCCTGAAGCGATTAATATTCTCGTTGAAGCCGAAGCAAAAGTTAACAGCGTGAATTATGCGGGCAACACAGCTTTGATACTTGCGGCAATGTCAAATACTCCTGAAGTCGTGAGGGCATTACTTGAACATGAGGCTGAAATTGTTATTCTCAACGGAAAAAGTAAAAGCGCATATGATTACGCTGTGAATAATCCCAAACTTGAAGGCTCAGACGTAATCAAAATGCTCAAGCTCCCGCTGACAGATAAAGAATTTCTTGAACTCTGCAAATCAGGCTCATGCGAAGAAATTCGGGAAGCAATAACAGATGTATTTGATATAAACATAATCGATGATGAGGGCAATACGGCTTTAATGCTGGCTTGTCTGAGTAATTCCCCCGAAGTTGTTAATATCCTGCTTGAACATGAGGCTGATATTTCGATTGCTAATTATGAGGGCAAAAAAGCTATTGATTTCGCCAAACTCAACGATAAACTCAAAGACGACAGCAAAATTATTTCACGCTTAACTCCTACTCCAACCGACGAAGAATTTTTAGCGTTATGCGCTTCAGGAACGCCCGAAGAGATTACTCAAGCTCTGAATGCTGAGGCCAATATCAACGCTATGGACGAACAGAATAATACTGTCTTGATGATTGCCGCTGAGAAAAATAACGCTGAAGCCGTGAAAATTCTGCTTGAAGAGGAAATTGACATTAACACGCAAAATCAAGACGGAAATACTGCCCTGATACTCGCTTCCATGAATAATGATGCCGAAACAGTAAGCGCAATCCTCTCACATAATCCAGATATTAACATCACGAACAAGAAAGAATATACAGCTTTGATGGCCGCCGTTCGCTATAATAATCCTGAAATCGTCAGAGTCCTGTTGAATGCCGATGCAAAACTTGATGTCGTTGACGCTCTGGGAAATACAGCTTTAATGATGGCCGCTTCAAATAATACTGATGAAGTCGTGAAATTAATTCTTGAAGCCGACTCAGGAGTTAACGTGAATAATTGCAACAATTCAGGCTGGAACGCTCTAATGATGGCCGCAAGAACAAAACAAGCTGATACAGTTCGGGAATTATTGCAGAGGACCTCAGATATCAACGCGAAAAATAATAACGGCGATACAGCCTTAATAATTGCTTCGGAGTTCAACAATTCGGAAGTCGTAAGCGCAATCCTCGAAGCTAATCCAGAAATTAACGCGCAGAACAACGACGGCGAAACCGCTTTAATGGCCGCTGTGAGAAATTCCGAATACGCCGAAAACGTCTTGAAAGTCTTAATCAAGGCAAAACCTGATTTACAAATTCAGAATAATAATAATCACCGAGCTGTTGACATTGCAAGAATAAAATCAAGCCTCAAAGGTTCGCGGGCTTTAATCATAATTCTCAATCAACACTTCTTGAAACTTTGCAAATCCGGAAGCCCTGAGGAAATTTCTGAATACGTCAATGCTGGCGTAAACGTCAATATTCGGAGCGCGAAAAACTCAGCAACTCCCTTAATGTTTGCTGTTCAAGATAATAATTGCGAGGCTGTGAAAATTTTGCTTGAGGCCAATTCGGACATAAACGCTCAAGACGCAAGAGGCTATACGGCTTTGATTTTGGCGGCAGGAAAACGGGACGAAGAGATGCTTTCACTCTTGCTTGAACATGAACCCGACGTGAATATTTGCGACGCTAAAGGCTATAAGGCTCTGAATTACGCGGCGGGAAATCCGAACTTAAAGGGGACGGAAGCATTTAAAAAGTTGAAGGAATTAACGCATAATTGATTTCTTGACATAAATTTTTGTTTGAAGAATAATTTTGATAATTTTTACGAGAGAAGGAAATAAATTTTGCCCATCACAGATTTACTTGAAAGAAACTCAAAACTTTACGGCGACGAGATTGCTTTAGTCGAGATTAATCCGGAACAGGAAGAGCCGATTAGAATTACATGGAAGGAATACGCTTTAATTCAGGCGACCTCATCAAAACCGTACAGACGCGAAATTACCTGGTCAGTCTTCGACGAGAAGGCCAATCGTGTAGCTAACATGCTTTTATCGCGGGGGATTAAGAAAGGCCAGAAAGTTGCAATTTTACTCATGAACTGTCTTGAATGGCTGCCAATCTATTTTGGTATTCTCAAGACCGGAGCAATCGCTGTTCCCCTGAATTTCCGTTACTCCTCCGAAGAGATAGAGTATTGCGTTAATCTTGCTGATGTTGACGTGTTATTTTTCGGCCCGGAGTTTATCGGACGTGTTGAAAATACGGTGCTCGCGCTCGGTGAAAAATGCCTGTTATTCTTCGTAGGTAACAACTGCCCTTCGTTCGCTGAAAGTTACAATGATGCTGTAAATAATTGCTCGTCATCAGCTCCCAAAATTTTAATCGAGGACACCGACGAGGCCGCAATATATTTCTCATCAGGCACAACAGGTTTTCCCAAAGCTATTTTGCACAATCATACGGCACTTCTTCAAGCCGCACGAATGGAAGCCAAGCATCACGAGACTACGCATGATGACGTATTTCTCTGCATTCCTCCGCTTTATCATACCGGCGCAAAAATGCATTGGTTCGGTTCACTTTTCACCGGAAGCCGCGCTGTAATCCTTAAAGGAACGTCGCCGAAGACAATTCTTGATGTAGTCTCATGGGAACATTGCACAATCGTCTGGCTGTTAGTCCCTTGGTGTCAGGATATTTTGACGGCGTTAGACAGAGGAGATTTGAAACTTGAGGGCCGGCATCTCTCACAATGGCGTTTAATGCATATCGGTGCTCAGCCTGTTCCTCCGTCGTTAATAAAACATTGGCTTGAGTATTTCCCAAATCATAAATACGACACAAATTATGGACTTTCAGAATCAACCGGGCCCGGCTGTGTTCATTTGGGAATGGAAAATATTCACAAGGTCGGAGCAATCGGAGTTCCTGGTTACGGCTGGGAAGTTAAGATTGTCGACAACGAAGGCAATAACGTAAAACAGGGCGAAACCGGAGAACTTTGCGTGAAAGGTCCCGGCGTAATGTTATGCTACTATCATAATCCCGGAGCAACTCACGAGACGATTAAGGACGGCTGGTTATTCACAGGAGATATGGCGATGATGGACGACGACGGATTTATCTGGCTTGTTGACCGCAAAAAAGATGTTGTAATCATGGGCGGCGAAAATATTTATCCCGTTCAGATTGAAGATTTCCTGAGCGCTTATCCGAAAGTTCATGATGTCGCTGTAATCGGACTTCCTGAGCCCAGACTTGGTGAAATTCCTGCGGCAATAATTCAGGTGAAAAAAGGGATGTCATGCACAACCGAAGAGATTGACCGTTATTGTTTAGGACTTCCGAGATATAAGCGTCCGAGAAAGATAATTTTTGCTGACGTTCCGAGAAATCCGACGGGGAAAATTGAGAAGCCGAAACTTCGCAAGATGTACGCTCAGGGTACAAGTTTCTTCACTGAGAATGACACCGAATAATTATGCATGAACTCATTCAATTAACCGAGAGAAACTTTTACATTCAGAGCCCCGCGAAAATTGGCCTAATTAAGCTCACTGATAACGAAGTATGCTTAATCGACAGCGGAAGCGACAAGGAAGCTGGCAGGAAAGTCCGGCAAGTTCTGGATGCTCATAAATGGAAGTTGACGGCGATTTACAACACTCACTCGAACGCGGATCACATAGGCGGCAACAAATATCTTCAGGCTCAAACGAAGTGCAAAATTTACGCTCCTGATGTTGAATGCGCTTTTACCCGTCATCCTGTGCTTGAACCGGCTTTTTTGTACGGCGGCTTTCCAATGAAGGAGTTACGTCATAAATTCCTGATGGCCCAAGAGAGCGATGCTGAATATTTAACGCCTGAAAGTTTACCTGACTGTTTAGAGATGATTAATCTTCCCGGACATTTTTTCAGCATGGCCGGCTTCCGGACTTCAGACGACGTAATTTATCTTGCTGACTGTCTCGCGAGTAAATCAGCCCTCGAAAAATACGGAATAACTTTTTTATACGATGTCGGAGCTTATTTATCAACTCTCGAAAAAGTTAAGGGAATGACGGCGAAATTTCTTGTTCCTTCACATTCTGACGTTACGGAGAATAATATCTCTGAGCTGGCCGAGTTCAACATTGCGAAAGTTAATGAAGTTGCTGACACGATAATAAAACTTTGCGCTGAACCATTGAACTTTGAGACGATATTGCAGAAGATTTTCACGCGCTTTAACCTGACAATGACATTTGAGCAGTACGCTTTAGTCGGAAGCACGGTACGTTCTTATCTGTCATGGCTTAAGGAGAACGGAAGACTTGAGGCGTATTTTGAGGGGAATATGCTTTTGTGGAGAAAGATTTAATCATGTATCCGACTTTGTTTTACATTGGAAGCATCAGGATTGACACGTACAGCGTCGTATGGTTTATTGCTCTGTCGCTCGCGATAATCTGGGCTATTAAACGTCTGGAAATTTACGAGCTTGACGAGGACGAGGCCCGGCATATTATGGCAATTTCGTTTTTGTTCATGCTACTTGGTGCGCGTTCGTATGAATATATCAGGAATTTTCACATTTATGTTGAACATCCTTCATATCTGCTTGACCTAAATCGCGGCGGACTTCACGAGTTCGGCGCTGTTGCTGGAGCGTTTTTATCGGCGTTGGTGTTATGTGCGTTCAGTAAGAAAATTTCGTTCGCTAAATTATGTGATGCGGCGGCTCCTCCTGCTATGTTAGCTATTGCAATTGGACGCTGGGGATGCTTTCTTAATGGCTGCTGCGTTGGACTTCCGACGAAATTTTTTACGGGCGTTCATTTTCCACGAGACCATGTTGATTTATTCCGTCATCCTGTGCAAATTTATTACTCGGTCATAGCGGCTTTAATCGTGATAATCTTGCTTTACGTCGAGAAAAAAATTCTGCCGCTCCAGAAAAAAAATTATCACTCTGTGATTGCTCCGTTAACGTTAATTCTTTACGGGTTAATGAGGTTCGCTGTCGTCTCATTCCGAGATTATGCGCCCATGTTGACGATGATTAAATATTCTTGGACTTACAGGGGAATAATGACAACTCTTCCGTTCGCGTTGATATGGCTGGGATATAGCGTGTTCAAGCTGAGAAGAGCGGCGAGGGTGTGAAAATTTGAGGCTGATGTATAAGCTCGTGAAGATATTATGAAGCTGAAAGATGGTCGTTTGAAAACCTGAAACTTGGGATAAACTCGTGAAGACTTGAATATTGTGGGAAAATCCGTAAATGCAGAGAAAATTTTTCTCCGGCAATCCTCGAAATTTCCGTTTATTTGCTTAGGTTTTGCGTATAATTTTGCTTAGGTTAAAATTGGTCATTCTAGGCATGAAGTATTTTGTTCGTGAGATTAAAATATCACGCCGTGTTAAGAAAAAAAAATTTATGGAGGTAAATTAATCTTGAAAAATTCCAGAAAACTTTTAGCGTTAACTCTCACGCTTGCATTAATCCTTGTGAGTTCAGGGAGTGCATTAGCGGCATTTTCACCTTTTGCGGCAAATCAGAGTAATCCTGTCGTCTCGATCGTCAAGAAAACTTCAATTGCCGTCGTCAATATCGATGTCGAGAAGACGGAAAAACGTTCATTCTCGCCTTTCCCGTTTGATGACGATCCATTGTTCAAGCGTTTCTTCGGGGATTCCTTCAAGGAGTTCACGCGTTCGGTTCCAATGAAGGGCAGAGGTTCAGGCTTTATCGTAACTAAGGACGGTCAAATCCTCACGAATAATCACGTCGTCGAAGGAATGGAAAAAATTACGGTCTCTGTAATGCTCGCGGATGGAAGCAAGAAGACTTACTCGGCAAAAATTATCGGAAGCGACCCGACTTATGACTTGGCTGTGATTAAGATTGAGCCGGACGGGACATTGCCTGTGCTTGAGCTTGGAGATTCTGACGCTGTCGAAGTCGGCGAGTTCGTCGTAGCAATCGGAAATCCTTACGGTTTCGAGCAGACAGTAACAGCCGGAGTAATTTCTGCCAAGAACAGAAGCATTCACACTCAGGACGTAAATTTTGATGACTTTTTGCAGACTGACGCGGCGATTAATCCCGGAAACTCAGGCGGCCCATTGCTGAACATGGACGGAAAGGTTGTAGGCATCAACACGGCGATTATTCCTTACGCTCAGGGCTTAGGCTTTGCAATTCCAGTGAACAAGGCAAAAGAGATTATGAACGATTTAGTCTCTTATGGAAGAGTTAAACGAGGCTGGCTCGGCGTGAGCGTTCGCGATATTAACGAGCAGATGGCGAAAGTTTACGGCGTTGAAGGAACGAACGGGGCTATGATTGGGGACGTGTTCAAGGGAGATCCTGCGGACAAGGCCGGAATTAAGCCCGGTGATGTTGTCGTTGAGCTTAACGGCGAGAAAATTAAAGATGCAAATAATTTCGTCCAGAAGGTAAGAACTCTTGCCCCTAACACTGTAGCTAAACTCGTTGTTGTCAGAAAAGGCAAAAAGTTAAACTTCAACGTGAAATTGGCCGAACGTAACAGCACCGGCGACGGAAGCGTCAAGGAGACTGAGGAAAAAAAAGACGAAGCCCCAGAAATTTCAAGCGGAAGTGAAGCGTTAAAGGACTTCGGAATTTCCAAGACAGCCCAGATTAACGACACTATCAGGAGAACTTACCGGCTCAATTCCGATGTTGAGGGAGTAATCGTTACCGAGCTTGATAAAAATTCTCCGGCCGCTTTCGAGGGAGAACTTAGAGCAGGAGACATTATTCGTGAGGTCAATGCTCAGGAAATAAAGACGCTTGACGACTTAACGAAGGCAGTAAAATCCGACGATGCCGCTTTAGTCCTGATGATTGAGCGCGAAGGTTCAACATATTTTGTGATGGTCAGCAGGGAAGAGAAGAAATAAGAAAACTTCAGCGGGGCTTGAAACTCAGGCTCCGCTTTTTGCTTCAACTCCGTGTAACTTTTTCCCAGTCTCGAACTCGTATAAACTCCGAAAATTCCCTTCGACCATATCACAGACATCTTCAGCCGTATAAAACGCCGTGTGCGGGCTCAAAATCACGTTGGGGAATGAGCGTAAAATCGCAAGTTTCGGGTTAATCATGACTTCTCCCATCAAGTTATAGTAATACAGGCCGTTTTCAAACTCGACGACATCAAGCGCGGCTCCGGCCAATTTTCCCGTTTCAATTCCTTTGATTAGAGCTTCGGAGTCAATTAATTTTCCACGCGCCGTGTTGATGATATAGGCTCCCTGCTTCATTTTAGCGATTGATTGAGCGTTGATGATGTGATAATTTTGCTCGTTAGCATTCATGTGAAGGGTGATTATGTCGGATTGAGAGAGAATTTCATCGAGTGAGACGTATTGAGCAAACTTTTTAGCCTCGTCGTTCTCGTAAATGTCGTAAGCCAGTATCTTACATCCGAAGCCCGAAAGATGCTTAATTACGGTTGTTCCAATTCTGCCGGTTCCCATAATTCCGACGGTGCATTGTGAGAAATCCCGGCCAAGTTTATTTTTCAGCGAGTAATCCTGAAGCTCCGTACGTTTCAGAATATGCGCAAATCTCCGGACGCTCGCCAGCATCAACATAATCGCGTAATCAGCTACTCCCGTCGGCGTGTAAGAGACCGTATCAACTTTCATTCCCAGTTCACGAGCGGCCTTCAAGTCAATGTGATCATAACCGATTGAACGCGTCAGAATGTATTTCACTCCGACATCATGAAACTTTTTCAGAGCTTGAGCGGACATATCACACGGAGTACAGCTTACGCCCTCACAGCCGGAAGCAAGCGCAATATTTTTATCGTTCGGGTAATCAGTCGAGTAAACGAACTCGATATTGTATTTCTCCTTCATGCGTTCACAGAAAATTAACTCGTCATATTCTCTTAGGGCATAAAAGCAAATCTTCATGAAAAATTTTCTCCTCCTTTATTGTGGATAAAGAATATTATAGCGTGTAATGTGTTTTGCGTGAGAGCTGTATACGAGATGTTGAGTGAGTAACTATTCGTGAGATGCTGAGCGAAAAATTTGCCGTGAGTTAATGTGAATGGGAGTATTGTGATGACGACGGGATATTAGGCTGAAAAGTATTACATTGTCAAAAATTTCTTGCAACTTTGTACACACCATCAATCTTTGTGCTATTATACGAAAATTATTTACCAGTATAACATCTAGGAGGCACCAAAATTTGGCAGCAATCGCAGTAGTAGGTTCACTCAATATTGATCTGGTTATGCGCGCTCCTCATTGTCCGCAAAAAGGAGAGACCCTAGTCGGAGGCCCGTTCGGAATGGCTGGAGGAGGTAAAGGCTCAAATCAAGCATTAGCCGCCGCAAGATTAAACGCGAGAGTTCACATGATCGGCTGTGTCGGAGATGATGATTTTGGCCGGAGATTGAAGGCTGTATTGACGGAAAACGGAGTAGACTGCTCACAGCTTCAAGCTCGCAAGGAAGCCGCAACAGGAACGGCAGTAATCACGGTAACTCATGACGGCGAAAACTCGATCGTAATTTGTCAGGGGGCTAATGCATTTCTCGATGAAGAAGCGATGTTCCGGGCCAAGAAAATTTTTACGTCGTCGGACTGCGCATTATTCCAAATGGAAAGTCCTCCTAAGACTGTAACAACCGGACTAAAACTCGCTCGACAGAACGGATGCAAGACGTTTTTATCGGCTGAGCCTCCGTTTTCATTGCCCGAAGAAGCCTGGAAGAATATTGACTATTTAATTCTCAACGAACGAGCCTTGAGTTTTTATGCCGACAAAAAGGCTTCAATAATCGCAATGTCTCATGATGTATTAAGTAAGGGCGTGAAATGTCTGGTCGTAACTCAGAGCGCAAAGGGCGGAATGGTCTTCATGAACGACGGAGGCCATTTTTCTTTTGACGCGTTTAATATTCGTGCAGTGGATCATACCGGAGCTAGAGATGCTTTTTGTGCGGGGTTTGCTGTAGCTTTATGCGAGGGACGACCGATTAAGTTAGCGGCACGCTTCGGTTCAGCTTGCGGAGCATTAGCCTGTACGAAAATCGGCGCTCATCCTTCACTTCCCTGGAGACACCAGGTAGGAGCGTTATTAGGAGAAGCATCCGGCGATGATTATGAATTATAAAATTTTTATGAAATCGGAGCATATTTATTAACAAGATTTCCGATAATGATTATGAGTTTCAATCGCTATACTAAAATTTTTTCATGCACGTTTAGAGTATTACTTTCAGTGATGATTATGAATATCTCGGTGAATGTTTAATATGATGATATAAAATTCTGATGGTCTCAATATGACTATTAGCGTTAATCGCTTCACGTTATAAATATGAATTTTAATCCTTTGTAAGGAGGGTATATATACATTGGAAGGCTATAACTATTTGTTGAGCTTGTGCGTTATTCTGATGTCTACAAAACTTTTCAGCATTATTTCACGTCGTGCGCAGCTGCCTCAAGTTGTCGGTGCATTGATGGCGGGATTATTTTTCGGTCCTGCTGTGCTTGGAGCGTTGACTACGAAATTTTTCGGAGTTCAGTTCTGCTTGATGCCGACGGAGTTATTATCAAGGATGGCGGAACTCGGCGTAATCGTTATCATGTTCACGGCTGGAATGGAGACTAACATTGACGAGTTGAAAGCGTCGGGGAAAGTCGGTTTTGTCGTTGCGTTATCGGGAGTTCTTGTTCCGTTGGGAATGGGAGCGGGCCTGATGTACATTTTCGATGAGAACGTAACTTTTGCGTCGGCTATTTTCGTCGGAGCCGTCTTAACTGCTACGTCGGTGTCAATCACTGTTGAGACGTTAAAGGAACTCGGCAAGATGTCAACGAAAGTCGGCAATACGATTTTGGCGGCGGCATTAATCGACGATATTTTAGGCTTAATCTGCTTAACTGTAATTACAGGGATTGCCGGTGAGGACGTTAATTTGACGCTTGTCTTCGTGAAAATTCTGGGCTTCTTCGTGTTTCTTGCTATTGCCGGATATTTATATTATCGGGCTATGTCATGGTCGGATCGAGTTCAAGCCGAGAGAAATTTACGGCGTTATCCTGTAATGGGCTTCGCGTTCTGTTTGTTCATGGCATGGGCAGCTGAAGTCGTCTTCGGAATTGCTGACATAATCGGAGCTTTCGCGGCAGGAATGATTATCGCGATGTCGCCTAAAGGGCAATATATATCGAGCAAGTTTGACACGATAGCATATTTATTGTTGACACCGATATTTTTCGCTAACATTGGGCTTGAAGTTACCTTGCCTGAAATGTCCTATGACCTCGTAATCTTCACAATCGCGCTTGTAATCGTAAGCGTAATATCGAAACTCGGCGGGTGCGGGCTTGGAGCGAGACTTTGCGGGTTTGGAAATCGTCAGAGTTATCAAGTCGGCTTAGGCATGGTATGCAGAGGAGAAGTTGCGTTAATCGTCGCCGGTAAAGGAATGTCCATGAACTTGATAAGTGAAAATTATCTCGGGCCAATAATCATAATGATAATCGTATGTACGATAATTACGCCGATTGTTCTTAAGGGAGCGTTCAAGGGCAGTGATGATGTTGCAGGTAATACGGTCTTCGAGGATAAATTTATGCTTGAGGAACAGGCTGACGAGATTGAGGAAGATTTGTATCATCGCCGTTCGCTTTTAGCACAGCAGATGTACGGAGGCGAGTAAAATTTAGTCTAGTAAAATTAAGGGAGGCTTTAGGGCTTCCCTTTTTTAAGCTCAGGCTGTGTAATTTTTCGCATTGTAATTGAAGTATGCTTTAGGTTTAGAATTGCGCAATTTCAACGAGGAGGGTAAAATCATCATGAAAAAGTTAGGTTTTGGCTTCATGCGTCTGCCCGTCTTCAATCCTGACGACATGACAACGGTAGACATTGAACAGGTCAAACGCATGGCGGATTACTTCATTGCTAACGGCTTCACGTATTTTGATACGGCGTACATGTATCATGATTACAAGAGCGAAAACGCTTTAAAACAGTCCGTAGTTGAGAGATTTCCGCGCAATTCTTTCACCGTCGCTACGAAGATGCCTCTTGCCTTGATGAAGTCAGGGGAAGAACACGCAAAAATCTTTGAGGCCCAGAAACAGAACGTCGGCGTTGAGTTCTTCGATTATTATTTGCTTCATAATATGACGCTTGAGCAGTACGAACGCGCTAAAAAATGGGGCACGATTGACTACCTCGAAGAAAAGCGCAAGGCTGGAGAGATTAAGAGTTTGGGTTTCAGCTGTCATGACTCGGCGGAGAACTTAGCGAAAATCTTAGACGACCATCCGGGCTTTGAATTCGTGCAATTGCAGATAAACTATCTCGACTGGGACAATGCAGGTGTTCAGAGTGGAGCTTGTTATCGCGTTGCTGAGGAACACGGCCTGAAAGTTACAGTTATGGAACCCGTCAAGGGCGGAACGTTAGCGAAAATTCCAGAGGAAGCCGATAAATTGTTGCGTTCAATTCATCCTGACTGGGAGCCGGCGCATTGGGCCATTAAGTTTGTCGCGAGCCTTCCGAACGTTCAAGCTGTCTTGTCGGGAATGAGCACGTTTGATCAGCTCAAGAGCAACGTTGACGCAATGAAAGATTTTGTGCCGTTCAACGATGAGGAAAATGAAGCCGTAAAGAAAGCCGCCGAGATTATTCGCCAATGGTACGCAATTCCATGTACCGGATGCCGTTACTGCGTCGAGACGAACAAATGCCCTCGAAATATTCCAATCCCGAACTATTTCGCGCTCTACAACGCCGCAAAACAGCGTGAACCTGAAAGCGTGCCCGGAGGCTTTATGATTGAGCGCATGTATTACAGCAACTTAGTGAATGACGGCTACGGAAAAGCCAGCGCATGCGTGAAATGCCGGAAATGCGAGAAAGTCTGCCCTCAGCACTTAAAGATTGCAGATTTACTCGTTGACGTTGCTGACTTCATGGAGATTGACATGGCCGCCGCCTTAGCAAATCTTCATCCAAAGAAAGACTAATAATAATTCAGCCTCCCCGTGTTCGTCATGAGGAGGCTTCTTTGTTACAGCTTGAACGGAATTTCAGGAAGTGTTAATTTCTCGCCAGGTTCAAATTTTCCCGTAACTGTCAATCCTTCCTTCAGCTTAGCTTCAATATCCTTCAAGTCTCCGACAGCATAAGCCCCAATCAACGCGTTCAAGGCCAATGCTCCGCCAGTCTTCAGCGTCAAAGTCTCGGCTCCTGTCATGTCCGCTTTAATCTGGTTCCATAATGGAGATTTGCTCCCGCCCTCTGTGATTATAATTCTGTCAACCGGAGTTCCTGATTTTCGGCAACGTTCGGCAATCTCCGAATACTCGCCAGCAATCGCCTCAAGCACAGAACGCCACAAAGTAAATTGGTTCGTGTTCATTCCCATGTTGATGAAGCATCCGTGAACTTCCCTGAAACCTTCCGGGCCTCCTGTAAGCCAAGGAAGAAAACGCACGCCGTCAGAGCCGGCAGGAATATTTTTAGCTCCTTCGCTGAGAAAATCATAGTAAGTGTCATCGCCAGGCTTGTTGCAAATATTATCCCTGAACCATCGAAGCGCAAGCCCGCCAGTTCGGACAAATCCCCAGTAAAAATATGTATTCGGCAATGTTCCAGAGTTGAAGATTAACCCGTTACCTTTTTTGCTCAAGCCCGGAACAATCCCCGAAGTCGAAATACAGAACATTGAACACGTCCCGGCAACGTCGACGGCATGACCAGGCTCATAAACTCCGCAAGCTAAAAGCGACTGCATCGTGTCTCCTGCTCCTGCGCAAATCGGGATGCCCTCAGGAAGTCCGGTAAACTCTGAAGCCTCACGCGACAACTTGCCGATTACGTCATAGGGCTTAACGATACGCGGCATTAATGCTTTGTCAATCCCAAGTATCTCTAATTGCTCGTCGGACCAAGTTTTATTAACAACGTTATAGCCAAGTCCCCAGCCCGACATCGCTCCCCAGTCGATGAACGCGTCTTCAGCCTTCAAACCTGCAAGCCTCATCAAGATATACGGAGCATTATGTACGAACTTGCGAATATTTTTTGCCTCTGGGGAATTTTTCAGGAGCCAGCGCGCGAATAATGCCGGGAACAAACAAAGAGGCTCAGGGTTTCCCGTCTCTCGTGCCCAAATGTCGAGATTTAACGCGCTTAAATCGTCAGCGTCCTTTTGTGTTCGTGAGTCGAGATAATTTATGTAAGGCGTGATAGCAATTCCCTCGTCATTAACTCCGGCAATCCCGCAGATAATCCCGTCTCCCATAATTGCACGAATTGAAGACGGCGAAATATTTTTTTCCCGTAAGATTTCCGCGCACTTCTTCATTCCCTTTAAAGCGAGTTCGAAGTATTCATGTACGTTCATCTCTACCCAGCCGCTTTGAGGATAATTTAACGTCGTCGGGTTTACGTCAACAGCCGCTTGATTTCCCTTCTCGTCGTAAACTGCAACTTTCACGCTCTGAGTTCCGGCATCAAAGCAAAGATAATAGTTCAAGTTTCATGCACCTCCAGAAAAAGTTTGATTGACAATAATTATTATAGCGCATAAAAAAATCCCTCCCGCTCACTCTCGAACAGGAAGGATGAAAGTATTACTTGTTAAATTGTTCTGCGATTTATATTACTTTTTGCGTGCGATTAATCCACCAAGTAAAGCAAGCGCAAGTGCTCCAAATCCTGCCGCTGAGCATCCACCGCCTGAGCTTCC
>JAFTCP010000019.1 GCA_017454625.1 Synergistaceae bacterium
CTCAGGGATTGGACGCGCTACCCAAGTCGTGTTCATGTAGTGCTTCAACGTGATATTCTCGCTGACGATGTTACCGCCCCAAGTTCCGCAGCCCATTGAGTTCGTCGGAGGCATTCCGTTTGTCGCGCTTCCTGCGTTGCCCCTGTTGTTCGGCTGACTTATCATGCTGCATGATACATGTGCGTGCATTATGATTGCTGGAAAATGCATCCTATTTTATAAAAGATTATCATTTTCATTAAGTAAAATTCAATGAAGGCTGGACGCTTTTATTAATGACCTCAATGATAAATTCACTTAATGTACATAGGGAAGAGGATACATTCAAGCGTCGTGGAGAATATATACCTTTGCTAAGGTAAAAAACTTCTTCGATACTTAGCTGAAGCAGCAACGAGAAAAGTATTAATACCCTCTGTAATAGATTGCGGAGGGAAAAATGATGCTTATTTTTCGCGGCTAATGTAAGCTTTAATAAATACCTAGATATTATGACAATGACAAGGAAGTCTGACGAGGAGTTGAACATCTAATCGAAAAAAAAAATAAAAACAGCGAGAAGGTGTGTATTTTCTATGCTTCCCGCCGATTAATATCATATAAATTTTAGTCTTCAGTAATATTTATCTCCTGAAAAATTTTTGCAGATTATATCAGCATTAGCCAATCTCAGCAATCAACTTTTCGACGGCCTCATGAGCATCTGCCGGGAGCTTGTCAATTCCGCCGCGTTCGGTGTCTCTGGACTTGATGAAGTTCAATCTGTCCTGGAAACGTTTCTTTAACTGCGTGCGGTATTCCTCGTTCTTGAGGTCCGCGTCGAAGCCCGGAATTTCCATCGTCTTAATTCCGCTGAGATTTCCGAACGGTACCCAGTTAGCTTTGCCCTCGACGATGCGCTCAATAATCATTAACGTGTTCTCTTTGCCTACGGGCTTGCCCATGAAGTTGCCGGTGTTGAGAATGTAGCAGTCTACTCCGTCGGAAATGAGCTGTTTAAATCTCTCATAGTCCATTCCGAGCGGGTAAGTTCTGAACGGGTTAGCATAAGGCTCACAGACTAAAGCGTCAGGATCAACACCAGGTGCTAAGTTTTCGGCGCTGGTTCTCTTCGTTGCGAGTGTTGCACCAAGAACGGAAGCAAGCGACGGGCCTTCGAGTTTCAGAACAGGCGGCAATGTCGGGTCTCTCATAAGCCAGAAAATAGCGTTAAGAGGCTCATCAATTCTGTCAACTCTGTTCGGCGACCATAAACGTGATTTGATTGCTCTGCCGTTGCCGTTACGAACATCTTCGGTTACAGCGATTAATTTTCCGTCAGCAGTCTTGACAGCTCCGCAGTTCTGTAACGTGAGAATAAATTTGTTGTCCGGGCATCCGATCGGGTAATCCGCGACCTTGTCAAAATATGTCGGCTCAAGGGCGATTGCGTATTTGTCCTTAACGTTTACGACGAACGCGTCATCATGAAGAACCATAACGTCATATTTCCCGTCATGTTTTGCGTGTGTGATTGTTGACTTGCCGGAGCCTGAAAGTCCAAACGCCGCGACGACAAACTTTTTGCCGCTTCCGTCTTTGAGAGTGTAGCGTTTAAGTCCGCCATGACATGAAGCATATCCGTTGCGGGCAGCAATTCCCCAAGCGAGCGTTAATGTTCCCTTCTTCAATTCGCCGAAATAACGAAGTCCGAGAACGATAGCGCAGTTCTCTTCAGGTGAGAAGAAAGCAATTCCGAGCGGGAACTGTTCAGCTAATTTCGGGTCTCCGTGTGGCCAATCAGGATCAGCAACGAAGAAAATATCGCCGTCATGGTCAGAAATTCTGCGGGACTTTTCGTAGCGCGGCTTGTAGGCTTCGTTGGCGTACTGGAAGTTAATCATCCAGTTGTATAAATTGTTCTCGTAGCCCTCAGGAACGATGATATGTGCGCTGGTCATGAAGTCCTCATCAAGTCCGACGTACGCATCAGCCTGATATAACTTTCTGTAGCGCATGTTGAAGATAGCCTCACGAATAATCTTGCAATAGCTCGCGACGTTCACATCAGGATAACCGACTATTCTTCGTGCGGCCGCTGTTCTTCCGAAAATTCCGCCGTCGTTGAAGAGTAAAACGTTTGCTCCCATAGGAAGCCCTTGTGCTTCGGGCTGATAAACCGGCATTCCCGTAAGTTCGATTGTGCCGGGAGAATTTTTAGCGAGTGTGTAAGCCTCTTTAAGGTCTGAAACATGATGAACATTGTTGCTGTAAAAGAGTGTCTCAATTGTAGTACGAGGCTGGGCGTGATAAACTTTCTTGAAATTTTCAGGATCATAATAACCGATTGTTGACATGCCGAAAATTTCCCCTTTC
>JAFTCP010000171.1 GCA_017454625.1 Synergistaceae bacterium
ACCCACCCACCCCGCACAAGCCGGAACTTCACACATTAACCATCACTACAGACTTTCGCAACACACCTGAATTACTCAGAAAATCACATGTTAGACATAATTAAAGACTTTCGCAAAATTCCTTCATCCTGTCCATTGACTGCATCAACGTATCCATTGATTGAGTACAAGCAATTCTGATATATCCTTCTCCGGTTTGACCGAACGCGCTTCCGGGCAAAACAGCAACTTTCGCGTTATTCAGTAATTGCCAGGTAAACTCTTCACTCGTTAAGCCTGTACCTGAAATGTCCGGGAATAAATAAAATGCTCCTTCTGCCGGATGACACTTAACACCCTTCATAGCGTTTAATCTCGTTTCGACGGCCTTCATTCGTTCTCCGAAGATTTTTGCACGGGCTTTAACTTTCTCGTCCTGAGTGTTCATTGCGTAAGCGGCGGCTTTCTGTGAGAGTGAGTTTACGCCGTAAGTCTGGAATGATGAGAGCTGACACATAACGTTGATTACGTTCTGAGGAGCGAAGACGTAACCAATTCTCCAGCCGGTCATGCAGTGGCTTTTCGAAACTCCGGCCGCTAAAAGCGTACGTTCCTTCATGCCGGGAATATTCGCAAAGCATACGTGTTCGCCGTTGAAGACCATTGACTCGTAAATTTCATCGCTGAGAACAAATAAATCTCTTTCCTCGACAAACTCCGCAATCTCCTCAAACTGTTTCACTGTTGCTGTTCTGCCTGAAGGATTGCCGGGATAGTTTAAGATTATTCCGCGAGTTTTGGGGGTTGCCGCCGCTCGTAATTCTTCAATGCTGGGAGCAAAATTATTCTCCTCGCGTGTTTTAATCGTTACAGGAACTCCGCCATTGCCGCGAATTTGAGCCTCATACGGTGTAAAATACGGCTCAATCAACATTACTTCATCGCCGGGATTAAGCAAAGCACCGAACGCTAGCCAAGGAATATGAAGACCACCGACCGAAATATAAACGTTATCGGGAGAAGATTTATATCCGTGATGACGTTCCCAGTATGCACACGCGGCCTCACGAACATCAAGATAACCTTGTAACGGCGGATAATGAGTGAAACCGTCTTTTGCTCCCTTTGCTCCTGCGTCGATAATGTCGGGTTCAGTTACGAAGTCAGGTTCGCCGATGCTGAGATTTAACACGCCCTGCATCTTCTCGATGGCCTGAAAGACGCGTATCATTCCTGAGGGTTTCTGTACGCTGAATTTTTTTGCTAGTTCCATAAAATTAATCACTCCTTAGATTTTCCGTTCTTATCGAATTATAAATGTGTTGTAGAATATATCAATCTTTCATAAATGGAGCGTTTTAGCATGAATTACGATAAATTTTTAAACGACGTGAAGAAATATGTTGAGAAAAATTTTTCATCAGGAGACAGGTTTGAACTTAATGAACTTCCTTTTTGGGGTGAAGTCGAACATCCTACAACATTCGGCAAAAAATTTCTTGAGGATGTATCAGAGGGGAAAATTACGGAACTCGAAGCCTTGCCAAAATCAACAGATAATCATCAATGGTACAGGGTAAAATAAAAGCGGAGAAGTCTTCCTCCCCCGCCTGAAATTCACAAGCTAACTATTTGCCTGCTAAGTATTCGTTCATGCTCGCAGCTGCTCTTCGGCCTTCACCCATTGCGAGAATAACCGTTGCTGCTCCCAAAACTATATCGCCGCCAGCCCAAACTCTAGGAATGCTGGTTTTCTGGTTCTCGTCGACGATGATATTTCCATATTTCGTAACGTTAAGGCCCTGTGTCGTCTGGGACATTAACGGGTTGGAGTCGTTGCCGAGCGCGATTACAGCCGCATCAATATCAAGGACGTGTTCAGTTCCCGGAATTGCTACGGGTCTGCGTCTGCCGGACTGGTCAGGTTCGCCGAGTTCATACGTCAAAAGCTCAACACCGGTTAATCTTCCCTTGTCGTCGCCGATGAACTTCGTCGGGTTCTCCAAGAAGTGGAAATCAACGCCCTCTTCAAAAGCGTGTGCAACTTCCTCAATTCTTGCCGGCATCTCAGCACGTGTACGACGATAGACACAGTAAACTTTCTCAGCTCCAAGCCTTAAAGCCGTTCTCGCGCCGTCCATTGCAACGTTGCCGCCTCCGAATACCGCTACTCTCTTCGCTGAATATAAAGGTGTGTCGGCGTGTTCGGTGTCGTAAGCCTTCATCAGGTTTGAACGCGTTAAATATTCGTTCGCGCTGAAAACTCCGATTAAGTTCTCGCCTTCGATATGCATAAACTTCGGAAGTCCCGCGCCTGTTCCGATGAATGCCGCATCATAGCCCTGTTCGGTTAAAAGTTGGTCAAGCGTAGCTGTGCGTCCAACAAGGAAGCTCGTCTTGAACTCAACGCCCATCTTCTTCAAGTTCTCAACTTCTTTTGCAACGATAGCTTTCGGAAGTCTGAACTCAGGAATTCCGTAAACCATAACTCCGCCGGTCTTCTGGAATGCCTCGAAAACTGTAACTTTATGTCCGGCTCTACGAATATCTGCGGCGACCGTCAAACCTGCAGGGCCTGAACCGATTACAGCAACTTTCTTGCCGGTCTCTGGTGCTGGTGTCGGGACGGTGATTTTGTTGTTCGCGCGTTCCCAGTCAGCAACATAACGCTCAAGTCGGCCAATTGCTACAGCCTTCTCCGGAGACTTTAACATTTTACCGATTGTGCAGAAGCTCTGACACTGTTTTTCTTGAGGGCATACACGGCCGCAAATCGCTGGGAGTAAGTTTGTCTGCTTGATTGTGTCAACAGCTCCCTTGAAATCTCCGGCTTGAATGTGCTTGATGAACTCCGGAATAGGAACTCCAACCGGGCATCCCTTTTTGCACGGAGCTCCGCCGCACTGAATGCATCTCTCAGCTTCAACGCGTGCTTGTGTCTCGGTGTAGCCGAGCGCAACTTCGGACATGTTATGAGCTCTAACTTCCGGCTCCTGTGAAGGCATCTCCTGAGGAGGAATTGCGGTTCTGTCCTTGCCCGTGAATTTCCCTTCGGCTTTCTTCGCTTCAATGTCAGCCCAGAGCTTCGCGGCTTCTTCCTGTAAAAATTCCGTCGTCTTGTGTTCACTCATGATTTATGCCCCCTTCTTCCCGGCATCAAGCCCAACTCTGCACTTGTGATCCGCTTCACGCTCTTTGTCCTTGAAGGCCGTCATTCTCTGCATCATGTTATCAAAATCAACCTCGTAGCCGTTAAATTCCGGGCCGTCAACACATACGAACTTCGTCTTGTCGCCGACTTTTACGCGGCAGCATCCGCACATTCCTGTTCCGTCAATCATAATCGTGTTAAGCGACGTTGTAATCGGAACTCCGAACGGACGTGCAGCAGCAACACAGAACTTCATCATTATTGCCGGGCCGATTGAGACTATCTCGCTGACTTTCTCTTTCTCGCAAATTTCCGTCAATGGAACCGTAACTACAGCTTTGCGGCCATATGAACCGTCATCAGTTACAACGATAAGTTCATCGCTCGCGGCTCTCATTTCGTCCTCGAAGAATAATAATTCCTTCGTTCTTGCGCCGATAATCGTAACGACTTTATTGCCGATTGCGTGATTGGCCTGAACGATGGGATGTAACGGAGCAATTCCAATTCCACCGCCGACGCAGAGAATTAATCCGTCTTTCTTCTCAATGTGAGTAGGCTTTCCAAGAGGCCCAACGAGAACCGGGATATTATCGCCGACGTTGAATGTCTCTGAAAATCTGCGTGTTGTCGCGCCTACGGTCTGGAATACGATAGCAATCCAGCCTTCCTCAGCGCTAGCGTCTGCAATCGTCAAAGGTATTCTTTCGCCGTAATCCTCGTCAATCTGGAAAATTATGAACTGTCCGGCTTTTCTGTTGCGGGCGATTTCCGGAGCTTCAACTTTGTAGTAATAAACGCTCTGATCTCGTTCCTTGTCATAAGAAAGCTGACGTTTCTCGAGTATCTTGTTCAAGAATTATTCCCCCTCATATAAAATTATTATAGTGTAAAAAGTTATAAACTAATAAATGATAAGCCTAAATTTTGCAGAATACAAGCATTTTTAACAACTCAAATTTTGTAGCAAGCAATCAAATTCTTAGTGAACTATGTCATAGAAAAATTTATATTAAGGAGACTTTACTCATCAATATGTAAATGTTTTAAGTAGTAAGAAACAGGATAAGTGCTATAATTACGTTCAATCTCACAAATTTTTATTGAAAGGGGAAATTTTCGGCATGTCAACAATCGGTTATTATGATCCTGAAAATTTCAAGAAAGTTTATCACGCCCAGCCTCGTACTACAATTGAGACACTCTTTTACAGCAACAATGTTCATCATGTTTCAGACCTTAAAGA
>JAFTCP010000020.1 GCA_017454625.1 Synergistaceae bacterium
AACTATGGGAAAAATTGCCGAACTGGTGATGACTTCTTGCAAGATGGCAAAAACGGTCGGACTGATAACGGCTTAACAAATATCGGGGAAAATGGTCATGCTGAAAACGACTTCATTAACACCGGAAAAACTCACGATGACAGCAGGGCTGATGACGACTTCATTAACGCAAAAAATAATTTCATTGAAGCTCTGAGAACTCGCGAATATGAGCCTGATGCTCCACATTACACGCCGAGAATTAGCGCGCTTATCACGGAGAAGGGTTACGCTCAAAGTATCTTGAAACGTGCGGGAAAATATTTTTACGAGTATGAATTTGTCAAGGGAATTGGTCATCTCATTCACACGTATGATCATGATGTTCTGCCGTCTCAAGTTCTGCCGTCGTTCATGGGAGAGCCTCGCAAGGTGAAAATTTCGGAGGACATTAACGAGTTCGCAAATTCACTCTGGAAAGAACTCGGCGAGAGCTATAGAGTTGCGCTTTACGTGAGATATTATGAGCCTAACTTTGTGAATTACGCTGATAAACTCTTCAACACGAATGAATAATTTAACCGGCCAAGAAGAAATTACGGGTTCAGGCTTGAGCATAATAGATTATTGGCGATGGGCGCATTCGGATATAATCGACAACACTGAACGGGGAATATTCGCTGAGTTTCTCGTTCATGCGGCTGTCAATGAGACCGAACAAATTCGCACAAGCTGGAAGCCTTATGATATTTTGACACCTGAAGGAATTAAAATTGAGGTGAAAGCGTCAGGTTATCTTCAGTCATGGCATAATAAAAAGCTATCAGCAATAAGTTTTTCAATTCGTCCGACACATACTTGGAACGCTGAGACAAATAGGTATTCTGGGGAGTGCGTGCGACAGTCAGATGTTTACGTATTCTGTCTTCATAAGCACAAAGAGCCGTCGGGCATTAACATTTTGGATTTATCACAATGGACGTTTTTTGTTCTGCCAACGTCGATTTTGAACGATAAAGCAGGTAATCAGAAAACTATAACTCTCAACAGAATTAAGGAATTGGGAGCAAAAGAAGTTAATTACTCTCACTTGAGAGAAGCTATAAGGAGTGAAAAATTTTGCAAGAATACACACTAAAATACGGAACAAATCCCAGTCAAAGCCCCGCAAGAATTTTCATGAGAAACGGGGGAAATTTACCTCTTGAAATTCTAAACGGAAGACCGGGCTATATTAATTTTCTTGACGCATTAAATTCATGGCAGTTAGTCCGTGAGTTAAGAAAGAATTTGAACATGTCAGCAGCGGCATCATTCAAACACGTAAGTCCGGCGGGGGCTGCGTTGGGCTTAAAGCTGAGCGATGACGAACGCAAATTATTCTTCGTCGATGATAAACTTGACATTAACTCTTCTCCTTTGGCCTGTGCTTATGCCAGAGCACGAGGAACTGACAGGCTTTCTTCGTTCGGAGATTGGATTGCTCTTAGCGACACATGCGACGAGATTACGGCAGAATTTATCAAGCATGAAGTTTCTGACGGAGTTATAGCTCCTGATTACACGCCTGAAGCCCTCGAAATCCTCAAGACCAAACGCAAAGGAAATTATTCGATTATCAAGATTGACGCGGATTATGAGCCGGAATTAGCGGAGACACGCGACGTTTTCGGAATAACTTTTGAGCAGTCAAGAAATGTTTTGCCCGTAATCGACCCCGAAAAATTCAATGAACCTGTAACGGTCAATAAGAATATTCCTGACGAGGCCCGACGGGATTTAACGCTCGCATTAATCACGCTGAAGTTCACGCAGTCTAATTCAGTCTGTGTAACTCGTAACGGTCAGACTTTGGGAGTTGGAGCGGGCCAGCAGTCAAGGTTGCATTGTGTAAAATTGGCCTGTGATAAAGCCGACTTACGAACTCTGCGCGAACATCCGAAAGTTTTAGCTCACGAGTTCAGTTCATCAATGGGAAGGCCTGAACGAGATAACGCAATCAGCGAAATGTTGACCGGAGAT